>CAMNBP010000001.1 GCA_946532885.1 uncultured Candidatus Saccharibacteria bacterium
GGCATGGAAGAGGTGAGGAGTTCGAATCTCCTGTGCTCCACCATTTTTGTCTTATTCAAACTTCCGAGAAAGTTGACCTCTGGAGTGAGTCGCCGAAAGGCGATTTTTTGTTGATTTTACAGGGGTATTTGCAGCCAAAGTCGTTTCATTGCGTCAGTTTTTGAAACACCAAAAAATGGTGGTTTGAATGAAGGTTGCTTGCCAACACCTAAAGTTTCTTATTCAAACTTCTGGTTTTAGTCTCTGTTATTTGGCTCATACTAAGACATCAGCATATGGACGTACTGATACGAAGAAAATCCCTCAGCTTAATGAGAAGTTGAGGGATTATTATTTGCAGAAATCTTTGGAACAAGCCGGAAAGAGGCGAACGTATAAGAACGAGGCGCGGGTGTTGCCACTAATGAGGCAGGAGATTGATGTAGAAAAGCTAGCGCAGGCGCTAATTATGATGGCGAAGGATATGGCGACAAAAAGTGAATCGGCCAAGTGATATAATACCATTAAATGAATAGCGAGTACGACCGTTCTGATCCGAAGAGCATTGAGAGATATGCACAGGGTCTAATAGGTCGTACTTTTCGTAATGTAGTTGAAAATGACACGCATAATGTTAGTGGTATTGTCGATGACGGCGGGTTTAATAAAAAAGGTGGACTAGGTGTTTTGTTGGAAGAGCGCTATTTTCACTATAAGGCAAATAGCGATTCTCGGCCCGATTTCGATGAGGCTGGCGTTGAGCTAAAAGTTACGCCATATAAATACAACTCCAAAAGCGAAAAAGTCGCAAAAGAGCGATTAGTTATAACGATGATTGACTACATGAATGTAGTCAATGAGGCATTTGGCGATAGTCATTTATGGCTAAAAGCTAGGTTAATGCTTTTAATTTACTATTTGTATCGTAAAGAAATTCGGGATCGGCTCGATTATAGAATTGATTATGTTTCGCTCTTTACTCCACCAGAAGAAGACCTAGAAATTATAAAAGCCGACTTCGAGAAAATAGTTGATAAAATTAAGGCCGGAAAAGCCCATGAATTGTCAGAGGGCGATACTATGTATCTAGCGGCCTGTACAAAATCGAGCGATTCTAGCGTTCGTCGTTCTCAGCCGTATAGTGATATCCCAGCTAAGCCAAGAGCTTTTTCATTTAAAAGTTCATATATGACTTATGTTCTGAATAATTACGTTATTCCGAATACTCATAAAATAGACGCAATCGTAACTGGCGATAAGATAGTATCTTTTGAACAATATGTTATCGATAAAATCAATGCTTACAAGGGTTATTCCGAAGAACAACTATGCTCGGAATTTGGAATATCGACGAGTGAAGGCAAACCTAAAAATCTGGAGGCTATTCTTGCCTATCGCATATTGGGAGTTAAAAGCAACAAGGCCGAAGAGTTTGAGAAGGCCGGAATACGCGTAAAAACAATTCGCGTAGAATCAAATGGCTCTATCCGCGAAAGTATGTCTTTCCCTGCTATGAAATTTTCGAAAATCGCGAACGAAGAATGGGAAGACAGTGATTTCAGAAATTATCTTGATGAAACTAGGTTTTTCTTCGTAGTTTACAAGTATGACGAGAACGGTGTTTTAAGATTGCAGGGTTGTAAGTTCTGGAATATTCCTTACTCAGACTTAAATGAAGTTGAAGACGTGTGGCAAAAGACAAAAAATCTTATTTCTGGAGATCTTCAGTTTGAGCGTGTGAACGGAAAATATCAGAGCAATTTTCCGAAGTCTTCGGATAGCTCGGTTTGCCATGTGCGTCCGCACGGTCGTAACGCTGACGACGTTGATACTCTACCGGATGGAAGAGTCTTTCCGAAGCAGTGTTTTTGGCTTAATCGAGAGTATATTAAACGACAAATTGATGACTTGTTGGATTAACGTACTTACGCTTTTTAGGGGTCGTATCTGTGGTATAATTTGATATGACAACTAAATAAGGAGGTATGTGTCTCAGGATAAAATCCGGGTCGTAGAGTTATTTGCCGGTGTCGGTGGATTCCGGGTTGGTTTTGAGCGCAGCTCCTCTATTTTTGAAACTGTTTGGGCTAATCAATGGGAGCCTGGACAGGCTGGTCAGTGGGCATACAAATGCTACGTAAAAAACTTCGGTAGCCCAGAAAAGTGCTCAAATGAAGATATTGCTACCGTTATTAATCAGGTTCCGGCTCATGATTTGTTGTGCGGCGGGTTTCCGTGCCAGGATTACTCTGTCGCTCATTCTTTATCTTCGTCGAAAGGGCTCGAGGGCAAGAAGGGTGTTCTTTGGTGGTCAATTAACGATATTATAAAACTCCGCCATCCCAAATATGTATTTCTCGAGAATGTTGACCGATTGCTAAAATCGCCTGCAAAACAGCGCGGCAGAGATTTTGGTGTTATATTGCGTTGCTTGATGGATGAAGGTTATTGCGTAGAATGGCGAGTCATTAATGCCGCGGAGTATGGATTCGCGCAGCGTCGTCGTCGCACGTTTATTCTTGCCTACAAGAAGGGTACGAAATTACATAAGTTGCTTAAGGACGCACTCAAAAAAGATAATGGCGCGAAAAGTTGGATGTTATCGGATGGCGTCTTTGGTACCGCATTTCCAGTAGAAAAAGACAACGTCAAGCGCATCATGGAGGCCGATGTGTCAAGGTTTGCGGATCTTGCGGATTTGTCTGACCATTTCTCGGCGCAGTTTAATAATGCAGGAGTAATGGTTGACGGAAAGGTAATTTCTATCGAGGCTACTCCGATTCTCGAAACGCCAATAACATTGTCTAAGATAGTCGAAAAGAATGGTGTGGACGACCATTTCTACATTACGGACGACAAAATGGGTAAATGGACTTATCTAAAAGGCTCTAAAAAGATTGAAAGAACTTCGAATACTGGCTACAAATATACTTTTTCGGAAGGCGCAATAGCTTTCCCTGATCCGCTTGATCGTCCAGCACGCACTATGCTAACGAGCGAGAGTACATTGAATCGTAGTACTCATGTAATTGAGGACCCGAAAACCAAGAAACTTCGCAGATTGACGCCAGTTGAGTGTGAGCGCATTAATGGCTTTCCGGATAATTGGACAAATACGGAAATGCCAGAACGTCAGCGATATTTTATTATGGGCAACGCATTAGTAGTGCCAATTATTGAACGAGTTGCTAGTGAGCTAAAGAAGCGCTTGTAGTATTACCTCTTCGGATACTCCCAGCTCTTCCGGATATAGATTCCATTCTCTTTGAGGACTTTGCGAACAGTATCACCATTGACGCCTACGATGGCTCCGACTTCCTTTGGCGTTTTCATCTCGGCATATAGCTCAATAATCTTTTTGACTAGCTCTGGTTTCTTGGACGCTAGATGAGATACTTCTATGCCATTACGTTTGAGCGTGTCGCTAATAGTTCTACGATGACAGCCAAAATCTGCCGCTAGTTTATATATAGAAGCTCCATTCTGATATCTTTCGCAAATGGTTTGAATTTCTAACTTAGATAGGCGTTTTTGGCGCTGAGTGATGGATCTTATAACTTTTTCTTTTGGATATGGGTATTTCGCATCGTCTGATTCTGTGGTATTATCAGGGGTAGATTTGACCTTATTGACATATTCCCATAATGTTGTATGGTTTGAATAAAGTTGCGATAGGTCCACCATTTTTGTCTTATTCAAACTTCCGAGAAAGTTGACCTCTGGAGTGAGTCGCCGAAAGGCGATTTTTATTTGTAGGTTTTTGAGCTATCTTTGGATTCATTTATGGCGACCGCGGTTTAGTGCATGCTAAAATTAAGGAAAAGACCTTTCGGTAATCGGACTTAGGCAAGTTGATGAAGCGTAATAAAATATTTTTAATTATTATTTTCGCAATGACGGTTGGGGCGTTTTTGGTTCTAGTAAATATAAATTCGCGGCTAGAGAAAATCGCATACGAAAGAGATAGCGTGTCGGATGACTGGCTGCATTATTCTAGTAAGAAAGATGAGTGCTCCGGTAGGGCGAATACGACGAATTATTATATAAATAATGCCGGATTGACCGATTGTGGTGCCGACTTGGCTATAGAGGCAAAAACAAAGTTTGTCTCACTTTCCGACATATATCATAACTATTGTAATATGGGGTTTGGTATGGCCGTATATGGCTGCACTATTCCTTTGACGAGGCAAGTATACGTATGTATTCCTGGCACTACCCTTTATGACGAAAGAGTTTCATATGCGTCTTATTATTATACCGAGTATGAATATATATCGTACGCATGTGAAGATGTTGGTAACACGATACGTCATGAATTATTGCATTTGGTATATTTAGATTTGACGGATTCAGAACGATCTGCTGTCGATTCTAAGCTCGCAAAGTACGAATCACGGTATGCTAGCCAGATTAATTCTTATTCGTCCACTCAGCGCGCGAGTGAACTGTTTGTACGTGTAGGGGCAGATGGAACAAAAGTGGACGATATACAATTGGCCGATCTGTATTCTAAAGTGTCTGCTTCTTATACTGAGCAAAAACAGGAATATTATGGGACCTTGGAAAACACCGCTGAAGAATATTTGGATAAGTATAATGATTTATACGACAGCTATTCCGTGTTTCGTGTACTTGCGATTATTTTTCTAATTGTAAACATTTTGACTCTTGCCGCCTTAGCATTTTCTTCAAAAGAGCCATTTCGTGATATATGCAAAAACTTGATAAATAGGAATAAGCCTAAAATAACAATAAAAACTAACGGTGGTCATGGTGAGCGCGACCATGAGTGCGGCGTTTGTGGTGCGCTGGCGCATTCTGGTGATGTCTATTGTTCGGAATGTGGCGCATGGTTGGGTTCGTCTAGTAGGCGCAAGGAGGTTAATGTTTTTTCAAAAAACGGCAAGAGGACAGAAAAGAAAAAACGAGAAGACATTGTGCCTGCCTTTATTATTGTTGCTTTATTGCTTTTGTTGATTATCTGCTTTGTAGTGTCTTCGGCATAAACGAGTCGCCAAATAATATTGAAATTTTTTTGATTTAATGGCGGGCCCTCTGGTGAAGAGTGCTTTTATCTATTTATGCTGTTTTTTTGCTCTTTCTATGAGCGCTTCGGGATTTATATAGTAATATCCACCTTTAAGAAAACGCCAGATGCCTACTAAGAGTAGCCCAGTAAAGACTATATAGGTGCCTCCAGGTTTGGCGCTTGAACTTGAAATGCTAGTGAGTATTAGGCCAATAACAAACATTGCGACGCCGGAGCCCATCAGAGAGCTTGCTTTACTCCTGATTTCTGCGTAGAGTTTGAGTTTTGTGTCTGATATTGCTTTGCCTATATGGCGGAAGAAGTATTTTATGTCAAAGCACGAATATTCTTCTTCAACTGAGCGCGACTGCTTCTTTGGGTGTCCATCCATAATTCGCTGGTAGGCCTCGTTTATCTCTGCAAACTTTTTGTCGTCACCACCAACATCTGGATGATATTTGAGGGCTAGTTTTTTGAATGCTGTTTTAATTTCGTCTTTTGAGTCATGCGACGAACATCCTAGGGTCTTAAAATCATCTCCCCCATGCCCTTCTCCGAGAATAACCAGGGAAATGATTAGATGCGCATGGAGATTTCTTTCTGGATCATTGAGCAGCCACTCGCATCGTTCGTCTTCTCCTGGGTCGGCGCTAGCATCTAATTCATCTAAAATTTTATGGGCGTATTCGATGGCATTCTTTTTGGTGGTAAAACGGCGAGTTATGGGGCGGTTTGCGTTTTTTGCGTAGGTTAGGTCATATCTTACGTTTGCATTCCATTGCGGGACTATCTTAATTTTTAGTTCTTGTCCCGAAGTTAGCGTCGCGATATATTGGTCTTCTTTGGCGGTTTTATGGAGGTCTTCGATGACTGATTTACCTATATCGCTGCATTCATTGATAAAGTCTACGGCGTCGTCATGGCTCTCAAAAAAATGAGCAGATTTTAGAGAGTCAAGACTATATATTACTAGATATCCCATATTTGAAAAATTATGGTAATAGTATTATACAATTTTATGGCTTCTGCAAGGATAAGCGGTTTCTGGCGGAGCGTCTTATTTGATATAATTGTAATATGTGTGCTAGTTCGAAGCGTAAGTATTGCGCTGAATGTGGTGAAAGTATTGTCGCGTCTGCGAAATATTGCCCTTCTTGTGGTGCGCCTCAGAAGAAATTCGAGGCGAATAACGAATATATCGAAAAGGACGACAGCGCTTCTGAGCGCGATTATCATCGTGCGGTAAATGAAATACATGAATCAAAGTATGAGCGTCCACCAAAAAAGAATAACAAAGTTAAGGGTATTGGCGGGTGGCTCTTATTCTATGTTATATGGATGTGCGTATCATTGATAATAATAGTCGTAAATAGCGGATCCGGTATAACCAATTCAGATTGCGATTTTTTAAATGAAATATATGGTGGTTTTTGCAATGGAATTAAGGAGTCAATTTCCGTTGAGAATTTTATGACGGCGGTAAGGTTTGTGGCTCTAATAATCAGTATCATCCTAATTCTTTCTAAGAAGAAAGTTGCTATAAAGTATAATTTATTTTTGCTTCTTGCTTTCGGACTTTGGGTAATAATTGATACATCTTGGGTAGTATCCATAATAGGACAGTATGATATTCCTTCAAATGTTTCTGGTTCAATGGTGGGTGAAGCGGTAGGTTCTGCACTTGGGAGCGTAGCATTTTGTTGCATTTGGGCTCCATATTTTCTTAAATCCGAACGCGTCAAGAACACACTCACGCAATAACGCGGCATTTCTTTGAATACCAAAGACTCTGATATCTTTCACAAATAGTTTTAATAGAGTCGCGATAGCCTCACCATTTTTGTTTTTATCTTTTAGTTGGCGTTATATCCGAATTCCCTGCTGTGTAGGGCTTCTTTCCACCATGATTCTCTGCCTATTATATATTCGTCGGAAACGTCATCGGTGAAGGTTTCAAGAATGGAGTATTGGAAATTGTCTTGGATATACGAGAGGCCCTTTTCGTTTACTAGCTCTTGTAGCTTTTTGTTTGGATATTTGCCGTTTTCGACCTCGTTTTTATCGTAGCCGCTTTTGATGTATGTTTCCCAGCGGCCTAGAATGCCGTTCGCTCCGTAGGCGGAGCCGACATAGAGTTTGCCGGTAGTTCGGTCTGTGATTAGGTAAACGCCCTTGCGGCAGCTTAATGCTGTGCGCCATTCGGAGGATTCTAGCTTTTTCTTCAACTCGTGGTAACTTACAGATACATTCTTGTATCCCGGGAAGGTTTTATCGTCCAGGGTCTTGTCTGGATTCCAGATTTCGATAACCTCAAGTTCGTCGATGATATTTTTGGCTAGAACGATGCCATTCTGGAAGTTCTTATGGAATCTTATGACCAATCTAAAATTATATTTCTTGGTCAAGTATTTGGCTGTCGCTGGCTTGGCTAAGCCATTATCTTCTACAACTTTGACAATTCCGGTCATGAGCCAATAATCGTCACGAATTCGGATGAAGCCTATTGCGATAACGTCATCCGTGAACGATATGGATTTTTCGCGGTTATATACAAGATCAGTAAGGTTGATTTTGTCTTGCTTGGAAGGATCTTCGGCGTCGGTATTCGGGTCAAAATCAATACCACTACTTGGCACCATGAAACGGATTTTTGTTTTGTTGATTTCTTCCTTCGTTAATTGGAGTAGATCATTTAATTTGATATCTTCCATATTCAATTCCTATTTCTTGTCGGCATATTTATTTAGATAGTTGCAATTGCTCTATCAATTTGTCGTATTCTGCGAGATTTTTTATTAAAATATCTTGTTCGATTTTTCCTTCGATTCTGGGTGAAACTGCTCCTATTATCTCCAGATTCAGCAATGTGGTTTGTGTATGTCCATACCCCCAGTCCAAACTCTTTTGAATCAATGGCGTTGTGCATCTTTTTCGTTTTAAGATAACTTCAATGGCCGAACGCATATCTTTAAGCTGGATGACGTTTAACGCTATTTGTTTTTTGAAAATGTCACATAATTCTTTTTCGTTTTTGACTTTGATGAATCGCTTGTTTCCGACAACTGGAGTGATGACGCCGAGATTCTCGAGTTCATCAATTATTGAAGCTGCTCTGCCATATCCCATATGAAAGTGGCGTTGAAGTAGCTCAGTGGAGCAAACTCCATGTTTTACTAAAAGCTTAGCAGAATCGTAAATTATGCGCTCTGGTTCATGGTGGTCGACTGGTGTAGAGACGTCTTTTGCGTATTCTTCGTATTGTTTTCTGAATTCGAATAATTCAAATAGAGATTCATATGGTATTTCTATGGACGCTTCTTTTCCATCTATATATGCTTTGAGTGATAAGTTTTTCCCGCTAGTGCTCATGATAAGATTATATCATTCCGTCTTTTGGCTGCCGTTTTTGCTATAATATGCTTATGACTAAAAACGTTAGGAAGTTGGGTTTTACGATTATTGAGGTTGTCTTAGTTTTGGCAATTGCTGGCCTAATATTTTTAATGGTTTTTATAGCTTTGCCGGCCCTGCAGCGCGGACAACGTGATACGCAGCGCAAGAATGATGTCGACCGAATCATGACTGCAGTAATGTCATACGTGTCGAATAATAATAAACTGCCATTTGGCTATGAAAAGAATAGTTTAGATACAGATTTCGTGATTCATTATGTCGACGATAGCTGCGTCTATAAAAGTATGAGCTCGACGGCTTCCTTGCAGGATTATGTCTATACGAAATGCTCGGATCAATTTACGGCGCCAGACGGTACGATTTATCATGCGGCAGTGATTCCTGGTAATACGAATTATCGCAGTTACGATACGAAAGATCATCATCGCATTTATATGCAGGCTGGCGCCAAGTGTGGTTCGGCGGAGAATATGACCATAAAAACTGGTCGTCCGAAGGATTTCTTGGTGGCGATTAAGCTCGAGGGTCGTTCGGTCTACTGCGTTGACAATAACTAATACGCAATAGCCCACCTGTACGGTGGGGCTTTTTTCGACTATAATTGGCATAAGTATGAAGAAGAATTCCGGCGCACGTCGGATTAAATATTATCAGAGCTTTGATCAAGATTTTGCGGAGTCGCACAATCAGGATTTTTGTTTGCCGGAAAATTATGACTGGATTGGTGGTTTCGGGCGTAAGTTCGGTGGCTTTTTGCTCTACCCCATTGTTTTGCTGATTGATTTGATTTATATGAAGTGCGTCGCGCATATTAGCGTGCGGAATCGTAAGGTTTTGCGCAAAACTAAGTCTGGTTATTTTGTTTATGCAAATCATACTTTAACCTTTGGTGATGTAGTTGATCCATTTATGATTTGCTGGCCAAAACGACCGCATATTGTTTGCAGTGCAGCGAATTTAGGTATCGTAGCGATTGGAAGTTGGTTGCCTGCGGCTGGGGCTTTGCCTTTGCCGGAGGATTTGCGCGGCATGAAGAAGTTCGCTAATGCGATAGAAAAGCGCATTGAGCAGAAACGGCCTGTCGTAATATATCCAGAGAGCCATATGTGGCCATATTTTACTGAAATTAGGCCTTTTACGCCTGGTAGCTTTCATTACCCGGCTGCGCTCGGGGCGCCGATTTATACTGCTACGACTACCTTCACTAAAAGCCGAATATTCAAGCGTCCAAAAATTAATATCTATGTCGACGGTCCATTTGCGGCTGACCATGATTTGTCGCGCAAGGAACAGCAGAACCAACTGGCACAAAAAGCGCGCGAAGCTATGGAGCGACGCGCGCAGTCAAGTGATTATAGTTATATTACTTATCGCCAGAAGTCTTAGAGTGCTGATAGCCGGCGATGTCTTTATAGCTAAACTTGTAGTTTAGTTTTTTGCCGTAGGCTGCCTCATAGGCGGCGACTTTGGCTTTGTAGTCTTGCTCGGCCATGATTTTGCTGTTTTCTTTGTGTGATTTTTCTGGGTCCGGATAAATTGGATCGAGCACGTGAACGGTATAATTAATGAGATTGAATTGGTCATTATCTTTTTTGTCGGTGTCTTGCATTTCGACGAAGCAAGGAATAACTGGGGCGCCAACCTGTGAAGCGAATAGGAATGTGCCGCGTTTGCTTGGGCGTGGTTTTCGGTAGTTAAACCAGAGTTCTTCTTCTGGATAAATCAGCACGAAATCGCCCTTATCGATTTTGTCTTTTAGCTCCGGCATAAAATGTTTGATGATGTAGTTTGGGCTATTTTTTAGCGGTAGAATTGGCAAATTATTCATCAGATAGCCATTAATGCCGGCCATGGCAAGATTTGTCTCTTGGCTAACAATCCATGGAAACTTATGGAATTTTTTTTGAATTACTTGGCGTGGAAAGATGCTATCGATTGGATTAAAATGATTAGATGTAATGATGGCGCCACCTTTGATACCGTCGAGTTTCTCGAGTCCGACGAATTTGGTACGAGATTTATGCATTAGAATGGCAATGTCATGCAGCAGATAAGCTGGTCGGCTGCGGAAGAAGAATTTGAGCTTCTTGGCGCGATCGGCATTATATTTGTCGATTGCTTGAATGGCGCCATCTTCGTCGAGCGATGGGTCGTCGAGTTCGGCTTTGTGGTTTAGGTCGCCGGCTGTGGCAAGTTTCTTGATGTTCTCAATAACTGCAGATTTGTCGCCACCAATAATCATTAACTTCTCCTCTCTTTGCCGCTGTCAAAAATTTTTTTGAAAGTTTTTTCACTAGCGAGTATTTCTTCGCAGCGATTAGACATTTGTTTTAGTCGTTCGTCGTCGGTTTTACGACCGTGACGGCCGAAATTACGCTTTTCGCGGTTAATAGCGCGTGAAAAACTGGATTTTTTGGCATAATGCCAGAAATATTCACCATATTTAGTCTTATCGTAGTGCCATGGTTTGAAGAATAGATTGTAATGCACGATGTATGGGTTCTTTTCGTCTGCTTCGGCGGTTGGCATCGTATTCCATTTCATATCTAGGTATTTAACGCGATCTTTTAACATGGCGTTAAGATAATCCTGATCTGGTGCAACGGTGTCAAAATCATAGAAGTTTAGCAGATAAAGGAAGTGTTCGCAGAACTCTTCTTCGCGGAGTTGCTTAAAATTCATGACGAGAATACCAGAGTTGAAATATTGCTTCGTACTGATGCCGATGGCGTCTTCGAAATAGCGTGCGAACAATGGATTACCAAAGGTGGACATATCTAAACATGCAGCCAATGGGTTGCCTTCGAGGTCAGTGTCGTATAGCTCGGCTACGTCGTGTAAAACAATGATGTCGCTATCGAGGTAAATTGCACGGTCGTATTGTGGGAACATTTCTGGCAAGAAGATGCGGAAATAGATGGTCGGCGTGAATTCGTCGGCTTTGAGACGGGTTTCTTTGCGATCAGAGATACCGCGCAAATTATTTTTCATTTTCGTGGTGATGATTTTGATGTTCTTCTTTCCGTCGCCTAAACGTTCGAGTTTGCGTCGTGAGTATAAGGTTAAGTTATGATATACGATATTGATTTCGTACTGATACTTTTTTGAACTATGCTCAATCAGCGAGGCGATGGCCGTCGAAAGATATGGCGCATATTTTTCGTCAACGGAAAAAAATACTGGAATTACGGTTTGTTTGGTCATTTTGTGATAGTTCGTTTAACTCTTTCGTATTCTTCGAGCACATCATCAAAAGCGTGGCACTTGAGGACCCTATGGAGTTTTTCGACATCCCATGGTTTAATTTTTTGCGTATGGAAAACTGGCCAGAAGCGGAAGGTGGTCGAGAAGTGACGAAAAACAGTTTCGTCGGTTTCTTGCTTCTGCTCATTAAACTTACGATCGACAAGTTTTTTGCGTTTGGAATATATATTCAATGAAGTTTGGTCTGGCAATAACATCTTTACGTGGCGGATGCGGCGGCGAGTTTTGCGAAGCAGGCCACTTTCGCGAATCAAGCGCATGTTCATGAGGAGGACGCCAGAGTTCATGTAGGTTTTTTCGAATAGGCTGGTACGAATCCAGTGTTGGCCGTAATAATCAACGGCGCCCATAATTTCATATTCGGAGTTATCCATCTTGTAGAGCTCGTTTGGATCTTTGAGGGCTACTACGTCGGTGTCGAGGTAGAGAATCTTTTCTGGTAAACCTTCGACGAGATCGGCGTAGAGGCGAAGCAGACAATATGGCGAAAAAAGATTCTTAACGTTAGCACTTGGCTTGTCCGATTCGAACTCGTCGGTAATATCAATGAGTTGAATCTTGTTTTTTGGGTTCTTCTGTTTGAGAATTTTGCCAAGTTCGTCAATTGAACGTTGTGGAATGTCCTTGTAGCCTCGCATTTTCATTGTAAACACGAAAATATTGAGCGGCTCACTGCTCTGTTTTGCTAAAGATAAGGTGGAGATAATTAAGCCATTGAGGACGTTTTTATCTCCGCAATATAATACATTAATCACGGCTATGTTTTATTATAGCAGACGGCAACATAAAAATCACCGTAGCGCCAGGCTTCAGCCTGTTTTAATGCTAATGTGTCTACATTTTGTAATCCGTAGGCTAAACCAGCACCGTTGGCTTTGACGAAACTTTCTTTGAGGACCCAGATTCGGGTAAAATCCTCAGCGTTTTTTATCGTCTTCAGTTCAGCCGGTGTGCAAATTTTACGGGCGACTCGCGGTCTGTAGCATATCTTCTGAATGTCGACGCCAATTTCCTGGTCAGAAACTGCACATACTAACTGTCCGTGACTATCGCTGAGATTGAAAAATAACTCTCCTGTTTTTAAGTATGGTTTGCCGTTTGGGCCATAAATCAAAGTTGTGTCCTTGATATGCTCGCTGGCAAATACTTGCTTGAGGAGAGTATGAGAATCGATGTTTTTGGCGTAATAAAATCTAAGCATTCTGATGAGTTTCGGCGTATTCGATAATGTCGCCGACAGTCTGGAGATTCTTGATGTCTTTATCTGGAATTTCGATGCCGAACTGTTCTTCGAAGGCCGCAACAAGATCTACGAGGTCGAGTGATTCGACTTCGAGGTCTTTGACGAGATTGGTTTTTTCGCTAATCTTCTTTGCGTCGACGTCGAGCGTCTCTGCGATTAGTTTAATGACCTTATCCTTCATAGTTATCTTCCTCTATTAGTTTTGTTCGCACGACTTTTCCGTTATTATTACGCGGAAAAGCGGTATCGCGTAGGTGAACCATCGCGATTTGGCGATTTTTCGCTTTGTTTTGGTTATACTTGTAGATTATATCATCAAAATAGTCTTGGTCGCCAAGATAACCTTCATTTGGGAAGATTGAGGCAATAATACGGTTGCCGTATTCGTATACTGCTACCTCTGCTACGCCTTTGTCCTTTTGGAGTTCGAGCTCGATTTCTTCTGGGCTAACATTTTCGCCATTGCTGAGGATAATGAGGTTCTTCTTGCGGCCAGTTATAAAGAGGAAGCCGTCTTCGTCGATATAGCCGAGGTCGCCAGTGAAGTAATAGCCGTTTCGCATGACCTCTTCGGTGGCCTTCTTGTCTTTGTAATACTCTTTCATGACTACATCGCCACCCACCGCAATCTCGCCGTCGATAATTCGTACTTCGACGTCGCGACAGATTTGGCCAATACTGCCGTCGCGATAGTAATAATTGCGGTTGACTGATACGACTGGCGCACATTCGGTGATGCCATAACCATTTAAGATTTCGATGCCGATATTGCGGAACCACTTAATATATTCGGTACCTAATGGTGCGCCACCACAGATAATATATTTGAGATTGCCGCCAAGTTGGCTATGGATCTGTTTGAATAGCTTTTCGCGCAAATCGATGTTGAGCTTCAGGAAACCCTTATTGAGATTGATGGCAAGTTTGAGTAGACGATCGTTCTTTTGGCGTCGAGCCTCGCGCCAGATTTGTTTATAGATTGTCTCTACGACCATTGGTACGGCGAAAATTGTGCTAGGTTTGGATAACTGAAAATCATTTATTAGATGCTTGAAGCTGCTGCTAATATAAGTGGTAACGCCGTAATAGAATGGGTTTAGGGATGATGTAACGAAGCCGAAGGCGTGATGATATGGCAAAAAACTGCAAGCGTCGCCTTCTGGATTAAATAACGATGCGGCACCGTATAGGTTAGCGGCGATGCTGCGTTGCGACAAGACTACGGCCTTGCTATATCCGGTGGTGCCGGAAGTGAAAAATATCATAGCCGGTTTATAGTCGTCAATTTTCTTGACCTTCTTGTTTTTGCCGCCAGACTTGATGATCTCGTCAATTTCTTCAAATGAATAACAATCGCCGCTGAGTTTGCCGACTTCCTCGTTGTAGTTTTCGGAATAACAGATAGTCTTTACGTCGCATTGTTTAAGTTGTTTCTTGATCGTATCGATACTACCGTCTTTATCGATGGCTACGGCAATATTGCCGCTAATAGCAATTGCTAAAGCGTAAACAATCCAGGCATAAGAATTCTCACCGATTACAGCGATGTTGCGATCATGGTATTTATTAGCAAAATGCGCGCTAAGGGCCGTCACGTCGTCATAGACGGCCTTAAAGCTGCGGCGCTGGGTCTTGTCTCCCTGCTGCCACATGTACGCAATTTTGTTGGAATCTTTATGTAATTGGACTAGCTGTAGAAGGTTTTGAATCTTCGGTACGTCGTAATAGTCGTATCTGTCGTTAGATTTCATATTCCTATTTTACAGTATAGAATTCTTTTCCGTCAGTTGTGTAATAGTGATCTTCATCATCGTGGTGAATAACGATGTGATATACGTTGTTTCCGTCGCTCTGATAATTACCAGTGGCGCTGAAAATTTCTTTACCACTATTGTCAAAAACTATCACCTTGCCATCGTCTTCGTCGTAGGAAGGATTACAGACGAAACGATTGGTGTATTTGTTGTGACTGACGGAGCCGCAGGTCTTATTTTCAAAGATAGTTTTGCCGTTCTTGTCTAGTAAGGTTGTGTTGTCGTCTTTATCCTGAGTGTAATAGTAGCCATCTTGAATCGCGTAGACGGAGCGAGCCTTCTTTGAAAGCTCCTTGCCGTCTTTATTGAGGAGGATGGTTTCGGTTTCGTAATCATCATTCATGCGCGAGAAGATGGTGTTGCCGTAGTCATCAATGCCGCCAAAGCGGGAATATTTGCCTTCGCGGGACAATATTTGATTGCCGTCAAGGTCGTAAATAGTGACCTTATTGTCGTTGCTAACGGTGTATGTTTTGTATGCCTGATCGACGCCGCCATCGCAGTCCATGGTCTTTACCTTTGCGCCATCTACATAGATTTCGGCTTTGTCTTCATCGCGGTCGTAGTGAATGTAGTGATCGGCGTCGAAAATCTCGTGTGTTGAAATGTCGACGTCGGTAACTTTGCCGTCTTTGCCAATCAAATATTCGCCATCTTCCGTGTAGCAGGAGGCGTAGCCACCGTAAGGATTATCTATGCTTGCGTCTGGAGACGTGACATAGATGTAGCGACATAGTTTGCCTAAATCATGGAATTTCCCGTTGATGTAAACTGCGGTGTTGGAGTTTTCGCGATAGTTTTCGGATTCTTCGCGGAAGGCGAAAATATCGCCTAGTTGATTAGCGTAGAAGTTATCATACTTCTTGTCGCTATCTTCGATAGAGGTCGTCTTTTTGAGGTCGTAGATATTGTAAATACCGATGTAGCCCTTGCAGGTAACGGCGATATATACACTACTGTAATCGGTTTCGCAGTCTTCTTCTTTGGCCTCGAAATCGTCGATTTTGTCGCCGTAAGCAGTGAAGACTTCTGCTTGACCATTTTCATGAAAAACGACGACGATCGGGATGTAGTAGGAAGATTTGATTGTGTCGTCTTCGCCGATAACGGTAAGTTCTTTGCCTTTACCGGTAATTAGGAGATCTTTGGAGGATTTTTCGCTAGCGATGCGATAGAGACCACCATAGAAATCAATGGAGCCAGTCTGCCAGTCGACGGTCATTTTGCCATCTTTGTTAATGATGCCGTATTTGCCATCAGTGTTGCGCACCATGGCGTGATCTGCCACCATGGTCGAATGATTTTCAATGTCGAATTCGGTTAATTGCTTGCCGTCTTTGCTGAAGAGGGCGAATTTTTCCTGATCGCTATCTTTTGGCACGAAGATAGACTCGGACAACATAGCCTTTTCGCCTTTGTGTCCGGTGTTGCTGAGTAATGAGTAGATTAAGAAACCAGCGCCGAATACGAGTGCAATACATGCGATGGCGAGAATTGGAATAAAGATTTTCTTGTTTAGGCCTTTCTTTTTGGCTGGTGCGGAAGCAGGAGCCTGATTGTCGAGAATGCCCTGTGGTGCTTGATTAATTACTGGCTGAGCTGGCGCTGATTGGGCCTCTGCTGGTGGCACTGGAGTTAGTGTTGGATCTGCTGGCGGCATTGGTGCCGGTTGAGGTGTTGGCTGCGACACTGGCTGTGGGGCCGGTTGTGGCATTGGTTGTGGCATTGGTTGTGGCTGCGGCGAAAAAGGCGCCTGCGGCATTTGATTTGGATCCATTCCTTCTCCTGATATTTAACTCTAATTAATTTAATTTTACACGATTTTTCAGAAAAAGTTTATGTTAATTGGCTCTGCTCTGGATTTTTTCGGCAAAATGTGATATAATAGAGTTATTGAGGTCATGATGAGCGATAAAGTAGCAGATACCGTCGAGGCCAAATCTCTTAAAGTGAATTATTACGATTTATTCTGGATGTTTATTTTTGGCAGCGTAGCCGGCTTTATTCTAGAAGGCGTCTGGAGCGCGTGGCGCTTTGGGGCTTGGGCGAATCATGCCGCTACGGTTTGGGGGCCATTTTGTATTATTTATGGCGCAGGGATGGTCGCAATTTATCTGTTGGCGCAAAAAATTGCAAAATATAATACGTTGGTAAAGTTTATCTTGTTTTCGCTGGGAGGCGCTTTATTAGAGTTTGGTTGTGGTGTGCTGCAGGGTTTGGTCTTTGGATCGAGGTCCTGGGATTATGGTGGACCATTCTTCGGTTTAATTAATCTTGAAATGACGATTGTCTGGGGCTTGCTCGGGGTGGTATTTAGCTGGCTTGTGCTACCCTTCACGAATAAGATGATTGGCAGATTTAATACGAAATTTTGGCGTCGTGCCGGAATTGTCTTATCGATTTTTATGATATTGGATTTTGCAGTTACTAGTATGGCTGTGTGGCGTTGGGGCGACCGTCTACAAGGGATTGAAGCAAGAAATAAGACCGAGGAAGTCCTCGATCTTCATTTCGATAATATGAGAATGTCGGAAATCTTTCCGAATATGGAATTCCGCAAGTTGGGCGACTAATAGTCTATGTGATTTATAGTCGATTTGCCAGCTTTGAACGAGATGACGTATTTATAAAGTACGTTACTAACCGCTTTACCGTCGACTAAATCTATTTCGTAGGCTGTCACTACGCCGTCCATTTCGGTGATTTTTTTATCTTCTAAATATTTAACTAAGTTTTCGGTGAAGGTTCCCGCTTCATCCTCTTCGAGGCTCATCATAATAATGAGGTAACCACTTTGTTGCACTCGCACATCTACCAAATCGCCTTCTTTCATCTTGCCGGCAGCGACTTGGTTGTCGACGTAGTTTTTGATGAGCTTGGCGATATCATTCGGATGAGTAAAGCCGGCCAAAATTGCCTCGACGTCGTCTGCGATGATGATTTGATTATCTTTGAGCTCGACGCTAGCATAAACGACGCCCTTATCTGTTGAGACGGCGTACTGGCCGTCCTGGTAGAAGGTGTCTTTTTTGTTTACTTTTAGTTCGTACTTCTTTGTGTAGTAATTATTGAGATAGTCCATCCATTGTGCGCGCTCAATTTTTAGCTCGCAATCGCCGACCTCTGAGACTTTTTCGCTAAGAAATTCGCCACTAAGGTTAGATATGCGCTTTTCGCCATTTGAGAGACAAACTACAGCGTGGTTATCGAAAAATGTAGCGTATGAGTTGTCTTTAAAATCGTTGCCATTTTCGTCTTTCATGGCGTCGGCGCTGATCTTCTTGAGGTCGTCGGCGAAGAAGACGAGACTTTCATTTGTGGCGGCTGGAATTTTGGTAGCAAGTTCGGTAGCTTTCTGGGTGTCTTGGTCGAGTAATTTTGATGTAATGATATATAATGCTGTGGCACTTACGCTAAGTAAGATTATGACGCATATGGTCGCAATAATCAGCGCGGTCATGCCTTTTTCCTTTATAGGTTCTATCTCTTGATTCGTTTCTGGTTCGGAACCAGGATTAATTTGTTGACCGTAATTCTGATTCATTTGTGTTGGTTCCATTGGTGGCGTTGGTACGTTATTTGGAGCCGTATAGAAGTTATTATTATCCATGAGTCTATTATATATTGTTTATGTTTTGTTTTCGGCGCAAAAAATATCTCCCCTGATGGAGAGATATTTTCTTGAATTGCGATATTAACGCTTGGAGAACTGTTCGCGTTTGCGAGCACTGCGGAGACCGTAGTGTTTGCGTTCCTTTTCGCGTGGATCACGTTTCATCAAACCGGCCTTCTTGAGAATTGGGCGGAATTCTGGGAATTCGGTAACCAATGCGCGAGAGATGGCGAGTTTAATTGCGTCGACCTGGCCGGCGAGACCGCCGCCTTTGACGACTACAGTGATATCGTATTCTTTCTGCTTCTGTACCATTGCAAGTGGATCGGTAACTTCAGCGAGCAAAGTCTTGTTGTTGCTGAGATATTCTGCAGCTGGCTTGCCGTTGATGGTTAATTCACCTTTGCCCTTGTAGAGACGAGCAGTGGCGGTAGCGGCTTTGCGGCTACCATTGCCGTAGGTATACTTCTTAGCTGGCATTACTTAATCTCCTTTGGCTGTTGTGCCGTGTGAGCATGCTCTGCGCCTGGGAAGACGCGGAGGCGAGCTAAGCGATCGGCCTGTAATTTGTTTTTTGGAATCATGCCGGCAACCGCTTGGCGGATTGCGAGGCTTGGGTCCTTCTCGATAACTTCAGCGAGAGTAAGGTCGGTAAGACCGCCCGGGAAGCCAGAGTGGCGATAATAGTGCTTATCGGTCATCTTTTCGCCAGTAACCTTGAGGTTTTTGGCGTTGGTTACTACGACATAGTCACCGTTGTCGGTGTGTGGGGTGTAAGTAACTTTTGACTTGCCCATGAGCTTGTCGGCGATTACGACGGCGAGTTTGCCAAGTGGCAAAACAGAAGCGTCAATAATCCACCATTCGCGCTGAATTTCGGAGGATTTCTGACTATAAGTCTTCATTATTTCTTCTCCTCCTTAGCTTCAGCCTTGTCCTTGATCTCGTCAACGAAGGAAATGGTTGCCATTTCGGCATTGTCGCCACGGCGGAAGCCGGTGCGTTCAATGCGAAGATAACCACTGTTGCGCTTAATCTGTGGCGCAATCACATCGATGAGTGCGTTGCCGGTCTCTTGGTCATCCAAGCGAGCGATAACGAGACGACGTGCAGCTAAATCACCTTTCTTTGCGATAGTGATGAGCTTTTCAGCTGGGCGACGAATTTCCTTAGCTTTAGCTAAAGTTGTATTAATTGATTTGTACTTAAACAAGGAGCGCATCAAACCGCGTGTTAGTGCAGTGCGTTGATCGTTTTCACGACCGAACTTGCGCCCTTTATATCCATGGCGATGCATTTAGATTTTTAACTCCGTAAGTTTTTCGCGAACCTCATCGAGAGCTTTAGCGCCGAAGCCCTTAAGTTCCTTGAGATCGCTTTCTGATAATACGACGAGGTCGCGGACCGTATGGATGTCATTGTTGAGTAATGCATTTGCGGTGCGAGCTGAAAGGCCAAGTTCTTCGATTGGAAGAAGAAGACCAGAATCATCCTCGGCTTGGTTGGCGTTTGGTGCTGGTGCGGATTCTACCGTAGTGCTACCAGCAAGCGCCTTGTATTGGTTAACCAAGATAGCGGCAGCTTCCTCGAAAGCCTCACGTGGGGTGATGGTACCATCGGTGTCGATGGTGAGGGTGAGCTGTTGTAAGTTGGTATCTTGACCAACACGGGTGTTTTCAGCGTTGTAGCGGACGCGGAGAACTGGGGTGAAGACGGCGTCTAGCGCAATCATGTCACCGTGGATGCGTTCTTCGCTCGATTGTTCGATGCTGAGATAGCCACGGCCAGTGTCAACAACCATATCCATCTTCAAAGTGAAGTTTGGATCATCGATGTTGCAGATAACTTGCTGTGGGTTGGAAATTTCAACCTCTGCTGGAAGCTTGATGTCGCCAGCGAGAACCGTACCGGTGCCCTTCTTTTCGAGATGAATCTCGACAGGAGCGTCGGAATGAGACTTGAGGTGAATATTCTTGAGGTTGAGCATGATGTCAACGGTGTCCTCGACGATGCCAGGGACGGCGGAAAACTCATGCGTGGTACCTTCGATGCGGAAAGCCGTAATAGCGGCACCTTTGATGCTAGACAAGAGAACACGACGAAGTGAATTGCCAAGTGTGTTACCGTAGCCATAGTAAAGTGGCTTGATAACAAAGCTGGAACTGTTTTCACCAAGGTCTTTGATCTCTGCTAGTTCTGCTTCGTGAATTACTTTTGTCATAGTTCTCCTTTAGCGTGAGTAATACTCGACGATTAATTGTTCGTTGATGCCCACCTCAGCTTCTTCGCGCTTTGGCGTACCAGTAATTTCAATTTTCATTTTCTTGACATCTGCCTTCATCCAAGAAAGTTGTGCCTGGCTAGCGGCACCGGCGATGTTTTCAAGATTTGTAAAGTAACTGTTTTTCTTTGCTTTTGGACGAACTTCAAGTACGTCGCCTGGGTTAAGGCGTACGCTTGGAATGTCGATACGACGGCCGTTCAATAGGAAATGACCGTGTGAAACGAGTTGACGTGCGGCGCGGCGCGTTGAAGCGAAGCCTGCGCGATAAACTACGTTGTCGGCACGACGCTCGAGATATTCGAGCAATACTTCGCCGGTCATGCCTTCGGCGCGTTGTGCTTCACGCATTAACTTTGCGAACTGCTTTTCGAGTAAACCGTAGATGCGGCGAACTTTCTGCTTTTCGCGAAGTTGGGTGAGGTAGAGGCTGCCACCACGGACGCGCATATCTGCGTGTTCGCCTGGAATACCAGATTTTTTGGCCATGATTTTGGCGGCTTTTGGTGCGAGCGCATAACCTTCACGGCGTGATTGCTTGCCAATAGGTGATAAATCGCGTGCCATTATGGTTTCCTCTCTCCCTTAGGACGAACGCCACCGTGTGCGATAGGCGTTTTGTCGGTGATGCTATTGATAGAAATGCCTTGGGTGCTGAAGGCGCGGATTGCGCTATCGCGACCAAGACCGATGCCCTTAACGTAGACATCGACGGTTTTCATGCCGTGATCGCGCTTGGCGATTTCGGCAACCTTTTCAGCTGCAATCTGAGCGGCATAGGCGGTACCTTTTTTGGAACCACGGAAGCCGTTAGCGCCGGCTGAAGAAGCGGTGAGGATTTCACCCTTCTTATCGGTAACACTGACGATGGTGTTATTGAAAGTAGCTTGAATATGAACCTCGCCAGCTTGGACAATGCGTTTGCCCTTCTTGCCGCGCTTTGCAGCTGCGACAGGTGCTTGCTCCACTTCAGGAGCTTGTTTGACTGATGTATCTTCTGCCATATTAACTCCTTAAGTTTAGGTTTTACTTGCTGCTTTTGGTTGGGCGCCGCCGACGGCGATAGCCTTACCTTTACGAGTGCGCGCATTCGTGCGGGTGCGCTGACCGTTGACTGGTAGACCTGCTTTGTGGCGTAGACCCTTGTAGGAATTGATATCCTTGATACGTTTAATATTGTTTGTCACGAGGCGCTTCAAGTCTCCTTCAACGGAATATTTGCTAGAAATAATATCGTTGAGCTTTTGCTCTTGAGCCTCGGTGAGATCTTTCACCCGAGTGGTCGGCTCGATTTTAGCCGCCGCAAGGATGGCTTTGCTTGTGGTGCGGCCAATACCATAAACGTAAGTCAAGCCGATTTCGACTTGCTTTTCGCTAGGAATGGTAACACCGGCGATTCTTGCCATGCTTAACCCTGCCTTTGCTTATTCTTAGGTTTTTTCTTGTTGATGATACGAAGCACGCCTTTGCGACGCACAATGATATCGTCAGGGCTAATTTTCTTTACACTGGCACGAACTTTCATGTATTGAAAATGTCCTTTCTTGAAAGCATCGTTTTACCCTTCGTGGTTATATAAAATAACCGCGAGTGGGAATTCTCTCGCTTTCGGTTAAAATTAATCTTTTTGGCGGTAGCTGATGCGCCCCTTCGTGAGATCGTATGGGGTTAGCTCAACATCCACCTTATCGCCCGGCACGAGACGGATATAATTCTTTCGCATTTTACCCGACATGTGAGCGATGATATTATGGCCATTCTCTAGTTCGACACGAAACATCGTGCCCGGAAGGGCCTCAACAACTTTACCGGAAAGCTTAATAACTTCCTTTTTTGGTTTATTGTCGTTAGAAGCATCAGAACGATGCTTCGACTTGACACCTCTTGTCGATTTCTTTTGACTAGCCATAAATTACCATGTGATTATATCAAAAAATCCCCCAAAAGTAAATAGATTTTAGGGGGATTTTGTTATTCTTTGATTGTTGCTTGGACGATTGCGACTGACTCGTATTTGCTGCCGTTTTCGGACTTGATATTGGTTACTAGAATTAAGGTTTCTTTTCCATCGATGGTCTTTTGGACTTTTGTAAGTTCTTCTTTGGCGTTAGATTTATCGACTAGGCCAACACCGTATACTTCATAATTATATTTTTCGCCAGAACCGGTTTCGATTGAGATCTCGTTACCCTTTTCCAGGCTATCCAAGTTGGCGAAAACGCCTTTTTTGCCAGAATCGCCACTGTCCAGACCTGAAATAATGATGTATGCGCCTGTGCCAGGCCTTGCAGATCCTGAATACCATGCAACTTCATGAATATTGCTTGGAACCTGCAACACATGCGCATTGACGCTCGTTCTTTCGATAATGATTTTGTTTAGGTCGAGACGTGGAATATAGAGATAGCGTGGTTCATCGGCCGCAACTTGATGTTGGTCAATTTCTTCTTGGGTTGGTTCAGTTTCCGATGGATTGATGGCGCTGGCGATTTCTGTAATGACAGCAGTTGCCTCGTTGCGACGTTCGTTGGTTTTGTTGGCGTAGTAGCTCTTCTCCCAGAAGAATACTTTTGCCATCAAAACTACAACTATCAGGACAGCCAACCACCCGATAATTTTGAAAATATTACTAGCTGTTTTACTGATTTTTAGACTCATTCTTGATAATCGTCGTAAGTTACCATTAACGCACGAGAATTAATCTGGCGGAGGTTTTCAATCGCGACTGTGACGATAATGAGGAGACCGGTGCCCGATATAGAAAGACCAAGTGGATAGCCGAGAGTGACGATGCAAATGTAGTCTGTGATGTATGGCAACATTGCAATTAAACCGAGGGCTAACGAGCCGAATAAATTCAAACGGTTAACTGTGCGATTGAAATACTTTTCAGTTTCGCGACCTGGGCGTACACCCTCAATAAAGCCACCTTGTTTTTGTAGATTCTCGGCAATTTCTTGCGAGTTGAAGATGATGCCAGTATAGAAGTAGGTGAACATTACTACTAGGATGAAGTATAGAATTGGATAAATGAAGCTTTCTGCGGTTAATCCCGTGTATGTATTTGCATTAGGCGCCGAGAACCAGGTAATAAGATTGCTGGCAATTTGGCTGTTAGGATCATTGCGTTGGATTAATTGACCTATAAACGATGGAACCGATAGGAATGCGACTGCGAAGATAACTGGGACGACGCCAGCTGCAATCAATTTGATTGGCATGATAGATTTGATGCCGCCATAGGCGCTGTTACCGTGTACGCGCTTTGCGTAATTAATTGTAATAATTCGCTGAGCTTCGTTAATCTTGACCAGGAAGTATAGAACGATAATGAGGCCCACTAACAAGGCTGCTACTACGCCAAGCATAGTTGGGTTCATGCCGGTTTTGAGGCCGAAGATTTCGAGCTCGCCATAGCTTGTATTGAATAACTGTGCGCCAAGCGATGATAGCGTGGTAGGTAAACCGGAAATAATACTACAGAAGATTACTGTCGAGATACCGTTGCCGATACCCTGTTCGGTGATGAGCTCGCCGAGCCACATTAAGAGAATTGAGCCGGCAGTCATAGCAGTTACGGCGACCGCCCAGTCATAGTTTGAAAGCGTAATAGTTGTTGAGGTATTTGTTGCGACGACTTGTTGGAAAAGAATATAAACGTATGCAAATGACTGCATGATTGCTAGTGGTACCGTAAGAACGCGCGTCCACTGAGCGATTTTGCGACGGCCAGTTTCGCCGTCATTATTGAGCTCTTCCATACGTGGGATGGCTTTCGTGAGAAGCTGCATAACGATTGATGCGGTAATGTACGGAGACAAGCCAACGAGGATAATCGAGAAGTTGGTCAAACCGCCACCGGAAATTAAGTTAAGGAAGCCACCTAAATCTGTGCTTCGGATAAGGTTATCGACTGCTTGTTTGAATGTTGTTGCGTCTCCAAGCGGAACTGGAACGTGTGCAAGAATGCGATAGACAATCAAAATGCCAACGACCGCAAAAATACGCTTGCGCATCTCCTTATTCTTGAAAGACTTAAAAATCGTCTTGAAATTCATAATACCTCTTATTTACTCTTCTCATATTATCATAAAACACCCTATCATACAAAAAATATCTCCCCTAAGCGAGGAGATATTTTCATAAGCTATTCGATTAAGCTTCTTTTGCCTGTTTCTTGCGAGCAGGAACGGTTACTTTCTTGAAGCTACCGCCAGCTTTCTTGATGGCTTCAATTGCGCTCTTGCTAGCG
The DNA here is from genome assembly GCA_946532885.1 of uncultured Candidatus Saccharibacteria bacterium. Taxonomy (GTDB): domain Bacteria; phylum Patescibacteriota; class Saccharimonadia; order Saccharimonadales; family Saccharimonadaceae; genus UBA2834. The sequence goes on from CAMNBP010000001.1 coordinate 24,893, forward strand.
AATTGGGTCTCAAGTTCAATCTTGGCGCTAAGCTCGCCACGGGTGATAACTTTCACCTTGGCGTATGGGTTAGCGATCAGATTTGCGTCGGCTAGAACAAAGTTATCAACTTTGCCCTTTAGTTCATTAAGGTTGTCAGTGTAGATAACCTGAGCTTTGTCGTGAAGCGATTTGAAACCTTTGAGCTTCGGGATAGCTTGCATAATAGCGCGCTGACCACCCATGAAGCCTGCAGGAAGTTTGTGATGACCGGTGCGAGATTTTTGACCCTTGGTACCACGACCAGCAGTCTTACCTTGACCACCGGAAATACCACGACCGACACGTTTGGCTGACTGATTCTTGCTTACTTCGAGTTCGTTGTATTTCATTTATTTTTCCTCCTTAGCGGCAGCTTTTTCTGCTTTTGGAGCGGCTTTTTTAGCGCCATGCCATTGTTCGTGTGGAACTTGTTGGCGCAAACCTTCGACTACGGCGTAGGCGATGTTAGCCTTGTTGGTTGAGCCGAGTGATTTGCTGATTAAGTTCTTAACACCAGTAAGGCCAATGATAGAACGGACGACACCGCCGGCGATAATACCGGTACCAGGTGCGGCTGGCTTCATCAAGACGTGAGCGCCAGTAACCTTGGTTTCAACTTCGTGGCAGATAGTTTCGCCATTTAAGTTGATGGTAATCATATTCTTCTTTGCGCGGCGTTCGGCTTTTTGGACGGCAGTAGTAACATCATTACCTTTTGCCATAGCTACGCCAATGCGATTCTTATGATCGCCAACAGCAACGAGAGCTTGGAAGCGCATACGGCGACCACCAGCTACGGTGCGGGAGACGCGGTTAATCGAAATATTGACGGAATCGAATTCTTTTTTGCCTTCTTCGGCGGCGCGGCGGCCACGGCGATTGTCGCGGCGGCGACCACGGAATTCGTTCTGGGCCTTAGCTTCGCGAGCGGCGACAGCTTCGTCAGTAAGACGAGTGGTGCCTGCTTTATTGATAACTTTAGGTTGTTTCTTATCCATATTAGAACTCCAATCCTTCCTTGCGGGCGGCATCGGCTAATGCACTGAGGCGACCTGCATAAAGGTGAGCGCCACGGTCGAAGACGACGGTCTTGATCTTGGCTTTCTTTGCTTTTTTGGCGATCTCGGAGCCGATAAAGGCGGCGAGTTCGGTTTTGCTGCCTTTTTGCTTGCTGCCAACGGTAGTAGCATAGGCGAGCGTTACACCCTTATCATCGTCGATGATTTGAGCAGTAACATGCATATTGCTGATATTTACGCTAAGGCGTGGGCGTTCAGCAGTGCCGTGAATCTTTGCACGAGTGCGATTCGCTCTAAATTCTGCTTTCATGATTATTTCTTCCCTGCCTTACCGGCTTTACGGATAATATGTTCATCGACGTACTTGATGCCCTTGCCCTTGTATGGTTCTGGCTTCTTGAGTGCGCGAATCTCGGCGGCAACTTGGCCAACCAATTGCTTATCGATGCCACTGACGGTAATTTGCATCTTGTCAGTCTTTAATTCAATGCCTTCTGGGGCTTTGTATTTGACTGGGTGCGAAAAACCAAGTGCCATTTCGATTTCTTTAGGACCACCAGAAAGACGGAAACCAACACCGTTGATTTCGAGTTGCTTGCTGAATCCTTTGGTAACGCCAGTTACGGCGTTATTAAGTAGTGCGCGTTGCAAACCGTGCCAAGCTTTTGATTTTGGCTCATCGTCGCTACGCGTCACGATGATTTGGTTACCCTCGACTTTCGTCGTGGTATTTTCCTGAACAGGAACCTGTAGCGTGCCTTTTGGACCAGCGACGGTGATTTCTTTGTCGCCGACCGTAATTGTCACGCCCGCAGGAATCTCTACAGGTAGTTTTCCGATACGACTCATTGCGTTCCTCTTGTTAATAATATCTTTGCCATTTTACCATATCTAATAGATTTTTGCAAGAACAGAGAGAATGATCATTATAGTTTATTGCTTAAGATTTCGTGGTACTTTTTTGTTATGCTTGCATAGAGTCAGGTTTTACCGCATACTTTTTGAGAGCATTTTGCTCGCACATTCACATTTTTTGACAGGAGGTTTTGATTATGAATGTATCTGTTATTGCGTCAACTAAAGATGGCTATGTTCTTCCTGTTGCCGACGCAGAGTTGCATGCCGGACATGCGGCTGGCATCTGCTACATGAAGGACGACTTTGACTCTATCCTTGCTGAGCCGGTTGAAAAAACTGAGAAGAGGTTTGCCGGTACGGCTGGTTCTGGCCACCATAGCGTTTCTGGACACCCTGGCTATAACCTGTTGATTGAGGGGATCCCGAAGATCATCGCAATGATTCTCAACAATGAGCAGGACTATAACACGTCCGAAAAGTCAGCCCGCTATACGACAATGACGACTTCCGACCTGGAGCGCGAAATCTACGAAAAATGGATTGAAAAATTCACTCTTCTGATTTCTGCTCGCTATCCGAAGATTCCGGCGACAACAGTGAACAAGCTGGCCAAAGAAAATGCGAGATATTTTATTTCGGTTTTCACTCCGTCGACGGTTATGGAATATACAGTCGACTTTCGTCAGGGCAATTATCTGATTGGCTTTATGGAAGATTTGGCGAAGAATTCTCCGGTTGGGGACCCGTTTTACGACCGTCTGCGTCCGTATCTGATCGAGACGGCTAAACAGTTCCGTTCTATCTTTAATGACGACAGAATTCGTGACAACAAAGGTAGAAAAATTTCGCTATTCGGCAACCGCGTGCGACGCGAGTACTTTGGCGACGTCTATAGTGTTAACTATAGCGGCAGTTTTGCTGAAATGGCGCAGGCTCAACGACACCGTTCACTGAAATATGAGATGTTGCTGCCCGACTTGGCGAATTGCGAATTCTTCGTGCCGCCGATTATCGAAGATGCGGATACTCGCGCTGAGTATCTTGCAGATATGTCCAAGCTAAAAGAGAACTATCCGCAGGGTATGCTGGTGCACATTAATGAGCGCGGTACGCTTGAGGCTTTTGTCTTGAAGTGTCACGAACGTTTGTGTGGCGCCGCTCAACTTGAAATCTGCAATCAAACCAAAGACACTCTGGAGCGTTATATCTCTGGGGCGCTTTTCGTTGAAGATGTTGAGGTCTACAAAGTTCTGCACGAACTTGAAGGTAAGACTAAGTGCGCACTCGGTTACTATCACTGCAATCGTCCTTGTCCGCTTGGTCCAGCCATGGCATTTACTCGCAAAATCTAAGTCAAAAGTTCTTTTTTAGGAAAGCCACCGGTTCCGCCGGTGGCTTTTGACCTATCAAAAAATACCCCTGTGATGGGGTATTTTTCGTTTTTACTATTACCAAACGCGGACGAGGATTTCGCCACCGAGCTTGTTCTTGACGGCTTCTTGGCCAGTCATGATACCTTTGCTGGTAGAGACAAGTACGGTTCCGCGGCCAGATTTGACCTTTGGAATTTCGTTGACGCCAGCATAGATACGACGGCCAGGTTTAGAGACCTTGGTGATTTCGTTGATGCGAGCGTTTTCGTCTTCGTTATTGATAATAATATGAAGAATTGAACGTGGTTCAGCTTCTTCGATTTCTACCTTCTCGAGGTAGTGAATCTTCTGTAATTTTTCTGCGACTGCAAATTTGAGCTTGCTGGTTGGAACGCGGATTTCAGTCTTGCCGACTGCGATGGCGTTGCGGATGCGGGTGATCAAATCTGCTACTGGGTCAGTTGTTTGAATAGACATATTTTCTCTCCTTTCTCCTTTTACCAACTACTCTTTGTTACGCCAGGGATTTCGCCCTTGCTTGCTTTTTCGCGGAAATTAATGCGGGATAGACCGAAGCGGCGCATGTAGCCACGTGGACGGCCATCGAGCATGTCGCGGTTCTTAAGGCGGGTTGGGCTTGCATTGCGTGGAAGCTTCTGGAGACCTTCGAGATCGCCGGCAGCCTTAAGTTCTGCGCGTTTTGCAGCATATTTTGCGTGCATTTGACGTCGTTTTTCGTCGCGAAGGACGGCACTCTTCTTAGCCATATTATTTATCCTCCTTCTCGAACGGCATACCGAACTTTTCTAACAATTTAGTACTTCCTTCCTTTGAACCATTTTTAATTACGAAGGTAATTTCAATACCGTGCATAACTGCAGAATCTTCGAAGCTGATTTCTGGGAAGACAGTTTGATCTTTGAGACCAATGCTGTAGTTGCCCTGAGCATCGAATGATTTGCGCGATACGCCATGGAAGTCACGGACGTGTGGCAAAACGATATTGATGAAACGATCAGTAAATTCGTAAGCTTTGTTGCCGCGAAGTGTTGTCAAATAACCAACTGGGGCACCCATGCCTTTACGAATCTTAAACTGAGCGATAGATTTCTTAGCTTTGCGGCTTGTTACGGCCTGGCCAGTAATCTTAGTAAGAGTAAGCTCTACGGTTTCAGTGTAGCGCTTATCTTCGCGTTTTTTACCAACGCCTGAAGATACGATAACTTTATCAAGTTTTGGTACTTCATTGATATTGTTGAGTTTGAGCTCATCTTTGAGTTCTTTAGCAACGGTCTCGTTGTAGAGAGTCTTTAAGCGAGCTTCATATTTAGTTTCAGCCATTACTTAACCTCCCTGTTATTTGCTTGACGGGCAACACGAACAGTTTTGCCGTCGTTATCTTTTACGAAACCAATGCGGCTGGTGGCGCCAGTCTTAGCGTCGATTACGAGAGCGACTTTGCTTGCGTCAACAGGAACTTGAATTTCTTTCTTACCGGCGCGGCGATACATGCTTGGGCGCATGTGGCGCTCGCGATTGCCGATACCCTCAATGAGGACTTTATTTTCTTGTGGTAAAACTTTGGTGACTTTACCGGTCTTACCCTTATCGGCACCGGAAATAATCTTTACTGTGTCACCAGTCTTAATACGAACACCCATTATAGTACCTCCGGAGCTAAGCTGATAATTTTGCTGTAGCCGAGATCGCGAAGTTCACGAGGAACTGGGCCGAATACACGGGTACCTTTAGGGGTTTTATCGTCGTTAACGAGCACGGCTGCGTTATCGTCGAAACGAATGGTTGATCCATCAGGACGGCGAATGGTAGCGCGAGTACGAACGATGACGGCACGGACAACGGCTTTTTTCTTGACGTTGCCAGTTGGCGATGCTTCCTTTACGCTGCAAGTGACGATATCGCCGACGTGAGCATAACGGGCACGCGTGCCACCGAGTACGCGGATAACACCAAGTTCCTTGGCGCCGCTATTATCGGCAACTTTCAAACGTGTTTCTTGTTGAATCATTTATTATTCCTCCCCTTCTTCTGAAGTCTCTTCGACCTGGGTGACTTCGTCTTTGAGTTCTACCTTACCGTGGCTCTTCTCGAGAACCTTCACGAGAGTCCAGGTTTTGGTTTTGCTGATTGGGCGAGTTTCGGCAATCATTACCGTATCGCCTTCATGAGCTTCGTTCTTTTCATCGTGAGCAGTATACTTACGGGTGATTTTGAACTGCTTCTTGTAGATTGGATGCGTTTCACGAGAGGTGATCATGACCGTAATGGTCTTGTCACGCTTGTCGGAAGACACTACTCCAGTCAGTGTGCGTGCCATTATTTATCTCCTTCCGTGGCGTTAATCTTTGTCATAATGCGAGCGATTTCTTTCTTGATCGCTTTGATGCGGTGTGGGTTCTGTAAGACAGTACCGAGACCTTGTTGTGCGATGAGAAGTTCTTCCTGTTTCTTCTGGAGTTGTTCTTCGAGTGGAAGATTGCTGATAACTTCAGCTTCTTTCGCGGCTTTCTTATCTTTCTTGACTGCCATCTTACTTCTCCTCGCCTTTCTTTACGATTTTGCAGCGTACTGGGAGCTTGTGGCTAGCAAGGCGAAGTGCCTCTTTTGCCTGTTCGTCAGTGACTTCTGCAATTTCGAACATAACAGTACCGGCTTTAACCTTGGCGACGTGATATGCTGGTTCACCTTTACCGCTACCCATCTTGACATCAAGTGGTTTCTTGGTGACTGGGATGTGTGGGAAGATGCGAATCCAGATTTTACCACCACGTTTGACGTAGCGAGTGATTGCCTGGCGGGCTGCCTCAATTTGGCGACCGTTGATGCGCTCGTTATCGAGGCTCATCAAACCGTAATCGCCGAACGCTACAGTGTTGCAGCGGGAGGCTTTACCGGTGTTTTTGCCCTTGCGAACTTTGCGATGGGCTTCCTTGCGTGGTTGACTAAGTGCCATAATTATTTCTCCCCCTTATAGATCCAAACTTTAACACCTACAATACCAGCAATGGTTTGAGCGTGCTCGACATAGAAGTCGATATCGGCACGAAGAGTATGTAGAGGCACGGAGCCTTCAATAAACTTTTCGCGGCGAGACATTTCAGCACCGTTCAAACGGCCGGAAACTTCAACGCGGATACCTTTGGCGCCTGCATTCATAGTGGATGCGAGAGCCATCTTAACGGCACGGCGGAAGTTCATACGCTTACCAAGTTGGAAGCCGATATTCTCGGCGACAAGCTTGGCGCTAAGTTCTGGTTTTTTAACTTCTTCGACATTGATGCGAAGAGGACTGTCGGTAACTTGCTCGAGAAGTTTCTTGAGCTCGTTGATACCGGCACCTTGCTTGCCAATCACTGCACCGGCTTTAGCGGTACGAATAGTGATAGTAGTAAGGTTTGGGCTGCGCTCGATGCTGATGCGATCGATAGTTGGGCGACTCTTGAAGCGATCTTCGATAACTTCGCGGATCTTAGTATCTTCAATAAGCCAGTTGCGATAATCAGCTTTGCGAGCAAACCACTTGCTGCTCCAGTTCTTGTTGACCTGGAGGCGGTAGCTAATAGGACTTACTTTTTGACCCATTACTTGCTCTCCTTTTCTTTCTTATCAGCCTTCTTTGCGTCATCAGCTTTTGCTGCAGCTTTTTTGGCTTTTTCTTCGCCTACGACCTCAACAAAGATGTTGGACGAAATCTTTTCATAAGGCAATGCGCGACCGCGGCTAGCTGGTACATAGCGGCGCATACGAGTGCCAGCAGTAACCGTAATGCGGTTGATTGCAATGGTCTTCGTATCGATGCTGCCACTTTGCATTAAGTTTGCAGCGGCGGATTGAATTGCTTTCATGACAGGCTTTGCGGCGCGGCGTGGCGTATTCTCTAGAATTACCACAGCGTCTGCGACGTAGCGATCACGGACAAGACTTGCAACAATGTTGGCCTTGCGTGGTTGTACGTCGATGCCTTTGATGTATGCGTGTGCAGATTTAGTTGCCATAGATTATGCCCCCTTCTTTGCTGCGGCTTCGGCAGCTTTCTTGCCACCATGGCGCTTAAATTTGCGGGTTGGAGCGAATTCGCCGAGCTTGTGGCCAACCATGTTTTCAGTAACAAATACTGGAACATGGACGCGACCGTTGTGGACAGCGATAGTGCGGCCAACCATTTCTGGGCTGATAGTCGACTGACGTGCCCAGGTTTTTACGATAGTGCGGTCTTCAGCGGAAAGAGCTTCGATTTTTTTTTGAAGCTTGTAGTCCACAAAAGGCCCTTTCTTAAGAGATCTAGACATAGACTATTTCCTCTTCCCTTCATGACGACTGCGGACAATCATCTTGTTAGTTTTCTTATTATGACGGGTGCGATAACCCAAAGTGAGTTGACCCCATGGTGTGCGTGGAGCCTTACCCGTACCGTGACGACCACCGTCACCACCACCGTGTGGGTGATCAGTAGCGTTCATAACAACACCACGGACGGTTGGGCGAATGCCTTTGCGGCGTTTGCGGCCAGCGGAACCGATTTTGATGTTTTGGTGTTGAACGTTACCGACGACGCCGATATTGGCGCTGCAGCTAGTTAATACTTTGCGAACTTCGCCGGATGGCATGCGGATAGTAGCATAGCCGTTTTCTTTAGCCATAAGCTGGGCAGATGCGCCAGCAGCACGGACGGCTTGTGCGCCTTTACCTGGGGTGAGTTCGATTGCGTAAATTTGCGTACCTACTGGGATTTGTTCGAGAGTTAAGCGGTTGCTGGTCTCGATTGGGGCTTCTTCGCCAGTCTGGAATTCGAAGCCTTTGACCATGTTGGTATCAGCAATTACATAGTAGTAAATGCCGTTTTGATCTTTGACGCGAGCAATACGTGCACTGCGGTTTGGATCGTATTCGATTTCTTCGACACGGAGAGTAAGTCCGGCTGGAAGATTATGAGTCAAGATACGATAGTGGCGTTTGACGCCGCCGCCGCGATGGCGAACCGTGATGCGACCGGAATTGTTTTTACCGGCTTGTTGCTTTTTGCTCACTACCAAGCTTTTGAGTGGCTTACGGGTAGTAATCATGTCAAAATCTTGGGTGGTTTTTTGACGTTGAGCCGGCGTGGTTGGGCGATAAGCTTTAATACTCATTATTTATCTCCTCCCTTGTCGGATTTCTTGTCAGTTTTTTCTTCTTCTACTGGTTCCTCATCGAAGATTTTGATAGAATCGCCGTCTTTCAAAGTAACGAAAGCGATTTTCTTGTCTTGGCGATAAGTGGTACCAGGATAGGCGTGCTTGCCTCTGCTATATTTAGTAGCTTTACCCTTGCGAATGGTAATGCGAACTGAAGTGACGGTAACGCCGAATTGTTCGCTGACCTGCTTGGTAACAGCTTGTTTGCTAGCATCGCTAGGAACAATGAACATATAACCGCGCTTGGTTTGTTCGCGATAGGCTTTTTCGGTTTGAATTGGACGAATCAACATTATGCGTTCTCCTTTCCAATAAGCCAGTTCTCAATTGCTTCGATAGCAGCTTCAACAATGATGATTTGATCAGCATTGAGAATATCGAAAACGTTGAGATAAGTTGGGCGAACCACCTTGACGTTGGCAATGTTATTTGTTGCGCGCAAGATGCTTTCGGTCTTTTCTGGAACTACTACGAGGTAATTCTTGTTGGACTCGATATTGAGTTCTTTGACTGCATCTTTAGTTTTACCGCTTTTAGCGTCAAACTTTGCGATTACGCTGACTGCCTTGTCGGCATTCTGCATAGATAGAGCTTGGCGAACGGCTTGAAGTTTAGCGGCCTTGCTGATTTTCTTGGAGAAGTTTTCTTCACCAGTACGACCGAAGGCTACGCCACCGTGGCGCCAAATTGGGTTACGAGTCGAACCAAAACGTGCACGACCAGTACCTTTTTGCTTCCATGGCTTCTTGCCACCACCACGAACTTCACCGCGTTTGAGAGTCTTCGCGTGTGAGCTACGGGAGTTTGCAAGATATGCATCGTAAGCTAATTTTACTAATTCGTGATTATCGACGGAGAGGCCGAAGATATCTTTATTCAATTTTGCTTCTGCCATATTACTCCTTTCCCTCGACCATTACGAGACCTTTGTTTGGACCAGGCACAGCGCCTTTGAGACCAATAAGGTTGTGTTCTGCATCAATGTAAGAAACAGTGAGATTCTTAACAGTGACGCGATCGTGGCCCATACGGCCAGCCATCTTCTTGCCCTTGAAGACTTTTTGTGGGTACATAGAACCGATGGAACCGACTTTGCGAATATCTCCCTTGAAACCGTGCGTATTGCGGGATTCTTGGAAGTTATGACGCTTGACGGTACCAGCGAAACCTTTACCCTTGCTGGTGCCAGTAACTTGGACTTTGTCGCCGAGAGCGAATTCGCTAACAGTAAGCTCGCTACCGAGGCTCAAATCTGCTGGAATTTCTTCGACGCGGAATTCACGAATGTACTTAGGGTTAATATCTTTTCCGGCTTTTTTGACGTGTCCGGACACGGCCTTGCTCAGATTCTTACCCTGACCAAATGCCAATTGCACAGCGCTATATCCGTCAGTTTCGACAGACTTAGTCTGAGTCACTGTGCATGGGCCGGCTTGAAGGATAGTTACTGGGGTAACTACGCCATCTTCACCGATGATCTGGGTCATACCAATCTTGGTGCCGAGGATGATTTTCATCTTTGGGCGTCCTTTCCCATTAAAATCACTTGGCTTATGAGCGGTATCCATCTCTCTGCTGGACCTAACTCTTGCGCCAATGTGATGTTACTTTTAATATACGGGAGTAATTTTAGCATATTTCACCCCTAATTGTCAACAACTTCGTCAACGTTTAGCTGATGCGATATACTAGTTTTATGAAAGAGTCTTTTTCTTACATCCCAGAAGATGATACTCCTACCGATGAGCCTCAGCCGCAGGAAGGTTTCGTTATTGAGCCCGAGATGCCAGAATTTGGCGGTAGTCTTGATGACGTTGACTGGGATGACGTTGATTGGGGCAAGGTAGAATTTGATGGTTCTTCATTTGGTCCCTTCGCACAAAGAAGCGAATCGCAGCCGACGACTCCGGAAACTGTCGAAAAGCCGGAATATATATTCTTTAATCCCGACATTGAGGCCGATGAAAATGTTCGCAGGCTCTTCATGAAATACCTGAACGAAAACTCAATTGAGACCGACAAATCAAATGATGCTATCGAGTTATGTATTCGTCTTTGTAGTCAGCTTGGCATACATTCTTCTGATGCAGACGCCATGATGCATAAGCTTGCTGAAGCTGACATGGATTCCGTCAATAAAATTTTCGATAGTTTTGGTTATTTTAATAGTCGTTTTGCGGAAATGAATCAAGACTCTTTCGATGATTCGCATAGGTTCCCAAACAATGCGTTAATTTCGTTTATTAATCATTGGGATGGTAGCTTTGATCAAAATGATATGGCGAGGCGCTTCATGGATGGCATGGTTGCGGTTTCGAACGCCCCAAGAGAAGAAGGTCGTAGTGCGTCTAGTTATTTGGATACGGCCCTGGAATTCGCTGAGCGAAGCGGAGATCCGGATGTGTTTGATGGCTATATCGATGTCACGAAAGATTTAATTGGCAGACCAGAAAACTATATTAATGGCGTAAGATATCATCGAAAGACTGATATATTGGAACTTTACGGCGTTAATCATGGGCTAGATATGGGGAGATTGGTGGCCTTTAGGGATAGAGTCTTCCCAATGATCGACCAAAACGATCCAAACGTCGAATCGCTCATGAAGGCTTCGAACTCTTTTGGCTCGTCGCCCGATACTTTTGGTATTTCGGATTTTACTATTCATTGCCTAGTGCTAGACGCTAACCCGAGGAACATTCGTGACCTGATGCAGATTTATCGCGAAATTCCTACGAGTGACTTTGCGCGCTTCGAGCAAAACCGAAATGATGCTGCCGCCTTAATGGATATTCTTTGGCGAGGTCGTGATTTTATTCATGACGAACGTCCCGGCATTCATGAATTGCTAGAAGCAATGGTCGCCTATTACGATTCAAAAGATAATCCCGAGCTGAACGACGAGGCGAAGAAACGCCTACAAACTATTGTTGATCAGCGTTTTGAATCTCACGATTATTATATGTATGGCGGTTTTGATGGCAAACTATGCATGGATCTGTCGAATTATGACCGTGAGGTGGTCAGAAATATTAATTATGGCTTCGAAACTCGGTACGATCATCAGCCCGCTATTGATGTTTTGCGTCGACTCGAGCAAAATACTCGGCAAACGTCTCTTGAAAAGCCTAAATGTGGCATCGAGAAGATTGATTCTATGATAGATAGACTGAAAGTTGTCGAATTTAATAATGGTGAGGTTGGCGTAAGCTTTAATGATACGGCCAGGATTATTGAGAAGTTTAATGAATATCTTGCCCAACATCAGGGCGAGACTTGCCTCGATCCAAAAATCGTCCAGAGCCTGTCTTATATGGAGAGGATGGCAACGTACGCGATGCGTGGCATCAGTAAAAAAGACTATGCTGAGCTAGCTTTTGATCCTGGGTTCAAGGAAATTTGCCGTTTTAGTGAATTGACTTCAGGCAATGACAACTATAGCAAGGAGGGCTTTGAGCAATTCTGGAATAGTTTTGTGTCTGAATTCTCAAAAGATTGGCCGAATAATATCGGAAGTAAGTATCAGCCACTCGTGTCACGAACGAGGAATCGCGTCGGAAAACTTGCCGAAAGCTATAAATCTCAAGGCGCGCCACGTTATATGATAGATTCTCTTTGGTCAGGAAACCTAAACCATGAATTAGTGGGCTTGACCGATGAACGATAAACATCAAAAAGCCGCCCCGTAATAGAGGCGGATTTTTGAGATATTACATCTTGATTTCAGCGTCAACGCCAGCTGGCAATGACAAGTTCTGAAGCGCATCGATGGTTTTTGGGGTTGCATCGATGACATCGATAAGGCGTTTGTGAACTTTCATTTCGAATGCTTCACCACCGGTCTTATAGACGTGTGGGCTCTTTACGACTGTGAAAGTTGAACGTTTGGTTGGAAGCGGTACTGGACCACTAACCTTTGCACCGGTGCGAATAGCGGTATCGACGATTTGCTTTGCGCTCTGGTCGATAAGACGGTGATCGTAAGCCTTGAGGCGGATACGAATTTTGAGGCCTTCTGCCATTTTTGTCCTTTCTGCTTTTTGCATAATCTCAGATGTCAGCTAGACGTGACGTCCATGAGTTTTTGCAAAACTATTATTAATTTTGTGTCCTAGTTATACCAAATATTATGCTTTTCGTCAAATATGCACGGATTTTTCCGCATGAAAAAGCCCCCGACGCTGAACGTCGAAGGCTCTCTCTGGATTGATCAAATTTTGCCATTTTCTGCACGCTTTGACACTGTGACCTGAATCGCGCCATTTCTTGCTTTGATTGCGCTGATGGATATGTAATCCATACCAACAAAGCTAACACGAATCTGGTCGGAGAAATTAGTTCTCTCCACGATACAGTTACGCGATTTTACGGAGTAATCGTTGGATAAGATACGTTTATTGCTGTGATAGTGGTCAACGAGCTGGCGTACCAGCTGGCATTCTTCATGTGCGACACATGCAACATACATTAAGCCGTCAATTTCGCTGACAACTACCGATCCGTCCTCGATGTCCGTAGCGTAAATTTCGACCCCTTCAGGCGCTATGAACAGCGATCCTAAACAATCCGTGCGGTCAACGTAGCCTTTGCCGAGGCTGGCATTGTGGTGGTTCGGCGTTTTTCTACTGACCTCCCACAAGGACTTCAGCGTACCGCAGTCATGCCAATCGAATTCACCGATTGCCACGCGGAGCTCACCTAGTAATGTCATCAGATCGTCCGTGTTGATCTTGTCGCGTTCGAGGTCGATGTCTTTCGTAGCTCGAAGAATGGATTCCGCACTCCAGACATTAATGCCAGTGTTGCAGACGCTGTCATCTGCACGCATCATCTTCTTGGCGGTCTTCTCGTCGGGTTTCTCGACAAATCCAGTTACTCGACGGCAGAAGTCTTTACCTTCCGGATCGTAGAGTGCATGCCCGCAGCCAACGAAGGTCACCAGGTCACGAATCTTAACGCCAACGATAGTCGGGGCGTCGCTCTCAGCAGATCGAATTGCCAGCTTGACGCAATCGATAAAGCTATCGAAACCGTCTTCAGGGTTGATGTACTGGTCGCTCGGCGTATTGATGATAATAGCCCGAGAATCCTGTTCTGCGATGAACTCTGCAGCCTTAATCATGGCGCCAGCATAGCCATAGCTAGCTGAAATTTGATAGATGTTCGGCGTTATAATGCCGATAGGCATCAGCTGCTTGCGTGCGAGTTCGGTCTGGCGCTCATTGGTCGTGACAACGATGACGTGATTCGGTTGTATTCCTATCTCATAGAACCGTTTGACGGTTGCCTGGATAAAGGTGTTGTCGTTGTCGAGCTGGCAGAATTGCTTCGGGCAATACTCGTTGCTGAGCGGGAAAAGTCTTGTGCCCTGCCCGCCTGCGATTACTGCCAGCCATAAGTGATTTGTGGTTTTTTCTTTGATCATAAAGAATCCCTCCCTTTCTTTGATCCAGATGTGAATGTACGATTATAGCCATAGACACAAAAAATGCCGTGGATTTACGACTATTTTTATATTATATCACAGATTTGAATATTTTGCAATACCAGACCAAAGCAAAAAATATCTCCCCGTTTCCGAGGAGATACTTCGCGTTAAGATATCAATTATTTGATGATCTTGGTAACGACGCCAGAACCGACGGTGCGGCCACCTTCGCGGATAGCGAAGCGGTCATTGTCGTTCATAGCGATTGGGGCGTTGAGCTTAACCTTGAAGGTGACGGTATCGCCAGGCATGACGATTTGGTCAGCTTTTTCGAGCTCGACTTCACCAGTAACATCCGTGGTACGGAAGTAGAATTGTGGCTTGTAACCATTCTGGAATGGAGTGTGGCGGCCACCTTCTTCTTTCTTCAAGATGTAAACTTGGCCTTCGAATTCGGTGTGTGGGGTGATAGAACCCGGCTTGCAGATAACCTGGCCACGTTCGATCTGATCACGCTCAATACCGCGGAGAAGAAGACCAGCGTTATCGCCAGCTTCACCTTCGTCGAGAGTCTTGTGGAAGGCTTCGATACCAGTAACAACTGATTTTTGAGTATCGCGGATACCGACGATTTCGACTTCGTCGTTCAACTTAACGACACCTTGCTCGATACGGCCAGTAGCAACAGTACCACGACCCTTGATGGAGAAGACGTCTTCGATTGGCATCAAGAATGGCTTGTCGAGATCGCGTTGTGGAACCTCGAAGTATTCGTCCATAGCCTTGAGAAGATCCATGATAGCTTGTTCGTTTTCAGGATCACCCTCGAGAGCCTTGGTAGCAGAACCCTTGATGATTGGGCAGTTGCGATCAAAACCGTTCTTTTCGAGAAGGTCACGAACATCTTCTTCAACGAGCTCAACGAGTTCTGGATCAGCGAGGTCCATCTTGTTGAGGAAGACGATGATCTTTGGCACGTTCACCTGGTGAGCCAAGAGGACGTGTTCACGAGTCTGTGGAAGTGGACCATCGTTTGCAGCGACGACGAGAATAGCGCCATCGATCTGAGCAGCACCAGTAATCATGTTCTTGATATAGTCGGCGTGGCCTGGCATATCAACGTGAGCATAGTGACGGTTCTCAGTTTCGTATTCCTGGTGAGAAGTTGCGATGGTGATACCACGAGCTTTCTCTTCTGGTGCGTTATCGATTTGGTCGTAAGCGACTGGCTTGTTGATCTCGGAAGGAAGCTTCTTCGCGAGAACACTAGTAATAGCAGCCGTCAAAGTGGTTTTACCGTGGTCGACGTGACCCATTGTACCGACGTTGACATGAGGCTTACTGCGGTCGAAATTTGCCATGTTTGGTATTTCTCCTTGTATTATGTTTAAAATTTTGGGCACTAATATTAACCAGCCCAAAGCTATATGTACTAATTTTATACGATTTTGCGCCTTGTTGCAAGATATAAAAAGTGTTAAAACTTGACTTTTTAAAGCACTAGTAGTATAATATTAATACTAGCTATTTTGCAACGAATTCTAGCCTATAGAAAGGAGGCGCCACATGAGCGTCACTGAATTCATTAGCTCACTTGTAAAACCTAAGTCTTACCACGTGTTTGGCATGAAGGTTAAAATCATCAGTCACGGCGTCGGCGTCGGATATGGTCACAAAGGTGTCGAAAAGACCGTCATCGTTGAGCCCGTTGATCCTATGCATCGACAGGAATGGGGCGACCGAATCCACGTTTGGTCCGATCGCGTATACAGCGAGTTCAGGGATGGCGATGAAGCCTTTCTGCCTTTTATGGAGAATCCCGACTACGACCCAAAAATCCTCGACAGCCAGAAAGTGGTGGTACGAAATGATTTGTTGTGAAGCTAGCGTACCCGGCCCGGAAACGGGCCATTTTTATTGCATCAAAAAGACCCCCGAATGGAGGTCTTTTTTAGTGCGATTATTTCGAATTGCGCTTCTCGATGATTTCGGCAGCAATGTTCGGTGGCACCTCTTCGTAACCGAAGAGCTCCATCGTAGAAGCAGCACGACCCTGAGACATACCACGGAGATCCGAAGTATAGCCAAACATGTTTGCAAGTGGCACGAAGCCGGTGATAACCTTAATACCGTTTTCGCGATCCTCCATCGAATCAATGCGACCGCGGCGGGAGTTCAAATCGCCGATTACATCACCCATGAAATCTTCTGGGGTGGTGATTTCAATCTTCATGACTGGCTCAAGAAGAACTGGTTTAGCTTTCTTGATACCTTCGCGAGTAGCGAGCACACCGGCGAGGTGGAAGGCTAGTTCGCTAGAGTCAACATCGTGGTAAGAACCATCATAGAGAGTGGCCTTAACATCGAGTACTGGGTAACCAGCAATAACACCACCTTCGAGGGTTTCTTTGATACCTTCCATGACTGGCTTGCGATATTCTAGAGGCACAACGCCACCCTTAATCATATCGACGAATTCAAAGCCCTTGCCAGCTTCGTTTGGCTCAAACTTGACCCAAACATCACCGTACTGACCACGACCACCAGACTGTTTGATGTGCTTACCTTGAGCCTCGGCAGTGCCGCGGATGGTTTCACGGTAGGCAACTTGTGGCTCACCAGTGTTACATTCGACGTTAAATTCGCGTTTGAGACGATCGATAATAATATCCAAGTGAAGCTCGCCCATACCGGAAATAATGGTTTGACCGGACTCTTCGTCGGTGTGGACCTTGAAGGTTGGGTCTTCTTCGGCTAGCTTACCGAGACCGATAGCCATCTTTTCCTGGTCGGCCTTAGACTTTGGCTCGACAGCGATGGATACTGGTGGATCTGGGAACTCAATAGATTCGAGGTGAATTGGATGAGCTGGATCACAGAGAGTGGTACCAGTGGTGGTATCTTTGAGACCAACGACGGCAGCGATATCGCCAGCGCCGATTTCATCGATATCGTCACGCTTATCGGCGAACATACGAACGAGACGACCAACGCGCTCTTTGTCGCCGGTCGTAGCGTTAAGAACGTAAGAACCGGAAGTTAATTTACCAGAATAGACGCGAATAAAGATAAGCTTACCAACGAATGGGTCGGTTGCGATCTTGAAGGCCAATGCTGTCAATGGCTCTTTCTCGTCGCTGTGGCGAACAATGTCTTCGCCGGTCTTTGGATCTTTACCAAGAATGGCTGGGATATCCAATGGGGATGGCAAGAAATCAGTAACGAGATCGAGGACCTTCTCAACGATCACGCCACGGCCGTCACCACCGGTAACCAAGAAGAACTGGCCATCGATAACGCGCTTGCGGAGAGCTTTCTTGAGTTCGTCCTCAGTAATAGCATCTTCGCCTTCATTGAAGTACTTTTCCATGAGTGCTTCATCGGCCTGGACGGCTTCCTCGACGAGCATTGAGCGATAATGTTTGGCTTTCTCAACCATGTCGGCTGGGATTTCACCAACGGTCAATTCGTGATCGGCGTAATCTTTGTAGGTGTAAGCCTTCATCGTGATAAGGTCAACGACACCGCAAATGTCTTTTTCGAAGCCGATTGGCAAGTGAATAGCAAACGCATTCT
>CAMNBP010000002.1 GCA_946532885.1 uncultured Candidatus Saccharibacteria bacterium
GCCTTTTAAGCAGGGTGTCGTGAGTTCAAGTCTCACCGGACTCACCATTTTTTTGCGAAGCAAAAAGTGAGGCCGGTCAGATTTGAACACTTGAAAATCGAAGCCGGACTCACCATTTTTTTGCGAAGCAAAAAGTGAGGCCGGTCAGATTTGAACACTTGAAAATCGAAGCCGGACTCACCATTTTTTTGGAGAAAAAATGTGAGGCCGTGAGATTTGAACACTTGAAAATCGAAGCCGGACTCACCATTTTTTTGGAGAAAAGATTTGAACAGTTTTATTGCTCAACAAAAAACTCCCCTGTCGTGGGGAGTTTTTTCTAGTACTTACCTACTACCTGATTCCAATTGGCGTAATTTGTGCCAGTCAACAATTCTCGATGGAATCCACGCTTTGTTTCTGCTGGTTTTGCATCCTCGACCGGGGCTTCTTCTGATTTTTCCTCCGTCTTCTCTTCCGGTTCCTTCATCTCTATTACGATTTCATTAACCGGCTCACCAGTCTTCTCTTCCGCCGACTCATCATTCTTCGCCAAAATCTTCTCTGGTTCATGTACGTCCGGCTTCTCAAGCAGAATCGGCTCTTCATTTTCCGCAGCGACAACCTTCGGCTTCTCTTCGTTAATGCCAGTTTCACAACTTTGCAGCATTTCATCCACCCGCAAAATTCGCAACAAACCACCGGCCACCTCCGCATCACCCTTATTCAACTCATAGGTCGTACCGTTTACTACTACATAGAAATAATCATATCGCCGGCGGTCAAAAACGCCTTTCTTGTAGTGATCCGCCGCACAGCGCATGTCTGGATCATCTTTTATGCGTGCCAAAATCCTCTCGAATTCTGAAACATCTTCCGCATTTAGTTCAAAATCTTTCGTTTGGCGCGCAATTCCGAACTTGTTCGCCCCCTTCTCGTCGCGACCAAGATAGAAACGTTTCCTCGTCAGAACAGATACTTTATTGCCATCAA
Organism: uncultured Candidatus Saccharibacteria bacterium; assembly: GCA_946532885.1. Lineage (GTDB taxonomy): Bacteria > Patescibacteriota > Saccharimonadia > Saccharimonadales > Saccharimonadaceae > UBA2834. Next base: position 973 of record CAMNBP010000002.1, read on the forward strand.
TCAAATAATCTTCGATACTATTAAATACCGTCCCCTCGCGAAAATGCCCGAGATAGTATCTTTGTTCGATTGTTACAGTATTTACGCCCACCTTTTTCTCCTTACTCCGCTTCCGCTGTTTCTTTTTTCGCTTTAGTACGCTTAATAATAATTACCGCCACAATAATCAATACAATTATGCCACCAATCACAGCTAACACCCACCAAGGACAATTAATAACAACCTGCGAGCGCACCGCCTCAATCATTTCACCTTCCGCGTTCACAAAAGTAATTTTCTGCTCAACCGTAAATAGGCCAAAACCTATCGCGTCGGCACTTTCGCTATCCAGCTTCAACGTCGCACCCGGAACAGCCTCTTTCTCTTCATCGACTATCGTCGTCCAGTCTGCTGCACCGCTTAGGCCACTCTTAACCTGCACAAAGTTTCTGACCGAAAAACCAGACTTGCCAATATTTGCAACTTCGGCCGTCGCCTTCACTTTATCACCAAAACTAAATGGCGCCACACTACTACTCTTTAGCTCGCCAGCAACCTTAAAGTCATCGCCATAAACATCTAGGCGCACATTTACATACTTTTCTTCTTCGCCAGCTAATACCTTAATTCGGGCATATTGACTACCAACTTCCGCATCAGACGGAATCGTTACGCGCACACGAATCGTCTTTTCTTCGCCAGCAGCCACCACTTGCTTTACGGCGCCACCCACAATCGCCAGCCAATCTGCACACTTCTTTGAACCTTCGCTCAACCCCTCAATATCACTCTCAGCAAAACTCAGTTCAATTTTGGCTTCTTTATCGCCATTATTCTTTATTTTAAAGCCGCTCGTGTAACTGACGCCCTTTTGTGTCAACTGACCAAAATTCAGCAAGGAATCAATCTCTAGATCTACCGGACTCACTACTTCTGTAGTTGCGGCCTCCGCTTCTTCCTCGGCCATCGCGATTTGCGCCCCGAAACCAGTCAAACAAAAACCTGCCAAGAATAATCCAAGCACGGCCACTAATGCTCTTTTCATCATTTCCTCGCTTAACTTATGCTTAAATGATAGCACAAAAATCCCCCGGCTGTGAATAGCCGGGGGATCCCATTTTTAGTCACAATTGCCCGTCAAATCTTCCAGATCGAGCGTATTTTCGACTAGCGGCCAGCCATCCAGCTTTTTGCGCTCGCCGAACGCCTCCGCCAGTTTAATGAAATTCGCCTCACTCACGCGGAAGCTCACATCATTTCCGACATCGGACCATACCATGATTCTTTGCGGCGCATCGTCATTCGCTAGCTCTGCCTCATAGCTCACGCCATTCAACAGAACGTTTAAACCACGCATCTTGCTGTCGACGTCCGTGCGCACCATCACTAAGCGTTTAATGCGGTAGCGTGCATTGCCGAAGTCGTCCGTTTCATCGAGTTCATATCCTTCAATGAAATAGTAATCAACGCCGTCGTCTCTCACTCCGGTTAGAACATTGCTCGTCATATCACGAGGCAGTCCATAATCCGCCATCATATCCGGCAAGTACACCGTCAGTACTAACTTGCCTTCAACAATTTTGTAATTCATCAAACCTTCCATCTTATCCCCCTCCTTGGAACACTGCCCTCTATTCCAGGGCAAAATCGCAATCAATACGACAGCTGCTATCACCAGCATCAGCGCACCAAACCAAGGCGCCACCTGACACATTACGATACCAGTCGCCACAAGCACCGTCGCCAGTACAACGACTATTGTTTTGTTCAGCTTCATACTATCCCCTCCTCTCCGTGAAGCTGTGTGAAATGGGATTAAAAGCAACCAGAAATACTCCTCTTTTCAGAAGAGGTTCTATCTTTATATTATATCACAAAAAGCACAAAAAATCAATCGAACAAATTTTTTACCTTTTATTTCATCTATAAACCGTTTATTGTTATAATAATAATTATGCGTAAGCATATCGTAGGAATAGATACGTTGCGATGTTTGGCGATGGTGATGATAGTTGTCTATCATTGTTTCCCAAATTTTTATGCCGGCGGTTTCATTGCGGTTGAAACTTTTTTCGTTATTTCCGGTTATTTTATCTGCGATATGCTGCTCCGCGCCGCCAAGGACGAAGAACATTTTGGCAGCCTGCGCAGTTTTTGGTCTTTTCTTTGGAACCGTCTTAAGCGTTTCGTGCCAGTTCTATTCCTCTGCATTGTTCTAACTCTTTCAGTTGCCTTTTTTGCCGACCAAAACTTTCTTACCGGCTCCCGCGAAAACACTCTATTTGCCGCCACTTTCTCAACCAATATCGCCAATATAGTTCGTAACCTTTCATATGAGCAATCTATCGTGCCGAATTTATTCAATCATACTTGGTTCTTAGCGCTCGAACTTCAGATTTGTATCGTCTTTTATCTTTTAGTTGCCGCAATCTATCGCATTTTCTTTGGCAAGAAGACCGACAAATCCCATCGCCATTTCTGCGTCAGCTTTGGCGTTATAACTTTATTACTCGCCATTACGTCATATTTGCTCATGTATGCCTACGGTGGCTGGTTCACACTCCAAGATCGCGCTTATTTCGGCCCAGATTCTCACGCCGGCGCTTTCTTGCTTGGCGCGACGCTATCCAGCTTCATGTTGGCTACAAAGCAAAAGGAACTCAAGCGTATCGCTAAGATTATCTTAACTATCCCCGCCATCATCTTATTCGGCGGGATTATCGCCTACGGCTTCTTCGCCAACTACTCAGCCAGTTCCACCTATACTTATGTATTAGCTCTCACTGCATTTATCAGCGCCATCATCGTTTTTCTGATTATGCGCATCGGTGCCACCAAGAAATACAAACTCATCGCACCGTTCGAATATCTTGGTCGCATCTCATTTGCGGTTTACCTACTACATTATCCATTCAATATTCTATTTCCAAGCATTTTTCAGGGCGTGCCACTCAATATTGTTCCGTATATCGCCATTGCCGCCAGTCTCATTGTCGCCGTCTTGCTCGACAAGGTCTTTGTGCCATTCAGCGCCAAGCATAAAATCATTTTTAGCATCATCCTAGTTGCTAGCCTTGTTTTGCCAGTCTGGTCGCTAGTTAAAGCCCCCGCCAAGTCCACCATCGAAGAACAACTCGAACAAGAACTTGCACTCGCTGAAGGCCAGAATCCGGAAACCGAAATCGATATTAGCTCATTAGACTACAGTGGCGGCATCTCTTTCATCAAAAGCGTCGAAACTTCAATGAATTATTTCGACGCCGCTAAGAGCTTTGCTAAACCACGCCCGGTCATCAAACAATACACAAAGCCGGGTAGCTATAATACTAGCGGTCGCGCACAATGGAACACGCCAAACCTATCAAACATCTCCGCCCTCAGTAGCTCCCGCATACTCGTCATTGGCGACTCAGTTGTACTTGGTGCCCAAAGCGCCATAAAGTCCACTATCGGCGGTTCTTATGTCGACGCGATGGGATCACGCAATATGGCCGATGCCATCAATCTTCTTGCAACTTATCGCTCCGCGAACGGTGGCAACTTGCCGCACATTATCGTACTCGGCCTAGTCACTAACTATTACGCCTTCACTGCTGACACACTCCAAACTATCGTAAATACCGCCGGCGCCGACCATCAATTCATCTTTATGACTGGTTATTGCGGTAGCTATTCTCGCCAAACCCAAAACAACACCATCCGCGCTTTCGCACAGTCTCACGCTAATGTTCATGTCGGCGACTGGGAAAGCCTCATTAAAGGCAACCCTGACGCATATACCGGATCCGACCATATTCATCTCAACCCTAACGGCCGTACTGCCTATGCCAACCTAATAAAAGGAATCGTTGATAACCTATGAAAAAGTTTCTAAAAATCATTCCGAGAATTATCTTCTTAATCGTATTGCTTTCCGGCATTGCCGGTCTCACTTGGTACGAAATTAGTTCCATCAATCAAAAGGAACGCGACCGCCAATATATCATTTACAACGAAGCCAAAAAGGACCTCACCCTCAACCTCAACCTTGTCAAAGTTGCTATCCTCACAAAAGACGCTAAGCTCTATGACCAAAGCATCAAAAACATTGATTCTAGCCTTCAAACAGTCAATAAATATTCCATCATTCGCGCCGAGCAAGCTACCACTACTCAACGCGTTCTAGATTACAGCAATCTTCTCAAAAGCCGTCAAACTACTCTAACGGAAATGATTTCCATTAACGACGCCATCAATCTAGCCACGAAAACCGTCGGCGAAAATTTTGGCGACGCTAATGCTCTTTCGCGCGACTCACTACGTAATGCCAGTGCAATTGTTTCCGGACTAAAGATTCCAACCGAGAACTACAATACCAAAACTTCCCTTGCCGTTGCCGAAAAAGTCAATCAAATTCTCGCCAAGATGGAAGATTCCGCCAATAAACTCTCCGCCTGCATCGACACCTGTTATCAAGAGAATATTGTCGAAATCTCTAACGACATGTCCAACAGCCTCGGCGCAATGGTCCAGGGCTTTCCTGAACTAAATCAGGCCTTCATTGCCGAGTTTCAACTCGACCGTCTTTCCGAACTTATCAAATCACTCGAATAGCAAGCATAAAAAAATTGCCCACATGGGCAATCCTGATTCAAATAATGGTGCACCCGACTAGACTCGAACTAGCACAGCCGTAAAAGTGGCCACTAGCACCTCAAGCTAGCGTGTCTACCAATTCCACCACGGGTGCAACACGCTATTATTGTAGCATATTAAATCTAACTTGTAAATCTTAACCGCTGCACTTATGGCGTCTGCATGACGTTGGCATGGCTTGTCGCCCAATACTCTACGTCGGAGAAACGATCCAAGGCATCGGTAAATTCCGCATCATCTGAAAAGATGCGAATATCGTCTTGATAATAATAATCCATCGCCGACTGATAAATACCGATTGCCGGCACTTCATTCACCCAACGTTGCAAGAAAGCGTTCAACTTTACCGTTCGCAAATTTTCGTCCAAGGTAATTCTTGATGTTAACAAAGCGTCATCCGCCAAAGCGTTGCCGTAATTACTGAAATTCCAACCATTACTATTCGCTTGCGACGAACTGTAATATACAAACGGGTCAGCACTCACACCCAAATCTACTTCATAGAATAAGATATCATAGTCGCGCGGACGTAATACTTGTGCAAAGAAATCCATGTTTGGCTGTGAATCATCAAATACATTCACAGTAACGGTGAAGCCTAATTCTTCGAGCTGCTCCGCAAAACGTTGCGCGACGCCTTGAATTGGCTCACGTTTACGTACTGCCAAATTTAGAGTCACTGGCATGCCCGTTTCATCCGTCAACTTGCCATTTTCGTCATAAATCAACTTCGCATTCCCAATCAACTTCTTTGCACTCTCAACGTCATATTCCGCTAATGCCGGATAAGTCAAAGCCTCTTCTTGGGTCTTAAGGAATGGGTAATCCAAATTGCGGACCTCATCAATCCCCTCGCGCACCTTTGTCATGTCGACGCCACGCTGAATCGCCTGGCGTAAGGCCAAAGACTTCAGTACTGCACTCTGCGTGTTAATGAAGGCATATACACCGCCATTTGTTAACTTTGTGCGATGGTTAATCTTTAAGCCATCCGCATTAATGTTTTCCGCTGTCGCTAGGGCCGTCGAATCACGCAACGCGTCTACAATCTTACCTACATTATCGTAGGTTCGCAAATTAAAGCTCGCTAACTTGGCTTTATTGCCATAGTAGTGGTCATTACGCTGTAAATAGACAACCTGCAGATAACGGTTTGTGCCACCGCCCGACTGCAAAGCTTTAAACATGAATGGACCAGATCCTACTGGATTACTCGAGAAACTATCCTCATACACCAAAGCTGGACTCACATCCTTCAAAATGTGTGACGGCAGCAATGGGAATTCCAACGTGTCAGCAAAATCCAAATACACCGAAGGTAGAGTAAACACCACTGTTTTTTCATCAGTCTTTTCGAGTTGGATATTCGAAAAATCTGCCGAAATCGTTGTTTTTGCTGAATTATCATTAATCAAACCAATTGTATAAATAATGTCGTCAGCCGTAATTTCTTCACCGTCCGACCACCTTAAATTATCGCGCAAAGTAACCGTCCAAACCTTACCAGTCTCATCCATTGTCACACTCTTCGCCAAGTCCATACCAATATGTCCAGACACATCTGGGGAAGTTAAGTTCGCAAACAATAACTTTGCGAGAGTTTTTTCCGAGCTTGTCGTCGCATAAAGCGGGTTCATGCTCTTGATTTCGCCTAAACTTGCCTCGGTGTATTCACCACCTTCTGTAAAAGCGGTTGTTTCATAAGATGAGCTATACCAAATAATTTGCACAATCGCGAGCAAAAACACCACGGTTACTAAAAGCACCCATTCAACCACCCACAAACGTACTTCGCGTACGTTTTTAAGGCGCTGAATAAACATGGTCGAAAAATGATCACTCGCCTTTTCGCCGAATTCATTGGCGCGCGTCAAAAAATCCTTGTTCCGCTCTCCAAGTTTGCCCACACTTTTATTTCTTTTCTTCATTCACTATATGATTAGAATTGATAGAATCGACAAAACGAAAATAACAGCAATTACAATCGTTGCGTTATACATAGATTTCTCAAGGCCACGGCGCTCGGTATTAAGCTCACCTGAACCACCAAAGCCAGCACCTAATGAGGCGCCACGTTGTTGCAAGAGAACCAACAATACCAACAAAATCGCCGAAGCAAATACTACTATATTGAGAATCACACCTATATCCATGTGTCTTATTTTACATCAGGAAGCACTAAATTGACAAGGTAGTTGAACAGCGAAATAACCAAGCATCCCCCAACTGCTCCCCAAAAGTCAATCGTTACGTTCGGAATAATCCAAATCGTCAACGCCACCATCGCCGCATTCAGAATCACCGTAAAAACACCCAGCGTCACAAAAAGCACCGGCAATGCCAAAATCGTAGCTATCGGCTTCACGATTGAGTTCACAACTGCAAATAGCAGACCAGCCAGCACATACAACCACCAAGTGCCACGTAGCCACTCGTATCCTTCCTTGAAGCCACAAAACCAGTTTATGCACAAAAACATAGCAAAAACCGACACAAACCAACGCAATAGGAATGACATTATCTGTCTTTTTATCATAGCTCTCCTATTTTATCGCATCCTTCCGTTTCAACAAAGTATGATACTGAATCGCAAACCGATGGCTCTCATCATCAATTCGCGCAATTAATTTCGCCACATGGCTATCTTTCGAGAGCTCAACCATTTCATAGTCACTTTCACCGCGCGGAATCACAATTCGCACTCGTGCGTTTCGCGTATGGTCACCACTCTTATCGCGCCCAATCAAAGCTATTCCGGCCTCCGTCACGATTTTACGTACAGCCTCAAGCTGTCCTACTGAACCATCCAGCACAATTAAATCCGGCGTACCCCAGTCATTTAGATGATGCATTCGACGCGTCAGAATTTCAAACATGCTTTCCGGGTCATTATTTTGTTGCTTACGCAGCTTAAAACGTCGATATTTCGTCCTATCTGCCGCACCATTAATAAAACACACCATTGAACCAGCCACATTCGTGCCAGACTGATGGCTAATATCATAACCTTCGATTCGTACTGGAGTCTTTTTCAAGCCAAGCATATCCTGCAGGTCATGCAGCGCTTGATCGCTCGAGATGTCCAAAAATTCCTTATCCGAAAACACTATCTTGGTGTTTATCCCCTTCAGGCCAAAGAATTGATTACGTAGCGCTGCCGCCTTCTCGTAATCCCCTTTTGCTGCTGCCTCATACATTCGCTCTTCGATTTCACGAATCAGTTTTTTACGATTCCCCTTCAGATAACTAATCATCTGTCGAAGATTCGCCTTATATTCTTTCGGCGTCATCTTCCCTACTTCAATACCAGGCGTTAAACCTAAGTCAGTATTAAGACTTTTTCGTCCAGTATATGGCTTGTCATAATATGGAAAGATCTTTCGCAAAATTCTCAATGCTCGCTGAATTGCCGTCTTGCCATAATATGGTCCAAGATATTCTGCTCCATCATCGTCTGGATTACGCGTCATCGACACATATGGTACTTCCGACTTCATATCAATTCGCACATAACTCACAGTCTTATCGTCGCGCAACAAAATATTCCATTTCGGCATATAGCGCTTAATCATTTCAGATTCTAGGAACAATGCGTCCATCTCAGTATCGACTACAATCCAATCCGTATAATCAATCTCCGCCACCAATGCACGCGTTTTCGCATCTTTACGCTCTGGCGACTGGAAATATTGGCGCACTCGATTCTTTAAAATCGCCGCCTTACCCACATAAATCACCTCGCCTTCGCGATTCTTATGAAAATACACGCCTGGCTCCGCCGGCAACTCTTTCAAATGCGCTCTTTGTCGCTCTGTCATTGTGATTTTCATGCTTATCCTAATTATACCGCACAAAAAACACCCACCCAGTCGGGTGGATGTTTTTCTTTAGATTACCTTAGAAATCTTCGTCGTCCCAGCTGAATTCCCAATCGTCATCATCTTCGATTTCGATACAATTCATACCGTCACAGTTGTCATATACATCATCTTTCGAGAAGAGATTCTCTTGAATATATTCACTGAAGCTCTTATCTTTCATCGCATCAAACGATTCCTTGATGTCTTGCTCACAGTAAGACCTGAAATACGCCGACCCACCACCACATCGAGATTCGATATAGGTGTCAAAGTTTTCGTCAATCGTCTTGATGTATTCTTTCCAAGCATCCTCAGCAATCTTGTCGATGCTCTTAGCATCACTTGGTGCGCTTACTGAAATCTTTTCATAATCAAGATCAAAGTTTGCAACGAGTTTCGTGCTATCAGAGTTTACGACTACGATAACGTTTTTAACTTCATGTGACCAACTCTTAATACCAAAGTAATAGCGTGGCGTAACCTTTTTCTCTTCAGGGCTCTTATCCAACAAATCTACCGAAGTTAAACCAGTCGGATATTCTTCAGCAATCGACTCAAAGCACTTCGTAATATCATTAGCCGTTTCAAGCTCGCTAACTGCTTTGGTGAATTTTTCGAAAGTTTCTTCGTTGATTTTGATTTCGTAATAGGTTAAACCGTCTTTGGCGCCCTCTACGTCATCAATTACTTCACCGAATTCAAGGAAGCTGTTATTCTGATAAGCTTCAAGAATCTTATCCTTGTTCTCTTTAGTGGCCTTTTCATAACCATCAGTGATACAGCTGTATTCATCATGATAGTTTTCGCTACCCAACAAGTTCTTGATAGCATCGTTCGAAATTTCAATCCATTGGTTGCTAATTCTCGATGTCAAGATATTCGAAAGCTTTTCTTCTAATTTGGCAACATCTGGATCTTCTTCATCTTCCTCTTCGTCGTCATATAGACTATGATAGCTATACTCGCGGACTTGTTTCGAACCAGACAGTACATCGCCTAAACCTTCATAATCAGCAATCTCGCCAATCTTGAAGTAAATCTTGCCGCCAGCGATATAAGCACCTTCGGCTTCCACCTTAGATTTGTCGCCATTATTGAAGGAACCTTCTAGGCCAAGCTTCACGCTTTCGCTCACGCCTTCAGATTTTGCGTCGAGCGAAATCTTCATTGACTCCAAATACGCATAGTAATCGTCGTCTTCGAATTTATCGACATCTTTTTTCGTGATCGTGACGTCACCAGAGATACTAGTAACACCGAGACCGACATCTGAACTGGTTAACTTATCGTCGACCAATTTAGCATTGAATAGTTTCGACATTGCGTCACTGGCAACTTTTTCTTTCGATTCATGCCAATTAACAAACAAAACAGCACCAATGCCACCGCCAATCAACAAAAGAACAAGAATTACAATTCCGATGATTAAACCGGTTTTCTTTTTCTTCTTAACTGGCTCAGCTGCAACAACACTAGGATTCGTGTTGTCTACAACAGGCGTCGCGTTATCCATCACTGGATTTGCCGCTACAGCTTCCGCTACTGGGTTAGCCGCTGTTTCTGTTGCTGCAGATTCTTCTGCAACTGGTGTTGTGTTTTCTACAACACTATCTACGCTAGCTTCAGATGTTGTATTTTCTACAACATTACCATCGCTATTTAGTAAATCGTCCATTTGGGAAGCTAGCTCAGTATTTTCAAGCTCTGGTTTTTCTTCAGGCTGCATACTCTCCCCTACATTAACTTTTATCGACTCTTCAGCTGAAGGCAGATTTTCATCCTGCATTGGCGCCACTGCGTCAATATCGGACTGCAAATCTTGCAAATTGACGTTTGGCTCGCTGTTTAGAGTTTCTTCATTATTTATTGGGTCATTCGGAACGACCGTTTCTAGGCTACCCGAACCGACCGCACCCGGAATCTCCATGTCGGCATCCGTCAAAATCTCTTCTTCGGTTGCCACATCGTCATCCGCGACAAAAGGATTAAAAACTTTATCCTCTTCATCGTTCACAAAAGCTTCTTCAGCTTTTGCTTCTTCGTCAATATTAGCCTTTATTGGATCAGGCTGTGCGACGGAATTATCCGTCGCCTTCATGCCTAGATTGTCGTCATTCATTCGGAAAGCTCAAATTATTGTTCGGTTTTTTCAGCATCAGCCGCAGCTTCTGCGCCGTCATCGGTAATATGAATTTCACAGGTTGCACCGTGAGTACGTGCGCAAGCTTCAATTGATTCATACTTGCTCAAAACTTCGCTTGAGAAGATAAACAACCATACAGCCAAAGCAGCAAAGATAATGGTTGTTAATGCGAATAAGCAATAGAAGAATTTGTACTTACCAGTAGCCTGGTGTTCTTCTGGATACTTTTCATAGATTACGCCAACTGGGAGATTAGTTCTCTTAGCGGCTTTAGTAGTAGTTTTTTTCGCAACTGGCTTCTTTGCACTAGTTGCTTTTTTCTTAGTCGTGGCTTTTGTAGCCATAGCTTTATGCCCTCCTTAAAAAAATTCGCTTTTGCTTAAAATATAACACAAATTAAATAAACATAAAAGTTTTTGAATAAATCCCGCTTATGTTTATTTATGCTATAATAATATGCAAATAGAGTTATACGCATTAAGGGAAGAAAGTAGAGGCATTCAATGCAAAAAAATAACTGCACTATCAAGCTCATAAAGGCTCGCCAAATTCTCGACTCTCGCGGCAACCCAACCGTCGAGACCGATGTTGTTTTGGAAAGTGGCCACGCTGGCCGCGCCGCCGTACCATCTGGTGCATCAACCGGTGCTGGCGAAGCGCTAGAACTTCGCGACAACGACGACAGTCGTTTTGGTGGCAAAGGCGTCCTCAAGGCCGTCTGGAATGTTAATAGCAAAATAGCCGATGTACTGGTTGGCAACGACGCCAGCGATCAACGCAAGCTCGACCAGCTTATGCTCGATCTTGATGGCACCGAAAACAAATCAAATCTTGGCGCCAACGCCATCTTGTCAGTCTCTTTAGCTGCTGCTAAAGCCGTGGCGCACGCTAAGGGCCGCCGTTTCTATGAATATGTTGCCGATATCGCCGGCACAACCGAAGAAATGCGCCTTCCGATGCCAATGATGAACGTCATGAACGGTGGCGCTCACGCCGATTGGTCGACCGATTTTCAAGAATACATGATTATCCCAGTCAGCGCTACAACCATGCCAGATGCTGTTCGTATGGGCGCAGAGGTCTTCCATGCACTAAAGAAGATCCTTAAAGACCGCAAATACGCTACAACCGTCGGCGACGAAGGTGGCTATGCTCCATTTGTTAAAGACGGCAACAACGAGCCACTCGAGCTCATTAAGCTCGCCGTCGAAGCTGCCGGCTACGAAATGGGCAAAGACATCGCCATCGCTATGGATATCGCCGCTTCCGAATTTGCCGAAGACGATCACTATAAACTCAAAACCAACGGCGATTGGAAGTCCAGCGAAGATCTCGCCAACTGGTATCAGTGGATTATCGATAATTACCCTGTCGTTTCTATTGAAGATGGTCTTGGCGAGAATGACTGGGGCGGCTGGAGTATGCTTACGAGTCGCTTCGGTGATCGTATCCAACTCGTCGGCGACGACCTCTTCGTTACCAACTCTAAACTACTGCAACGCGGCATCGACGAACATGCCGGCAACGCAATCTTAATTAAGCCAAACCAAATCGGTACTCTCACCGAAACCATCGACGCTGTTCTGCTTGCCAAAAAGAATGGCTACAACTGCGTCATGTCGCACCGTTCCGGTGAAACCGAAGATACCACTATCGCTCATTTGGCCGTCGGCCTTGGCACTGGTCAAATCAAGACCGGTTCTCTCAGCCGCTCAGAACGCATCGCTAAATACAACGAGCTCATGCGTATCGCGGAAGCCAACCGCAACCTTATCCTTGAAAACCCATTCAAGAAGTAACCCTTGGGGCCGCCTCCGCCCCACTTCCCGAACAAAAAATATCTCCCCTGGGCAGGGAGATATTTTTATTCACACAAATTATTTTTCGTAACCAGGCTTGCCAAGAAGTTCAAACATCCGATTTTTATATGCCTCCACCCCAGGTTGGTTAAATGGATTCACGCCAAGCGTAAAGCCACTCAAGGCGCAACTCATTTCAAAGAAATAAATCAACGCGCCAAGCGAACGTTCATTCAACTCCGGCATCACAACTTCCAATACTGGCACACCACCAGCCAAATGGGCTTCACGCGTTGCCGCATTTGCCGTTTTACAGATATAGTCCAATTCCTTGCCCTCAAGATACTGCAATCCGTCAAGATTATCGTCCTGAGTTGGCACTTTTATTGCTTCGTAGTCTGCCGCAATCTCGACGAAGGTCTCAAACAAATTGCGTCGCCCCTCTTGAATATACTGCCCCATCGAATGCAAATCGGTCGAATCAATCACGCTGGCCGGATAAATGCCCTTACCGTCTTTACCTTCACTTTCACCAAACAATTGTTTCCACCATTCATTAAACTGGGTAAATTGCGGCTCGAAGTTAGCTAAAATCTCGATATCGAAGCCTTGTTCCAATAACAAATTACGCACTGCCGCATATTCAGCCGCTTTTCCGCCATCTGAAATCAAAGCCGCACGTTCTTCTTCGGCGCCATCCATCAATAAGTCAATATCAATACCGGCTACTGCGATCGCCAATAAACCAACCGCCGTCAATACCGAATAGCGTCCGCCAATATTATCCGGAACCACAAACGTTTCATAACCTTTGGTAACTGCCTCTTCATGCAATGCGCCTTTGCGAGCATCAGTTGTCGCATAAATCCTCTTCGCCGCTCCATCCTCGCCATATTTCTTTATCAGCTTCTGCTTCAATACGCGAAATGCTACAGCCGGCTCCGTTGTAGTTCCAGATTTCGAAATTACATTAATTGAAAAATCCTTATCGCCAAGTTCGGAGAGTACTTTTTCCATCGCACGCGGACTTAATGAATTTCCAGCATATATAATCTTCGTATGACCGCGCTCGCCACCTAAAGCCTCTATTACAGCGCGGTGACCTAAATAGCTACCGCCAATACCAATGCATACAAGATAATCCGAATCGAGATTAATTCTCGCCGCCGCTTGTTTAATGCGCGCAAACTCTTCTTCATCAAAACGAACTGGGAGATCAACCCAACCGCCAAAATCATCCTGTTGAGCTTTTGCGACAAACTTCTGCGCCTCGACTACTTTTGCGTCAAAATCCTCAGTCTTCACAAAATCGCCAAGACTACATTTAAAGTCAATCATACTTCCTCCGTTTCTTTAAGGCTTATAAACTGACGGCAATATCGTGTAAATCGCTAGAATTAAGCTCTGCAGCTTCGCCGTCAACAATATAAAATACACCACCGTTTACCCAGGCCGCCTTAGAACCAGAAATATAAATTGTTAGGCCTTGCCCCTTAGCGACTGAATAATCTTCACCCCAATTCTTTTTGACATAGTTCGCCAAAACCGCAGCAGAATCCCAGCTCGACTTCTCTTCTACTAATGAAAAAGTTTTCCCTAAATCATTTTTGAAATTCATCGTAATCTTGCCGTTTTCCTCTTTCACTAAACCTTCTAACCGGTAGTTGCTCGGAACATAGCTCGGATAAACATTCGTGATACCAGTCTGCATGGCGGCCACGCGTACCGACAAATCAGGCAAATTTAGACTCACAAGATACCCCAATAAGCCAATCGAAATAATTGCCATTGCCATCGCTACCGCAAAACGCTTCTTTTGCCAGAAATATTGTTTTTTGGCCTTAGCCTCGCCAAAATCTTCTTTCGTATTCTCGGCACTCTGCATCCGCTGCAAAGCTTGTTGAATCGCAAGATCCTTACGCTCTTGTGCAGTAATCATAACCGGCTGAGCTTCTGCCTGTTTTCGGCGAGCAGACATTCGCGCACGTGTTGCGCTCAATACTTTATGTTCTTGTGGTCCAATATCCTTACTATCCTGCTTAGCAACCTTCTGAGCTTGCGCCTTCTTCAAATCCGCCGCAGCTTGTTGGCGAATCTTCGCCAACTGTTGAACATCAACACGACGTCCAACCTGTTGACCATTCTGCTTTTGTTGCTGCAAGCGCCTCTGTTGCTGCAAAAAAGCGGCGCTTGGTTGAATACGACCAGCTTTACTGCGCTGGATTAAATGCTGCTTAGTCGAATTTTGTTTTGTAGCGCCCGCCACAGCACGAACCGTTGCAACTTTTGGCTGAGTTGCCTGAACTTGCTGCCTAGCAACAACAGTCTGCTGCTGGGCCTTAGCTCCAACCTGCTGCCTAGCAACAGTTTGGCTCCTTGATGTAGAACCTGGCTTTCTAACAAAACGTCGATTCAGAGTCGAGGATTTTTGGAGACGGCTATGATCAACTGAACTCGCATGGTTAGTTGTCACCCTATTTCTTGAAACTCTATTAACTCCGTCCATTTTACCTCGCTTTATTCTGCTAATGTTATCTTAAAACATAAGCTCAGATAAATCAACAAGCAATTTTAAAAATTTTATTCAACCAAATTTCATTATTTAAACATAAGCATTTTCCTGAACAAATAATGCTATAATTATTAATAGTTTATGGACAGACAAAGAGCTAAGAGAATCCGCTCCGCGCGGATAATCGCCACTAATATCTTCATGGGCATCGCAGTTGTAGCTATCGTTGCAGTACTTTTATTAATCGCCATGGGCTTTTCTTTTAATGAAAAGGGCGCCCTTGAACAATCCGGTTTACTACAATTAACCTCTAAACCGAGTCGAGCTACCGTCGAGATCGATGGCAAGCAGCTCCTCTCGCTTACCGAAGTAAACAAGATGATTAGTAGTGGCGAACATGATATTAAAATCAGTAAATCCGGTTACGACACCTGGACGAAGCATATCAATCTCGACGCTGGACTTTTGACGCGTATCGAATGGATTCGCCTCTTCCCAATAGATCAAGAAATCACCACGACCGACACTTTTAATACGCTCCGTTTAATTTCGTACTCAAACGATAACAAACACTTACTCACTTCCGAAACTAACAGCACTAGCATTCATTACATCAACCTTCAAGGCAACGAAACTAATCACAAAAAGCTCGATTTAGCCAAAATCCTCAATGTCCAAAAAGAGCTCACGCGCCAAGGTTCATTCACGGTCGAATCATGGAGCGAAAGCAATAATAAAGTAATCCTTCGCTGGATTCGTAACGACGATGTCAATTGGTACCTCGTCGATTTAAATGACGAAAGTAAAACCATCGATCTTACGACTCGTTTTGGTTTTAATTTTACCCAAATTAATGCCATTAATGATTCCGCTACTAAACTCTGGGCACTCGAAAACAATAATCTTCACGTCATCGACACTAACGAGCTTAAAATCTCTAGCGCCCTAGCTAGCGGCATTGAATCCTTTGCCTATAACAATGACACTGCGGCCTATGTCACCAATAACATTCCAGTAGCGACCACCGATCAAGACGTAGATGCGGAATCCGTAACCGAAGACGCCTTTAATGCCAACGACGTCACGAACGAGAACACTGCTCGCGCCCTTTATACCTATAAAGACGGCGAAGACGGCTCAGTAAAGATTTTTGACTTAAAAGCCGACGACTCTATCGTATTCTCCATGGGCACTTACTGGGGCGAGGAATGGCTTGCTTACGCGTTAAATAATAATATTTATCTCATGGCCGGCAAATACCCGACTTATCGTAAAAGTAATAGCTCCACCCTCAAACAAATCGTTTCACATAAAGAATTAAACTATACGCCAACATCGGTCAGCGTTAATAACAGTCAACGCATCATCGTCTTCTGGTCCGGCAAAGATGTAGCTTCTATCGATATCGAGACCCGTGATTACTTCGACTTCGAGCTCGATACCAGCAACACGATTAAGTGGCTCGACAATTATCTTCTCTGGGAAAGTACCGGCGATAAGATTATTATTCGCGATTTTGACGGCGACAATCGCCGCGAAATCATCAATCACGCCAAGAGCGCCGATCATGCAATTATCACGAGCAATAACGATTGGCTTTACTTCTTCGATCTCGTTGAAGTAAAACCAGAACCTAGCGAAGATGAGGCAGAGGCCACAGAATCTTCAGAAGCGACAGAGTCCACAGAAGAGGTCCAGCCAACCTATAATTACGTCCTCAAACGTCTCAAACTATCCGTTTAGTAACTAAAAAATATGCGATTAACTTTCGCATATTTTTTTGTATCCACGAACTTTATTATTAATTCTGCCCTGTTAGCCACTTCCAAAATTCTTCAAGCGGTGTGTCCTGATTGGCCGGCATCGATATATCACTATTTCCACCCTCTTCTTCGACTGGTGAAGGCGTAATCGCGCCCTCGTAGCTTGGATTAATTTGTTCGGCATAAACCAACAGACGATAGCGCGACGTGCCTAATGGCGTACAAGTAATTAACGTAATCATCGGAACACCATCATTATCTTTTGCAATATTTACCAAAGACTGCACGTCCGTTGGTTCAACCACCTTAGAGCCTTGGACTTTGTACGTATATCGCACACCATTATAATCGACATAGATTTTATCGCCAGCTTCCATTCTAGTTAAACCAGAGAAAATGAACTTATAGTCACTCCTACCATAAACATTGCCTGCCGAATGTCCGGATACTACGAAATTGCCAACTTCGCCCGGTTTTGCCGATGCGCCACGTACCGAAAAGTTAGCTACACCATTCGCCATAGCTACATTCATTGATTTAACATCCGTCGCCGAACCAAAAGTAATCGGAACTTCAATATTTAACTTCGGAATCATTAGTGTCGGCGTATCATGTACCGCTATCGCTACGGTTGGATCGATTTCAGTAATTTCAGTAACCTCACTGTTGCCTGGCGAGATATATGCCATAATATTCGCCGCAATCACTTGGTTGTATTGAAGCAAAAAACCGCATACCAAGAGCGTCAAACCAATCGTTAGCGGAACAAAATGCTTTGACCTACGGGTTTTTCTTGCACGCTCTTGTGCTTTTGCCTGAATACGCGAACGGAAGCTATTTTGAACTTCTTGAGATTCTTCAGTTGCCGTATGAATAATATCTTGTGGAGCCTTTGGCGGATTTGCGGTAGGCATAGAGTCTTCTTGCTCTTTGCGCGCCTTATCTTCCATTTGACGTTCCAAGCGTAGACGTTCGCGCGCTACATAATCGCGCGCGGCCTTACCATAATATTCGCCATAGTATTTCTGATAATAACTTTGCCAAGCTGAATGATATTTCTTCCAATCTTCCTGCCTGATTTGTGGTGCTGGCGAGTTTTCCGTTGGCGCACGATAATCCTGAGACTTATGCTGATAAGCCTCTAGAACTCTCTTACGTGCCAACTCAGTCGCCGTTTGCTGCTGACGACTAGCACTGCTCATCCCACCATCCTTATTATCCATTGTACTTATTCTAGCACAAACGGTGATTTCATGATAGAATCAGACTATCACTACCGCATTTGGGCGAGTGGTGAAATTGGTATACACGACAGACTCAAAATCTGTTGGCAGCAATGCCGTGAGGGTTCAAGTCCCTCCTCGCCCACCAGAATCACCAATAGCCTTTCGGCTATTTTTTTCGCTTTATGTTAATATATAAGCATATGCAGAATCAACCAACTATACAAACAAATCAACCTGCTCCTGCCCCGACTCCAGCGCAAACACTGGCAACTCAACCAACCCCTACGTCGACGCCAATTTCACCATCTTACGACAACGAACCAAGCAAGAAAAACATTATCGTCTGCATCATCTTATCCGTAGTCTGTTTAATTTGTGTGGCGCTCACTATCCTTTCCTCCTTTGGCGCCTATTACGACTATCTCATCACTTTCATGACAATCAGTGTACTAGTACCACTTGCCCTATCCGGAATTACTGCCGCTCTGGGCGTCTTTCTGCTAATTTATGCCCTTGTCAAAAATGCCCCAAATCGTTTCTGTATCATAGCCGGCATTAGTATCGTAACTTCTATCGCAACACTCGTCATTTTCCGCTTCTTCCTACTTGGCCGCTACGCCTAGATTGACATAATTAGGTTTTAATTATATAATTTGTGTAGATTTCGAGTTACTTTTTTGTGATTTGGAGTCGGTATATGGAATCCCATTGCACATTGAAAAGGAGATGATTTAAATGATCAAAAAGATATTGGGTTACCTAGGGACGGCTATTGTGCAAATATCTGCTCCCGAGCTGATCGCTATCAGCCTCAACGTCGCCACTTTTGTTTTGTGTGACAATCTCATGCAAAGTGCGTATCTGTGGTCGATCGTATTCTGCTGCGATATTGCCGTTTTGTGCTCACATGGCGCATGGGTAAAGGCAGGCGGAGACAAAATCTACGGACCATGGCGCACGGCCGCACCGTATCTTGTTCGCTTTATCTGCTCTAGCATTTTGCTCATCATGGCGGCAGAAAATAGCGTCGACACAGTTCTTAGTACCTATGTATGGTACATGATTGTGTTGGCTGCCATCTGCGGTGCATTTTACTGCATCCTGCTCACCATGCATCAAAGCAATCATACCTGGCTAGAAGGCACTAATGGCCGTATTGGCGTACCGAACTGGATATCAATCACGCGCATTGCTCTATCCATTCTCGTGCCTCACCTTTACGCTGTTCAGCCATTTGGACAAATTAGCAGCACTATTGCTACCGCCATCTTGGCTCTCGCAATTGTTACCGATGCCGCTGACGGATATATTGCTCGTCGTTTCGACCAAATGACCAAAGCCGGAAAAGCGCTTGACCCGTTGGGTGATAAGGTAATCTTCTATCCAACCGTAATCGCCTTTATTCTGGCGACATCTGGCCAAGTATTTCTGGAAGCCAACTGGATGCGCATCGCATTTTACGTCGGACTCGGCATCATGTTCTCGCGCGATGTATTGTTCATCGTTTGGTTTTTTCTGTATTACACCAAGCTATCTGCGGGAATCGGCGCCGGCGTCATCGACAAGGTTCGTATGGCGACCATGTGCGTTTGGCTCAGTACCGCAGCGCTCGCTCTGACCATTCCGAGCATGCAGAGCCGTATGGCGCTAGCTAGCCTAGTCTGTATGGGTCTAATCGCAGCACTTAGCGTTGCTAGTGTATTTGACGACTATGGCCGCGTTAAAAGCGTACTTAAGGCCACGAAATCGCCCACATCGCGACCAGATATCTATCCAGATGAATATAGCGATGATCACTAGCTCCACGACAAAAAGCCGCCCCGGTGGGGCGGCTTTCGTCATTTCATCATCAGTGCGGAAGTAACGGTTTTTAAATCCGTTTTTTCTAAGTTCCAAATTCCCAACGTCGCCATTTTCACAATTAAACTGCCATTAAATAAACTAATTGGCGCATATCCCGTATCCTTAATCCCCATTGATATTATTTCGCCATTTTGCGCCACAATTAATTGTTCGTTATGAAACGTCACAATCGTCATTTCATACGTCAAAGTAAATTTATGTAAGGTCTCTACCAACTGATTTGTTGGCATCGACAAGGTGATAACTTTCGGATAATACAGTGAACGCAATAGTTTCTGCAATTGTGGCAAACTTGCCAACAAGATAGTCCGGGCATCCCGCATTGACCAATTCGTCGCATCTGCCGTAACGGCATCGATTGCATCGCGTGTTAAATATATTGGCCTATCTACTCGGTTCAAAAATTCCGCCATCACAATTGATGTTTCGCCGTTTTTGCCCAAATCTCCAACTAAAATGATTGCATCCGCCCACTCAGCCTGACGCAACATTTCCGGCAAAGATTTTTGACCAAACGCACCTGATACCTCCGATTCAGCAAAATAAATGTCCGGCGTCGATGGTACCATATTTTTTAAAGAATCTGGCATTACGGCACGACATTCGCCAACTCCTATTTTGCCAGCTTCTTGCATGGCATTCGCTACCGTGAAAAACATCCCTTTATTTCCGCCAATCAACAACAATTTGCCAGCAAATCTTCGCTGCTCCGGACGCATCGTGTCGACTTCTGGGAATAACTTCTCTGCTCCCTGCCTTTGCCAATAATCAAAATCCGCCATTATTTCAACTCCAACACGATTGGGCAATGATCGGACCCCATAATATCGCCACAAATATCTGCCGTGACGATCTTTTCACGTAAACGTTCAGATGCCAAGAAATAATCGATTCTCCAACCGACATTCTTTGCTCGTGCGCCGCCGCGATATGACCACCATGTGTATCGAACCTCTTCTGGATGAAGCGTACGAAAAGTATCAATAAAGCCACTCGCTAAGTAATTTGTCATGCCTTGGCGCCCCTCCTTCGTGAAACCAGCATGTCCTTCATTTTGTTTTGGTCGTGCCAAATCGATTTCTTCATGAGCTACGTTAAAATCACCACACATAATTACCGGTTTTTTCTCGTCCAACTTTTTCATATAAGCCAATAAAGCCTTGTCCCAAACCAATTCACGATACTTCAATCGTCCTAAATCATCTTTTTCGTTCGGCACGTATGTATCAATCAGATAGAAATCCTCATATTCTGCCGTCAGGACACGACCTTCTTTGCGCGCGTCGCCAAAAGTGTCTTCCCAGCCATCAATCGCCTGTTCAATTTCTGCCGGAAAATCATAAAACACAGCAATTGGCTTCGTTTTCGTGAAAATCGCCGTGCCGGAATATCCTGCACGCTCAGCCGAATTCCATAACTCCTCATATTCAGCGAAATCTATTTCTGCCTGCCCCTGTTGTGCTTTCGTCTCCTGTAGACACAAAATGTCCGGCTGCTCTCTTGCTATCATTTCTTGCAGCGCGCCCTTTTTCAAAACCGCACGCAAGCCATTTACGTTCCATGAGTAAATCTTCATCTTATTTTCATTATACAAGAAACTTTCAGTCTATCGGATGGCCGAATACCGGTTTTCTAAAAACCATATATAATATACATATGCGTTTACGAAATATATTTTCTATTAAAAATCTCATTAAATTAATCTGTAGTTTACCTGTTGTTCTCGTGGTGCTCTATTTTGTTCCGGTATTAGGCATCATCATGGTAATTGCACGTTATTTTCTCTACAGTGAGCGCCACTTCTATCGCATGCCAATTGCAATGATCATCGTCGGCTTAGTCGCCTTGTTGCCGCGCGGACTTGAACTTGCTATCACAAATTTCAATCTCAATCTTAGCATCCCATATCTAGATACCATTCTCGCGCATAATCTTTATCCGCACTTCATGGATTATGGCAAATTTATCCTCATCGCCGGCATTATCATCCTAATCGTTTCGTATCTGCTAAAAAGCTTTATATCTAAACTCAGTAATAATATTCGTACTATGGTCAGCCAATACACTTCCACAAAACAGGCTGAGGATATGGAAATCCGTAAAGAAAATGATCTAAAGATGCGCGAAAAAGAAATCACTTCTGCACAGCAAACCCCACACGCCGTCAAATGCCCACACTGTGGCAAGACAAACTCTATTATCGGCACCGTTGGTAAATGTAAATCTTGCCGTTCAGCCATCGAATGGCACGCTAAGAAGTAATTAAAACTATTAGCTTTTTTCAATCTCACCATAAGATGTTATAATTTTGTTATGACGAAACCTTCACCTCGATTGAAGCAAGCCATAGAGGTCGCCACTAAGGCTCACGAAGGTCAACTTCGCAAAACCGGCGAACCCTATATTATTCATCCGCTTGCAGTTATGAAAATCCTCGAAGAATGGAACATGGACGAGGATACAGTTATTGCCGGTGTCCTGCATGATACCGTCGAGGATACCCCTCTCACACTTCAAGAAATCGAAGATCAATTCGGCAAAGACGTCGCCTTTTTAGTTAACGGAGTCACAAAACTCAGTAAAGCTCGTTCTGGCATGAAAGACCTCAATGAGTATTTACCAAAAACCGGCGACAATCTTCTCAAACTTCTCATTGCAACCGGCCAAGACATTCGCGTCTTAATCATTAAGCTCGCCGACCGCTTGCATAACTTACGCACCCTCGGCGCCCTTCCACCAGAAAAGCAGAAGAAAATTGCCCGCGAATCACTCGAGGTTTTCGCGCCACTTGCCGACCGTCTCCAAATGGGGCGTGTTCGCGTCGAAATCGAAGAGACTAGCTTCATGTACGTCAACCCTAAGCGCTACGAAGAACTAAAGAAACTCACTGCCGAACGTCTGAAAAAAGCCGATAAGAAGCTTAAAGCCGCCCAAGAGGCTGTCGAGCAAGCTCTCAAAAAGGAACATATCAAGTACAAATGCGATGGTCGCGTTAAATCTATCTATTCCCTCCACAAAAAGCTCGCTAAATACAATCAAAACATCGACCGCATTTACGATATTATCGCCCTTCGTTTTATTGTCGAAGATACCACTACATGTTATCTCGTACTCGGTATTATTCATTCTCTCTTCAAGCCCATGGATGGACGCGTAAAGGACTACATTGCTATGCCAAAACAAAACGGCTACCAATCTCTCCATACGACCGTCATTACTAACGATAAACAAATCGTAGAATTCCAGATTCGCACCTTCGAAATGCACGATTATGCCGAACGCGGTCTTGCCGCTACCTTCTTCTATAACGAGCAGAAGCTCACTTCCGCCTACACTGAAGGCCGTGTTAGTAAATTACCGTCCAACCTTCTCTGGATCAAGGAATTACAGGAATCTGCCACCAAATTGGCATCTGGCGAGAAAATCGACGAAAAGAAGCTCAAACTCAATCTTTTTGCCGATAAAATCTTCGTCTACACACCAAAGGGTGACATTATTGATTTGCCAAAAGGCTCCATGCCGCTAGATTTCGCCTATCGTCTTCATAGTGAAATTGGTGCTCAGTGTACTGGTGCAATCGTAAACGGCAAAATGGTCGACCTTAAAACTAAACTCAAACAAGGCGACGTGGTTGAAATTCTCACCGCAAAGAATTCAAAACCCAATCCGGGTTGGCTTGATAAGGTTTTCAGTCGCCACGCTCGCCATAAACTTGTCAGCCAACTCCGATCCTTCTTGCCGGACTTCGCGCCAAAACCAGCCGAAGATAAAACCAAGAAGAACAAGAAATCACCCAAAGAGAAAGAACTCGAGGCAAAGAAGGCTTCTGCCGCTGCTTCTGCTTCAGAAAAGAAATCCGAGCACAAAAATAAAAAATAGCCCCCACCAAGGGGTTATTTTTTAATACCACCGAATCGACGATCACGCTTCGTATATTCGACTATTGCCTGGTCAAAGTCCGCCTCATGAAAATCCGGGAAATAAGTCTTTGGAAAGTAAAACTCTGCATACGAATTTTGCCACAGCAAGAAATTACTCAATCGCAACTCGCCACTGGTCCGAATCATTAAGTCTATATCTGGTAAATCTTGATACAGGTATTTTGCAAAATCTTTTTCTTCCCAATCCGAAACATCCACTCCACTCGCAACAATTTTCTTTACGGCATCCAAAATCTCCGCCCTGCCACCATAATTCATGCAGAAATTTATCGTACCACCAGTATTGCCCGCCGTCTCTCGCACAAGTTCATCTCTCGCCGCAATAACTTTCTGTGGCAACGGTTCGTCACGACCAGAAAACACAACTCGAATATTATTTTCATTAAACTCACGCAACTTACTCTTATACATCAATACGAATAAATCCATCAGATGGTCGACTTCAGCCTTATCGCGCTTAAAGTTTTCAGTCGAGAATACATACAAACTTAATACTTTTACGCCTTTTGAGAGAATATATTTACTGAGTTTAATTAAGTTATCAAAACCAGCGTCATGCCCTTTTATGCGCGGCAAACCGCGCTCTTTGGCCCATCGACCATTACCATCGACAATTATCGCAACATGATTCGGTACTTTTAATTCGCTATAGTCCATACCCTAATCTTAGCACAACCATTCCAATCGTCTTTTGCTATACTATCTTTATGACAACAGGTAAAATATTCTTATCTGGCGGCGGCGATGAGCAAGCCACCAAACTTCTCGATCAATATTTCTTTAAAGAGGTCCCACTTAATAGCAATATCCTCTATATTGCCACCGGCTTCCGCGAAAACGAAAAATTCGCCAACGCCATGGAATGGATGCAGGATATGATTAATATGCACGGTCGTAGTGACGTTAACTTTCATATGGTCGATGATTTAACCAACCTCAATCATCTAGGTGATTTCTCTGCGGTATATGTTGGCGGCGGCGACGTCGATACTTTAATGGATGAGTTTGACCGCACCGGCTTCGAGTTCGTTCTCAAAAGCTACAGCGAACACGGCGGCACTGTATATGGCGGCGGTGGTGGCTCAATCGTGCTCGGCAAGTTTATCGACACGCGTCGCGAAATTCGTCGTCATTACAAAACCGGCGTCGAATTACTTGGTAAATACTCCGTATTTCCAGGCTATCGCGACGAAAATATGGACGGCTGGGTTTCTAGTCACGATTCTCACCTCATTTGTGTTCCGGACGGTATCGGCGTCATCGTCAAAGACGGCAAAATTATTGGCGATGCTGGTAAAAGTTACAAAATTTACGATTTGTAATCAACAAAAATACCCCCGAATGGGGGTATTTTTTAAAGCTCTGCAATTTTGACGCGCACCTGTTCGGTCGTATCACGATCGCGCACCGTCACGGTGTCATCTTCGAGCGTATCGAAGTCGATTACGATACATTTTGGTGTACCAATTTCGTCTTGTTTGCGGTAGCGTTTACCGATATTACCAGAATCATCCCAAGTTACATTGCCATACTTCTCACGTAGATTCTTATAGACCTCTTGGGCTTTTGCGACTAGCTCCGGCTTATTCTTCAAAAGCGGCGACACACAAAAACGATATGGCGCCAAATCTTCCGACAACTTCAAAAGCGTACGCTTTTCGCCATTAACTTCATCTTCGCAATAAGCCGTACACAAAACTGCCATCACAAGACGCTCTACGCCCATTGAAGGCTCAATTACATGCGGAATAAAGCGCTTGCCGCCACCCTTCACGATATATTCCATATTCTTACCGCTCTCACGCTGAATATTGCTAAGGTCGAAATCCGTACGATAAGCAATCCCCATCAGCTCTTCGCAGCCAATTGGATAATCAAACTCTATATCAATCGTGCGCTTCGAATAATGCGCGCGGTCCTCTGCTGGCACATCTAGCTCGTGAATATTTTCTTTGTTTAAGCCCATCTTATTCTCGAGAAAATCGTGGCAACCTGCCAAAAGTTTATCGAAGTGCTCTTCCCACGTTTCTGGATCGACAAAATATTCAATCTCCATCTGATTAAACTCGCGTGAGCGGAAAATAAAATCACGCGGCGAAATTTCATTACGAAAAGCCTTACCCTGCTGCGCAATACCAAATGGCAAATCAGGATAAATCGTATCGACAACGTTCTTGTAATTCGTAAAGATACCTTGCGCAGTCTCTGGGCGGAGATAGGCAATATTGTCAGGGTCGGTGCCGACATTAGTCTTAAACATACCATTAAACTGCTTAATGTCAGACCAGTTCGTCTTACCACAATTCGGGCACTTCAAGTTAAGAGCCTTGAACTCATCTGTCGTGACGTGTTCAGAAATCTCGTCCGACATTTTATCGGCACGAAAACGGTTGTGACACTCCTTACATTCCACCAGCGGATCATTAAATGTTTCCGTATGCCCAGACGCTTTCCAAACTTGCGGATTCATAATAATCGCCGCATCCACACCATACATATCTTCACGGTTTTCAACCCAGTATTGCCACCAGGCATCCATAATTTTCTTCTTCAAGGTCACGCCAAGCGGCCCAAAATCCCATGTTCCAGCCATGCCGCCATACACGTCTGATCCTTGCCAGATAAAACCACGGCGCTTGCAAAGGCTAACGATATCTTCCATTTTTGCCATATTTTTCTCCTTTCAAAATGCTATCAATCCCCCTAAGTTCTGCTCTAAGAGTCACAAGAATACTAGGCCCGAAGGCCACCTTTAAAACCACCGATGAAGTATTTGTACTCGTTCATGTTTTAATTATATCACTTTTCAAGATATAATCATCCTACGCACCTTAATAGGTAGATTTTCGAAAAGGAGTGATTCTCTATGGTTTTTCTTGATCAGCTTCACGATCGCATCATTCATGATCCGGAATGGCAAGAGTGGGCTAAAATGGTAGGCCAATATAACGCCGATACAGAGATTAAATTCGGCTGTGATCACAGTAAACCGCATTGGCTCCGCGTTGCTGCGGTCGCCAAGGATTTCGTCCGTCGCGCCGGAGGCAATCATTACGAAATGCTTCTCGCCGACATCGCCGGACTCATCCATGACTGCGGACTTATTTGCGGCGACGCTAATCATGCCACCAATGGCGCCCGTATTGCCGAAGCTTATCTCAAATCACGCTGGGGAAATGGTCGTCCACTCAAAGATAGTGACATCGCCATCATTATCCATGCCATTGCACATCATAGCAGTTGTGACGATATTCAAAATCTAGTCGACGCTGCTTTAATTTTCGCCGACAAAACTGACCTCGACCATCGTCGCGCCCTGCAAACCGTCAACCATACTCAGCAAGAAATTACTAAGATAAAACAAATCCAGTTCAAAATCACTAAGACGACTCTTGCCTTAAACTACGAAGTTGCAGACGACTTTAATCTCGACAATTTTCATTGGAAGAAGGCTTTTGATGCACCTGCTGCCGTCGCCGTATTTCTTAGCAAAGAGTTCCGTTTTTATATCAACGGACGCCCAGTTCGCCTGTCTACCTCACAAACCCCCACCGTTTAACGGCGGGGGTTTATTGATGTCTAGAATTAAAAACGCTTATTCATAACTTCATTTTTATATATAATAAGGAATATGGACAAACAAGAGCTCTCAGATTTCTTAGAGGAAAAAGACCTATCAGAGCAAACCCCAAAAGAAGAACAAGACAAAATATTCAAGGAAGCTCTTGCGAAGATTGACGACAGTTATGAAAAATACTCTAAACAAACTATCACCGCGTCAATAGTAATCATCGTCATCATAATCGCACTCCTTGTCGCGACCATCATTACCGACAAGATAATATACGTTTGTATTTCGGAGGTAGTTGCTCTATCTTTGTTTGAACAAGGCTCCGCTTTAATTATCCGTTCCAGACACCTCAGCAACAGTGCACGTTACACAATAATCGGCATCATCATTGGCATTTTCCCGATAGTATATTTCTTTTTAACTAATCTCGTCTATCATTTCATCAATTGGCCCTTTTAAACCATTGGCAAAAATCAAAAAGCTTGAACTAGCAATCGAAAAAATAGGGCTTTTTGCGTCATAGCTTTTATTCAGCTTTTTGCGCGCTCAACACACTTCGCGACATAGATCACTTCGTCGATTAGCGCATCAATCCCCTGCACCTTCAACGTCACCTCAATTGGCGTCGCGACCATTACACGCATCAACTTGATATGGTCTGCACTAATTTGCCCGCTCGGATGCTTTGCTAAAGCTACACTTTCCTGATCCCAATGATAGCGTTCGTCTACCGATAGTTTCTCGCCGGTATTATCAAATCGTAAATTTACTTCTTCGCCCGCAACTCGCGCCAGATTTAAACTCCACCATGCACGCAGCACATCGCGCCAGCACCAATCTTCGGCGTAATGCGCCTGCATTGCGCGTAGCGCCTGATGCAATAAATCGAAAAATTCTGGCGAGTCCACCTGCTCGGCTCGTTGATTAACTTCTTTCAACATCACCCCCGCCCTTTCAATTAAATCTAAATCCGACACTAGTGCATCAAAATGTTCAGTTAGTCGCGCACTTGTCAGAATTCCCAGCTCTCCCCGCCCCTCATGAATCGTCACATCTGATACCGAAAAAAGTTCAATTCCACCCGCCAGCTTCGACTTTTCTTTGCGTACCCCCTTTGCAATTACGCTCTTTTTGCCCTCCGGCGTCAAAAGCTGTAGAATTCTATCCGCTTCGCCATAGTTCGTACGGCGCAACACAATCGCCTGCGTTCGCCTATCCCGCAAATTATTTGCCATTCCTAGCCCCTTCTAAGGCCGCCTGGACGCTTTTTAGTAAATCTTGCGGCATCATATCACCTTTATCAAAAACGGCCCGCACGCCGTATTTTGCTAGCTCATCTTCCGACATCGCCACACTACTTACCACAATCACTGGCACTTTTGCGAGTTCCGGGTAGCTCTGCATTTCATTTAATACCGCAAAACCAGTCGGACCAGTCAACAAGATATCCAAAATTACCAAGTCTGGCACCGTTTTATCCATCCATTGCACCGCAGCTAGGCCATCATGAAAACATTTCAGATCATAATCCGCCAAAAGTTGCTGGTAGTAATCTTCCCACCCTTTATCGTCTTCAATTATTGCAATCATTACACTAAACTCAACTGTCCGCTTACTGGCAAATCAATGTAAAAACTCGTCCCATCACGGTGGCGAATCAAACCAAAATCACCTTGCATATAATTCGTAAACTTTGCGGCGATGTATAGCCCCAAACCGGACGAACCTGGTCGCATTGCGATATCGACCGGCTGCTTCACGAAACCGTCTTTTATTTCGCGCCAAATTTTTGTCGGAATTGCTGGGCCAAAATCTCGTACCGCAATCCGAATTTTTGTGCCATATTTGTCGCTAATTGACACAATACTCGGCAGTTCTTCACCGCCATAATTCATCGCATTTAAACAAAAGTTATAGACCACCGAATACAGCAACTGTCGATTCCCTACCACGAGTCGCTTTTTGTTTCGATATTCTAGCCGCAGTTCGCGATGATTAAATCTAAACAAACGCCACAATTCATTCACGACATCATCGCACACCATCCGCGGATTTACCGGCTCCATTTCGAATAATGCCTCATCCAAACGCGCAATTTTCGTCAAATCATTCACTTGCCGAATTGCCCGATCGCTTGTTACTACAATCTTTTCACTAATCTGATGCGCCCGATCAATATCGCGCTCAAGTTCCAAAGATAAGGCCAATTGACGCATGAGGCTTAAAGGCGCTTTTAACTCATGAGCGACCACAACTGTGCTCGAATTTGCACTAAAAACCTCACTCTCCATGACTTCATTTTACATCAGTCGAGAGTGAGGCGCAAAGCAACAGCGCTTTAATTAATTGCCACGACGTAGCGTGCCAAGAATCTTATTGAAATCATCGGTATATACCGCCGAAGAATCAGTACGCAAAATCAAAGTTTTATCATTCACTTTAGCGATAATCATGATACCTTCGATGCCTTCTTCGAGTGTACCTTCATAACGTGTACCAGTAATCTTGCCGCTGTCTGCCTGGAAACCGTCAGCCGTTAGTTCTCCTTCTTGAACTGCCGAAGAATAGTTATTTGCCACATCTTCATAAGCCTGGTTTACAATTTGGAAACGAATTGCATAACGAGCAGACTCATCATTGAGTGAAGGCACTGGAGCTGGCGCAAAGTAGGCAGAATAATCACTGTTATTCAAGCCATCCTGAGCCTCATAAACGCTCCAAATCTTTGGATAATAGAAATTGATTCGACCAAAATCGTCTGGACCAGTAAACTGAACGGTTTCGCGCTTCATCATTTCATTCAACGTAGCATCGTCAGCTTCACGCTGCTCTCTCTGAGCCTCAGCTACGGCACGATCTTTTTCGGCCGTATAATTGGTATTCAAATCATTCCAGCGCATGAAGAAAAGCACAGCCACAACAATTGCGACCGCCGCAATAATACAAACAATTACCAAAATAATCGTCTCTACAAGCGTACTCTTAGACTTATTATCTACAGATGGATATGGCGCAGGAGCTGCCGCTGGCGCCATCGTTGGTGCCGGCATTTGACCAGCCATCATTGGCTGAGGTGCCATCTGAGCCATTTGTGGCTGAACAGGCTGCATTTGCGGTTGATTCATTGCAGGCGTTGGGTCCATATTGCCACCACCATAACCATTAAAACCACCTTCTTGTGGCACTGGTTCCTGGCCCTGCATTGGCGGAAATCCACCCATAGAATTCTGATCCATAAGAAAATTATATTTTAGCGTTAGCTTTTTCGCAAGATTATTTGCTAAAGTCCTCGTCTATGACCTTAATCTCGTTCTTGAGGTTATCGAGATCTTGTTCAATTTCTTTTGCTAGCACAGTTAAAGCTTTGTATCGCTCACTAGCATCTTCAAGTTTAAAGTCTTCCGAATAGAACCAATCAACCCCTTCTTTCAATTCGGAAATCTTATCGCTAATACTTTTTGCCATTATTTTCGCTCCTTTACTTCCTTAATGTCGGCTTTCGCAATTTGATTTTTTGTCACAATTTCAATTTCGGCGCCTTTTTCAATCTTTCCCCTCGTTAACGCATAGCCACGTGCTAAGACTTTTTCTGGATTCAATTCTTCCAAAGTTCGAACAAGCCCCGCCAACTCCGTCTCTTGTGTTGTAATCTTTACAACGATTTCGCGTCCGACTTTCGTGATTTCACCCCTGTTTTGCGCGATCAATTCATCAACTTTAGAATTGAACAAATTTCTTGTTCGCTCTATGTCGCTTAGTACTTCTACTTTAATTTGGCGCTTATCTTTTGTCAGCATTTGTGCTGCATTTGATGGCGTCGACGCTACTACGTCCGCAGCTAAATCGCACAAACTTTCATCGACTTCATGCCCAATCCCCGTAATTACTGGAATCTTCGAAGCCGCCACCGCGCGCACTAGGGCTTCATCATTGAAAACCGCCAAATCATCCGCACTGCCACCACCACGAATAATCGCAATCACATCAACTTCGCCACGCTCATTAAAATAATTCAGTGCCTTAATAATCTGATCGGCCGCCACCATGCCTTGTACCTGCGTGTGTGCCGTCAAAACTTCTAGACCACCCCAACGTTCATTCAAAATCTTGCAGAAATCCGCATATCCTGCCGCTTGCGTGCTGGAAATAACACCAATCTTCACAATCTTTACCGGCAACGGTCGCTTCTTTTCTACGGCAAACAAGCCCTCTTCAGTCAGCTTCTTTTTTAACAGTTCGAAACTCTTCTTCAAACTCCCCTCGCCTACTGGCATAATTGCCTGCACGGTCAGAGAAAACTTACCCCAGTTCGTTAGTTTCGGAATCGCTCGTACCCGCACTTTCATACCGTCCTCTAACGGAAAACGCAACGCAAATTTCATCATGAAACAGCTAACACTCGATTGTTCGTCTTTCAAATCAAAGAATACAAACTTCCCCTGGTTTATCTTGAAGCTCGCTACTTCGCCTTCGATAATTACACCAGAAAAAGCGGTCTCCATAATCTGATTACAGACCGCCTGAAAATCCGATACACTATAAACTTGTTCTACCTGCATTATTCTGTTGGTGCCTGGAATTTATCTTCACGTGACATTAGGGCGTGCTGATAGAAGCCCCAACCGCTCACGATTGTACCTACTAACACAAAGATACGCGTTACTACCACTGTAATTGTCGCTGTCTGCAAGTCTACACCAGTTGCCACCAAGGCCGCCACAAAGGCACCCTCGTAGCCACCCATACCGCCAGGTGTTACCATAACCGTGCCGACTACGCTCGCAATACCTTCTGCAATCATAATCTGCGGCAATATTTCCGGATGCCCCAAAGCACACGCAATCACCCAGTACGTCGCCAATTCGAGGAAAGAATAAAATAGACCCCAAGCCATTGGCTTCCATAAAATCCTGCGGTTCTTCTTTAGATTTAAGTAATCTTCACGCAAATCGCCGAAAAACTTCACCACATTTTCTTCGCTCAAAATCTTGCGCTTTTTACCGCGCGATAATCTGCGCACTACTTTATTGATGAACTTTGTAGCTGTCGCAGATAGCCAATCAATATTCTTTTGTTTTCGTACGATTAACCAGCAAACAATAATCAAACCAATAATACCACCCGCCACACAAGCCGCCAGCCAAAGTGCCCAATACCCCCTAACCTGACCAGTTGCCAATACGATAATAATTGCCACCAAAGTCTGCAATGCATTACCAATCGCACAAATACCATAGCGCAAAATATGAATAAAACTAATCTGTCCCGCCGAAATATTAAAGTCTTTCAGGCGCCAAATCAAATACGCCAAACCACTTGCACCACCAGACGGTAAAGCATGGTTCACAAAGTTGATCTCAAGCGAAATTCGCGTCAATCTAGCTTGCGAAATCTTGAAATTTTTACGCTGGCGCAGAAATGCGAAATAAATCTGCCCCGCTGCGTAATACATCAATATTTGCTCCGGAATGATTAAGAGTACAATCCAAATATTGATCCGCTGCAAAGAGTACCAAGTCGCCTCCAGCATTGTCATGGTCTGACCATCAATTTCCACCTCGCCACTGAAAGCCTTATATGCAATTAGAGCCACCAACAACAAGGTAACCACGCTCAGAATTTTCTTAAACATATGCTAGAATTATAGCATATGAATTATCTATTGGTACTGGGCCGTGAACCAAAGATTTCCCTCGCCGAGCTCGAGGCGCTTTTTTCGAGTAGCAAAGTCAAACAAATCGCGCCAAATCTGGCCATCGTTACTGCGCACTCCGTTTCAATCGATCGTCTTGGCGGTAGTGTTAAAGCTGGCCTAATTCTCGATACTCCGATTCAAGATTATCTTTCAAATCTGCCAGAAGGCAAAATCACACTCGGCATTTCGGACTATTCGACCCATGCCAACCCGCGTAAAACTTGGGAGCTTGCTCTCAAATATAAAAATCTCTTAAAGCGCCACGGTCGCAATGTGCGTCTAGTTCCAAACAGCAAAAGCCCAATTCTCTCTTCAGCCACCTCACACCACAATCAACTCGGCGAAAAGACCAATCACATCGAAATACTTAAATACGGCAAATATACCGCAGTTTCTATTGGTACCCAAAACATCACAGCCTATGCCAAACGCGACCAAGCCCGCCCCGCTCGCGATGCTTTCGTTGGTATGCTGCCACCGAAACTCGCCCAAATTCTGATTAATCTCGCTACCGAAGGCGCTAAGTCCGGTACCGTGCTTGATCCGTTCTGTGGCACCGGCGTCGTTTTACAAGAAGCCGCCCTGCTTGGCTATTCGGTTTACGGCACAGATCTGTCCGAAAAAATGATCGATTATTCTCGCAAAAACCTCGATTGGCTCTTCGATAAAACCCCTAAACTACAGAAGACTCAAGCCCCACAAGTCCAACTTGAAGTTGGTGATGCCACCAAACATCAATGGCAGTCAGCGCCAGATTATGTCGCGAGTGAAATATACCTTGGTCACCCGCTTTCTGCTCCACCAGCCGACATCAAACTCAAGCAACTCAAGCAAGACGCCAAGACTCTACTTTCCGATTTTTTGCGCAACCTCGGCAAACAAATCCCAGCCGGGACCCAGCTCGCCTTGGCCACCCCAGCCTGGAAGCGTCCGGACGGCTCTTATTCAGGGGTAAATATCCTTGACGAATTGGATAAATTGGGCTATAATGCCATAAAGTATCGTTATGCGTCTTACGATGACCTCTTATATTACCGAGAGGATCAAATCGTTGCGCGTCAAATAATAGTATTAAGGAAAAAGTAGTAATATGTCACATGTCAAAGCTGGCGGTACCAGCAAAAACCTACACAACAATGCCGGCCAACGACTTGGCGTCAAGCGTTTCGGTGGCCAACAAGTCAAGACTGGTGAAGTTCTCGTCCGCCAAACTGGCGCTACGAAGATTGCCGGCCCTGGCACTTTCATGAGCCGCAACTTTACGATTCACGCTGCCATCGATGGCAAGGTCGTCTTCGTAAAGACCAAAAAGACTCACTTCTCTGGTAGAAGCCTTCCACGCACTCGCGTCGAAGTCCACGCTAACTAATTAAGCAATTATTAAAAATATCTCCGAGTAGGTCGGAGATATTTTTTATTTCACCATCGCGATTTGTGCCAAAGCCTTCTTCACTAAAGCCCAGCCATCCAAACCAGTCGACTTCATTTCGGTATCGACTGTCGCCAGTATTTTTATAATTTCTGGAGCTTTATGATCACGTTTTTCAAGTGCCGTAAATGCTTTCGACGCAAACGCGCCTAGAGTAGAATATGGGTCCCGATTTTTATCTGACTCAAGCGTTTTACAAGTCGCCAATGCCTTCTTTAAATTACCTTTTACCGCGTCGTCATACATATTAAAAGCCGCAAAAGTTTCTTCCTTCGATACTACGCGCTCGAAACCCTTAATCTCAACACGTTTATCCGACGATAATGTCTTGCCGGGTTCTCCCCTTTTATCGGGCGCCTTTTCATTCCAAATCACAACTTTATGCGGCGTATCGAGATATTTCAATAGTTCGTTCCAGCACTCCTTATTCTCATCTAGACTTTTAACCAAAATCTTTCGTTCGTCATCAAATAAGGTCGTTCCTAAAAATATCGACGGCATATCGCTCGCCGTCAAACCATCTGCCTCAACCACTTCATAGTCAACGCCAAGCAATTTTTCTATTGCGACCTGCGCTTGCGCTCGTTCTGTGCCATAAAAAATCTTAAGCATCGGCCTTCCCCTTCGGCTGACAATGTGGACAATAATGTGTTCCTCGCCCCGCTACGCGCGTTTTCAGAATCTCGCCACCACATTTATGACAAGCCTCACCGTCTCGTCGAAAAACTTGCGCAAATTTTTCCAAGTAGCTGCCTTTTGTGCCATCCGCCCGCACATAGTCTTTCATCGTGGAACCACCGCTATCAATCGAACGCTGCATCACTTCACGCAAACCATGCAATAATGCATCGGCCGTCTCGCGCGATACCGTACTCACGCGTGTCCCCGGATATAATCCAGCAATAAAACACCCCTCATCAGCATAAATATTACCAACGCCGGCTATTATGTGCTGATCAAGAATAACCGCTTTAATTAAAGAATTACGGTGCTTCTGCAGACGCTCCCAGAATTCATCCTCACTCATATCCCACGGCTCCGGTGCAAGTTTCTTCAAGAACTCATCTTCCGTCAATCCCAATTCATCAAGAGCCTTAATAAAACCAAACTTCCGCTGGTCATTAAAATATAAATGCGTTCCGTCCGCAAAATCAAAATAAATCCGCGTATGTCGTCCGGGCATTTCCTCAGTAAAACCGCCATCAGGATGCCCAGCCGCAAAACGTTCGTTGCCCACAAAAATCATCTGTCCCGTCATCCGCAAATGCGTCATCAGCCACAATCCATTTTCAAGTTGCATCAATAACGCTTTGCCGCGTCGATCCAACTTGATAACTTTTTGCCCCTCAACTAACGACTTGTCGAGTCCACGCCAACTTTTTTCGCACAAAACAGTCACGCGCTCAATGCGTTTACCTAGAATGTATTTATCAAGCCCACGCCGAATCGTCTCAACTTCCGGAAGTTCTGGCATATCTCTTTAAGTATACTATAAACCGAGCACAAACAGGCCGTAGAAGGCGATCGCATTACGGATAATATGCACTAAAATGCCGCCATAAATCGTACCCGTCAACTCACGAATCAGACAGTTAGCCACGCTCATACAAAAAACCACTACACCAACATTCCACTGTCCATGTACGAAACCAAA
This sequence comes from uncultured Candidatus Saccharibacteria bacterium, assembly GCA_946532885.1. GTDB lineage: Bacteria > Patescibacteriota > Saccharimonadia > Saccharimonadales > Saccharimonadaceae > UBA2834. Next base: position 37,044 of record CAMNBP010000002.1, read on the forward strand.
CAATAACGACACAAGCAAAATCGCCGGTAATGCGGAAATTCTTGCTCGCAATTTACCATATAACCAACCGCGGAAGATTAACTCCTCGCAAATTGGAGCTATCACGACTAAAGCCACAAAGGCCATTATCATATCGCCAGAAGTTAAGATCGAATGAAAACCAACTTCCTGTGACTGCCCCCAGTTAATACCAGGAAGCATTGCCTGACCAATTAATAGCAATAAGCCACCGATTAAAGTAGAGACAATATAACCAACAATCGACAACAAGATATCCGTCCAGGTCGGCAGGCCGCGTAAACCCATCTCATTGCGATTCGTTTTTGCGACCGGACTAAATTTCTTCAAAACGCACCATGGCAAGAAAATCGTCACCAAAAGTGCGGCCAGATAAACAACCGCCTCCAGAACAAGCTCAAGCAGAGTCTGATTTGCGTTCTTGAATAAAGTCATAATCGGCGTATACGTCAAAACCAGCCGCGCAATCAGAATACAGAGATTTAATGCCGCCCAAACCCAAAGCGTTACGCCAATCGCAAAAAGGCTAACAGAAATTATGCCGCCAGTTCGTTTGCGTTTATCTTCATCCATCACTCCGATTTTCTTTAACAACTTATCAACGAATGAATAACTTTTGTATTCAATTTTTTCACGCTTTTTCACGCTTTTCTTATCTGTTTTCTCTACTTTTTTATCCATTTTACCTATCCTATTAACCTAAATATATCAAGGATTGTTACAATTAGCGCCAATACTATAATTGCAATAAACGATCGCCCCACAATCTTTTCTTCGGTCTTTTTGGATAGGCGTTTCTTACGCAAACGTGCGATTGAAATCATCAACCAACGACCGCCATCCAATGCTGGAATTGGCAAAACATTCATACAGGCCAACGATACGGATATCAATGCCACCAAGAAGAATAAATTACGTGGACCACTAGATGTAAAGGCCGGGAAAAGAATTCCTAATATACCTACCGGACCACTAACTGAATCTCCCGCCGCCTGCAGCTCTTCTGCGCCCTTCTGGCGTGTTTCTTCATTTCCGCTAATCTGCTTTGCTGCACCATCTATCAAGTTCCAAATCATCATGCCTATACCCTTAAAGGTCTCTCCGGTCAATTGCAGCGTCGTCCCCAACCCAACGATCGGCGCGCTCCAGGTGCTTCGATAAATTGCTGATCCAGTAATTCCTGCGCCAAGCAAATATTCGCTTTCACTTGAATTCAATCGTACAGCCAAAGTAGACACTTCGCCACCGCGCACAATCGTCATAAAAATCTCTTCCCCAGCATGACGTTCATTAAAGCTCAATAAATCATCCGTCGAAAGAATTGCGGTTCTGTCTTCACCTTCTGCCGTCTGCAATTGCGTAACAATGTCATCCTCCTTTAACAGCGCCACCGCGGCAGGACTATTGTCCATAATCGAACTGATCGTCACTGGCGTCTGCGGAATCTTCTCGACATCATTTTCCAGCACGAACTGATTACTCAAGAAATGCGGCATCCCCATGAATGCTAAGACCGTAAAAATCAAAAAAGCTACCAGCCAGTTCATCGCCACGCCACCAAATAGAATCTTTGTCTTCTGCCAGTAATTAGCTTTGCCAAACGTGCCCTTACGACTATCGTCATCGCTCTCACCGTGCATCTGACAGAAACCACCAATCGGTAACCAGTTCAGGGAAATAATAAGTCCTTCGCCAGGCGCCTTATCCCACTCTTTGCGAGTCAGCTTACGCCATTTCTTACCGACTTTTCGCCAAGCAATCGCGCGTGGCGGAAAACCAATACCGAACTCCTCAACATCAACCCCGTTGCGGCGTGCGGCAATAAAGTGCCCAAACTCATGCGCCACCACCAAGAGCATTAACATTAATAACCCCACTAGTACTCCAACAAAAATCTCCATTACTATATATAATAGCACAGCCACAAGCATTTTACGGACGAAAAAATATCCGCCGAAGCGGATATTTTTAAGCTATTTATTTGCCAATGCTCTCGATTTCGATCACACTGTATTTTTGGCGATGGCCGATTTCTTTGTGAACACGTTTCTTTGCTTTGTAGCGGATAACGCGGAGCTTTTCGCCAGCGACTTTTTCTTCTACGACCTTAGCCTTGACTTTCACTCCCTTAACCGTTGGCTCACCGACAGACGTCTTATCGCCATCAATTACGAGTAAAGCGTCCAAAGCGAGATCTTTAGTTCCTTCCGGGAGGAGGTCCACACGGAGGGTCTCTTTCTCAGCGACAACATATTGCTTGCCACCGATCTTTACGACTGCTTTCTTCATATAATTCCTTTATTAGTCTTGCGTTATTTTATCAAAAAATCCCAGATAAATCAAGCCCCCAACACTTTCACTACCAAGAAAAAGACTCCGCGATACCCAATTCGGAGTCTTTTTTGTTCACAAGGAGTAAATATTATGAACGTTTATTTTTTGTTTTTATGAGTGGTTTTCTTATGTGAGGTACCAGCAGCTGCCTGTGCTTCTTCAAGTGCCTTTTGGCTATGGTACCAATAGGTTGTACCGACTACTACTGCAATAATTGCCGTCACCGCTAACGCAATCTCTGCAGGACCTGTATGTGGCAACTCTTCCGGAGTTGTACAACCAGGTTCACCTGGCTGACATTCTGGTTCTGGTTCAGGCTCTTCTTCTTCCTGACAGCCAGTCTTTTCAACTTCAAATGTCGCATCATCACTGATTTCGCCTTCATTATAATCGGCATACATTCTATTTGAATATTGGTGCGTGCCACATGTTTCATTCACAAGGATGTCGTCATTCACGCGCACCTGATAGGTTAATGTAATGCTTACACCTTCGCCATAATTACCGAAGTTATAACCATTTTGCCCAATCAAATCAGACAATTTTTGCTTATTGCCAACACTATCTTCGTAATATGACGTACCTTCAATCAATGTAACGCCATTTGGCAACTTGTCATGCAATGTCACATTATTCAAAGTTGTCGTGCCGTTATTTGTAAAGACCACTTTATAAGTAAGCGTTTCGCCAGGTTGTGCGCTAACTTTATCAAAGAAATTTGTGCCATCTTTTGAAACACTCTTTACGATTTTTGCACCAACTTGCTCTGCGCGCACACGATAAATAATGTGGCCAGAGAATTCACTACAGGCCGGCAACACGCCATCGAGCTTGTTATAGCCAAGGAATACACCATCACCAAACAAACCATCAGGCAAAACCGTACCAGCAGCGCCAAAACCGAAGTTGTTATAGATCTTTGCCGAAGCCGTAATATAGCGCAATGCTACATCTGCTTGCGAATCGGTCGTAAAGTATGCTTCATCCCACACTTGAGAAGGCGTAGCATTTGGCGAAGAAATAATAGCACTCACCTTGCCCTTACTCTTCGAATTTACCGTTTCGGAAAATTGGCTAGTCGCTACTGTCCCAGTTGCAATGCCAACACCGCTCGCATTCAAGCTAGATTTAGCATTGTTGTGGAAGTAAATATATACCTCATATTCCTTGCCCGGAACTACTTTTACCTCATCACCAAACAGCATATCGCTATCCGCCTCACGCACACGTACGAAGTTGCGCTCATCACCAATCGCCGTGTTGTTAGTGATTGAGTTTAAGGTAATGTAGTCTGCCGGGTTTTCCATCGTAAACGTTATACGATCCGGCCCCCATGCCCAGGTCGAAGCCGATGGCACTAATACCGTCGCGACTACCGCCGCTACCGCCCCGACCACTAATGGCCATTTTTTAAATTTTGTATTTTTTTGTTTTTGCATTTTTACTCCTTTTTATGGAACGAAATTAATGTTTTGCCGCTAGTTGCCCGGCTCGCTCGTTTCGGTAGTATCAGATTCACCGTTAGTACCATTCAAGAAAGCATTTAATTCAGCCGCCGCATCACTCTGTGGCTTAGACGGAGTTGCTTCGCCTGGATTACTTGGTGGCGTTGCGTTATCATTGTTCTCTGTAGCAGCTCGCGCTTCGGCAGGAGTCGTGTAATCATAGCTTCCGCTTTCTGCTATTTGTTCAGCAAGATCCGCAGCTCTTTTATTTGCCTCATCCACTTGTCTCTGTCTTTCTGCTTCAGCTCTTTCCGCTTCCTCAGAATTTACAATACCGTCAGAGCCACTTTCGGGTTTAAAATTAGTGTCGCCATTATCGATAGAAGCCTGATTAGTCGGTGTTTCGCCAATTGCTTGCTGGCCGCCCAAACCATCTTCATCAATATCGATGATCTGGCCTGGCTCAGACTCCGCCGCCTTCGGCGCTGTAGGTGCAACCTCTGGGGCTTCGCCATTTGTGACACCCAAAATCTGATGATGATCGCCGACTGCCGCGGTTGTCGGATCCGTCTTATGTTCGTCTGGTCCAGGTTGATCTGGTCCAGGTCCTGGTTGGTCTGGTCCAGGTCCTGGTTGGTCTGGTCCAGGTCCTGGTTGGTCTGGTCCAGGTC
>CAMNBP010000003.1 GCA_946532885.1 uncultured Candidatus Saccharibacteria bacterium
CACTCTTCATTATCCGAAGAATAAGTGTAGTCATATTCCCAATAACGTTCCTGCTCGACCCATTCATCGCTTGTCTGATTGCGAACGGATAATTTGACCGTAGCGCCGATATCATCGATACGGAAGTTCGCCTCAGATTCATTATCTACATGGCGGATCTTTCCTTCGGCGCGTTCAAGATAGAACATGTCGCCATTATTAATACCAAACCGACGCGTAGCATAACTAATATTATCGAGACCAGCTGTACAACCACCCGAGGATGTGAATTTCATATTAGCACGCGCCCCAACCAGAGACGGATCAAAACGCGTGAAGAAAACTGACAGAGCGTACACGAATAACAATAAGACAACAAAAGCAGAAGCAAAATGGTACCATCGAATTTCACGCTCTTTCGGCTGTACTTCTTCTGACGTTTTTTTGGATTTAGGTGCTCGGATTTCTTTCTCGGTCATATCTGTTTTCTTACTCATATTCTGATTTTATATTAAATTTAGAATTTTTTAAAAAATCGTGAAAATTTTGCTTGTGCTTATTACGGCAAGTGCTATACTAAGTATAGATGAAAATTTTGATGCTAGGATGGGAGCTCCCTCCGCACAACAGTGGCGGTTTGGGCGTAGCTTGCTTGAATCTTTCCAAATCGCTAGCGAAGCTGGGTGCGGACATTGATTTTGTCGTACCGTACGAATCCGACCATCATTTTGATTTCATGAACGTGCTTTCTGCCACCCATATTGACCCACTTAATCAATACGGATGCTCTGCTTACGACAACAAGGGTGTCGACAAAAAGCACATCTGTCACAACGGTAAAGGCTACTCTATCCGCGACATCCAGCATGATTATTGCCTCTTCGTCGAACAGTACTTAATGAAATTTAAACCGGATATCATCCATGCACATGACTGGCTAACTTATGAGGCCGGCATTTTGGCAAAAAAGAATTTCGGTATTCCATTTGTGGCACACGTTCACGCAACCGAGTTTGATCGCGGTGGCGCAACTGGCGGCAACCCATTAATTCGCCAGATTGAATATGAAGGTCTCGTCTGGGCAGACAAGATTGTTGCAGTTAGCCAAGCCACCAAGAATATCATCGTTGAAAAGTACGGTATTCCACCAGAAAAGATTGACGTCGCTTACAATGGCTTTACTTTACCAAAAGACGACGACTATCGTTATGACGGTTCTAGCTATCAATATCTCGAAAACTTAAAGAAACAAGGCTATACCGTCGTATCAACCGTCGGTCGCTTCACGCTTCAAAAAGGCTTGATGCACATGATGCGGGCTGCCGCTCGTGCACTCAGCGTACATCCAAAGATGGTCTTCCTCTTTGCTGGTGATGGCGAAGAAAAAGACGAATTGATGCGCGCCTCGGCCGATTTAGGCATCTCACAGAATGTAATATTTACTGGTTTTATTCGCGGCAAACAACTACGTGACATTTACAGCATTTCCGACATCTTTGTAATGTCCTCTGTTTCTGAACCGTTTGGCTTGACCGCACTCGAAGCCGCACATCACGGCAATGCATTGGTTATCACGAAGCAGTCTGGCGTTGGCGAAGTTCTCCGCTCGATTGTGCGATACGATTTCTGGGATGAAGACAAGTTGGCAGACGCCCTCGTCAACATCGCAGAGAGCCCTGCTCTCACGAACATTTTGCGTGACGGCATCAAACATGAATACACTCGCATCTCCTGGGATGACGTTGCGGAAAAATGTATTCAAGTGTATGATGAAGTTAGCAAACATAAACGCAACATGTTCTAAAGCAGAGGTAACAAACACAAAATGAGGTCGCTAGTACTATATCTTCACATGCATCAACCATACCGGGTGAAGCATTATAGTATTTTTGCCGTCGGCCACGATCATGATTATTGGACTGATAAAGATTGGTACGCCGGCACCAATAATGAGCGTATTTTTAAAAAGGTTGCCGATAAATCTTATCGCCCAATGCTGAAGCGTTTAAAAAAATGCATTGATACTTATCCTGGCTTCAAGTTTTCTCTTTCGATTACTGGCGTATTTTTGGAACAAGCCGAAGAATGGGCTCCCGATATTATCGAGACGCTACGCGAGCTTGTTAAGACTGGTCGCGTCGAAATTGTTGCTGAGACATATTACCACTCATTAGCTTTTTTCTATGATCGTGAGGAATTCGAGGCAGAGGTAGCCAAACATCAAGCCAAGATCCGCGAACTATTTGGTTATGAATCTAAAGTCTTCCGCAACACAGAGTTCTCATATAACAACGATTTGGCGCGTTGGGCGGATGGTTATGGTTTTAAGGGTATTCTCGCCGAAGGTTGGGATAAAATTCTTGAATCACGTACACCGAATCATGTCTATCGCCCAGATGGCTGCAATAATTTGAAATTACTAGTCAAAAACTACCATTTATCCGACGATATTGCTTTTCGTTTTTCGAACAAGAACTGGCCAGAATGGCCGCTCACTGTGGACAAATATCTGCGCTGGCTCGACCGCGCGTCGCTTGATGGCCCATTGATTAATTTATTCATGGATTTTGAGACTTTTGGCGAAAACGTCTGGGAAGACACTGGTATTTTTGAATTCTTCGAAAGCCTAGTAGACCGCTGGAGTCGCGACCCAGAGAACAATTTCTTAACCGTCAGTGAAGCTATCGATAGCGAAGAGCCAAAAGGCGAAATTTCGATGCCTTGGACAGTAACGTGGGCCGATGAAGAGCGTGATTTGTCCGCCTGGCTTGGCAACTCGATGCAACACGAAGCGATGGCAGCAATTTACGAATTAAAAGATTCCGTAATGGCCAGCAATGACGAGGAATTAATTAGTGATTGGCGCAGGTTGCTAACTAGCGACCATGCATACTATATGTGTACGAAATACTTCAACGATGGTGGCGTACATGCCTACTTCTCACCATACGATTCACCATTTGATGCATTTTCTTGCTACATGAACGCAATTCGCGACATTCGCAGTCGCTCAGGATTCAAAAAAGAAGAAGAGGAATAACAAAAATAACTCCGGATGAAACCGGAGTTTTTTGTTAGATTAATTTCATGAGGCATTCGGTCGTAAAGACTACATCTTCTGATGTAGAACCGCGCGACAAATCTGATACCGGATAGTTGAAACCCAACAAAATTGGGCCAGCCAATTTAGCGTGCGCAAATTGCTCGACCGACTTGTATAAAATATTACCGGAGTTAATATCAGGAGTAATTAAAACGTTGGCACGGCCAGCGACTTCGGAACCGCCCTTAATTGCAGCCTTCTTAGTGCCAATGCGTTCATTAACGGCAGCATCAAGTTGCATTTCGCCGTCGACTAGAATATCTGGGCGACGTTCTTTGAGAATAGAAATTGTTTCAGCGGTTTTATCCATCGACGGATCCTTGCCGCCAGAGCCGAAAGTCGAGAACGAGAGAATCGCAACGCGAGGAGTTTCATCAAGAATTTTGGCGGCAGCATCATGTGCCAAAATTACAATTTCAGCCAACTGCTCGGAGGTTGGATTTTTGCACGTTGCACCATCAGAAATAATAAAGCGACGACCGTCTGGTAAATCCGCCACAAATAAACTCGAAAATGTTTTAAAGCCGTCTTGCATACCAAGATAATCACGGCAAGCCAAAATCACATCGCGCGATGACCAATCAATGCCAGCCACCATTGCACCGACTATACCGTCCTTAATCTGCGAACAAGCTTCAGGCAACTCAAGCTCTTCCAGCACTGGCTCGCAAATATTATTTGCGCTCAATTCGGCTGCGGCTGTTTTAATAAATTCATTATTTGCTTCTGGAAAAAGGATTTTTTGCATACTTCTATTGTAGCAATAAAATATATTGGTGTGGCGAATAGCGTTCAACGAGCGTCTCGTTTAGAGTTTCAAATTTGGCAACTGCATCAGAGATGGTTTCCGTAAATAATTCTTTCTTGTCCTTTATAGTTGAGGACGGACAAACATTTACACAGATTGCAATAGATTCGAGTTGCGCTTCGAGCTCATTAGTACTGCCCTCTAGCATCTTACGTGCATCTTGCAACTGTTCTGCATCTACTTCGACTAAGTTTTCCTCGAGCTTGACTAAATTCTGACGATAAGCAGCCAGATTCTCTACTAGATTATCCGACTCCGCAATTAGACTTAATTGATTCAACATAGAATGCAGCTGGTTCATTTCACTAATCGTCGCCGCATCGTCTCGCAAAATCGTCGCATAATTTTGAAGACGCGAGAGATTGTCTTTCGAGTTTTGTTGCACGTAATGGTTTTGACTATATTCGGTTAAGTCTTTTTGAAATTCATTGAAGTTTTGCTCAAACAAAGCTTGATTGCCGGACTGCAAGGCGACAGACATAATAGCTAAATCTGAAACCATATTTGATGCTGTTTCGTCGGCATGCTGGCGATCATGTTCTAGTTTCGTGTAATATAGGCCAAAACACTCCGACGCCAAAAAGATAACTGCACAAATAATTAAGATGACGATAAGCCGCATGCGCTTCGGCCTATTCTGGTCTACGGCGGCAAGGCGTTTGGCTTGACGTATTTTTCGTTTAGTAGATAGATGCTCTTTCAACTCCGCCCTCATCGCCCAATACTCCGAATTGTATTATTTAGTAAGTTTGCGTAGGTCGACCGACCCTCCGGATTGAGATGGATATGATCGGCATACATTAACTGCCAGTTTTCATGCGCAATTTGCCACCAGTCGCAAATAAAGACATTCTCGTGTTTGTCGGCAAAAGATTTTAGAGCACTATTCTGAGTCTCGCGTGGCTGTTTTGGTCCGGCATATGCCGTGACAAGAACAAATTTATGATCAGCACCAGCCACATTCACGATATTTTGCAGCAATGAATCTGTTATTGTACGCTCATTGGTAGCAAGACTAATTACGATATATTCCGGCAACTTTCCGGTGGCAGCATAACCAGCAAGCAAGCCTGTAGCAGTTTCAATACCGCGCGACTCTTTTGCATCGACATACGAATTTGCGATGACGGATTCAATATTGGCCTTAGCACCCAAAGTGACCGAGTCGCCCAAAACTAAAACACTAGCCGCGTTAGCGGAAGCTGCGGCACGATTGCCGAGCGACTTAGGCGCCTCGCTCTTTTCGGCTGCTTCGATATATGGCAAGACGGCGTCAGAATAATTATTGAAAGCGCTTTTCGCGCCAAGAATGTCAGGCTGGAAAAGCGGGTCGGCTTCATATTCGGTTTCTTCAACCGAAGCAAGCTGTTCAGAAATACTGGATGTTGTTGGCGTAATAACCAAAGTAACAATTGCTGGTACACATAGCAATACGAGAACCGCAGTGCGCATTAAGCGTGGACGAATCGGCCCACGACGTATTTTTTCAATAATATGAGGGAGCCTAAATATTTCCGTAAAGAACCAGGACAGAAATACGCTCAGGGCGATATTAATTGCTGGGGCTACATACTCTGGTGTATTGGCTGGAAGAATTTCTGGCAGTAATACATAAAGCGGATAATGGAATAAATAGATGCCGAACGATAAACTACCCAAATATTCCATGACCCGAATCACTATCGGTGCTTTGCGTCGACTATGGCGATTGTTTTGTAATTTAATGATGCAGAAGATTAAAATCACACTCAAAATGCCGACAAATGGCAGCGTAAAAATGAAAGTGAAGGCGTCAGAATATTCTGTTTTGAAAGCAAGAATTGAGATAATAACTAAACTTAAGGCGACACCAATGCTCGGTACTAGTTTTGGAGTGCGTGGCGTACGTGGAACTAAATGGTTCAATGCAGCAAAAGCAGCGCCGAGACAAAAGGCGCCCATGTGGGTATCGATCGCAAAATAACTACGGTTCGTCGCGCCAAGCAAGCCACCATAAATAGCCATCAGAATATCTGACAAAAGCCCCAAAACAACAAACGCAATCATGAGAGTTTGGACTGCCTTTTTCTTATTGCTTTGCGTATACAGAAGCATTTTTGCAATTAGCGGCATTAGCAGATAAAACTGCATTTCGAGCGCTAGAAACCAAGTATGCTCAAAGAGATTCGGCGAAATTGTGTTTTCGTAATTGCCACCAGTGAATAATTCGACGATGTTCGTCGTGAAGCTCAACGCCGCTGCGGTGCGTAGCTGAATGCCGGCTAGAATATCTTTGTTTACAAATAACGCGATTGTCAAAGTGATAATGACGCAAATCAATAATGGCGGGAAAATACGCTTTAGGCGTTCTAGAATAAATTTACGATAAGAGATTTTGTTGGTTTTTTGATATTCCTGCAAAAGTTTAGCAAAAATGAGAAAGCCAGAAATCGCAAAGAAAATATCAACTGCAATAAAGCCGCCCGGCAAAAACGAGCGGAAAAGATGATAAATCACAATCAAGACAATTGCAAAAAATCGCAAAGAATTGAGTCCGACTAACCATCGCATAATTCTAGTTTAACATCGTGCGATGTCTTTGAAAAACATAAGAAATTAGTATGGCAAAAGCGATTGATACCAAAGTTGTAGCTCTTGCAAGATGAACGGATCCGCACCCTGCGCGTTGAGGTCTTGCAGCGCTTTGATGAATGAATTTTGACGAGCTTTAATGCGATCCATGCGATATTTTTCCCAGCTTGCGCGTTCGGAATCAGACAAGGTTGAGTCAAAATTACGCGCCTTGTAATTTACATACATTTTAGCAAGACGCTCATCGTGAAAATCTGGGTGGAAGGCGGCAATTTCTTGAAGGCCAGCATTACGGACGGCATCACAGGTTTTCTTGTCGATATTATCCAGGAAACCATCATACAAAGCCGACTCCGCATCAATAGCTGGCGGAAATTCTTCGCGGTTTTCATTCTGCGTGCGCATGCGCTCAGCAAACTCTGGGTGCTTCAATAAGACTTCGAGATTTTTCTGCACGGTAGCCTCATCGAGATTTATTCGGGACCAGGCATCACCCTGCTTTAGCACACCAAGTGGCGCTACGGCCGGACAATGATTATATTTCAATTCCTTCACGATTGGATAGAATGACTCAGCTCGTTCTGGCTCAGTTTTAGCCAACTCAGCTTTTTCTTTTAATAAATCGTCGAGGTTGTAACGCAAATCAAATACCAAAACATTGCCATTCTTGGCCGGCGCAATCGGAAATGCAACGGATGTCTTATTATGCTCGGACGAATAGCGACCGCACGAGTAGACGAAAGGCTGCGGATTTTCGAGATTAACTAGTTTTTGCACTGCCCGCTTGTCGCGCATTTTGAAAAGATAATCGTAGAGCTTCGACTGTTTTTCCTTAATGAGTTTTGTGACGGAAATCAGAGCCTCTACGTCCGACAAAGCGTCGTGCGCGTGTTCATGTGTGATACCATTTTCTTTCGTCATTAGCTCTAGTCGATTCGTGGCTTTACCTTCTGGCGTGACCGGCCATTTAATGCCATCTGGACGCAAAGCGCGAGTCATACGTACGACGTCGAGCAAATCCCAACGGCTACGATCATCCTTCCACTGCCACTCATAAGCATCATAATAATTGCGCCAAAAAGTATGTCGCATAAATTCATCGTCAAAACGTACCGAATTATACCCCGTAGCAATGGTGCCAGGCGTAAAAATTTCTTTCATAACATATTCGCAGAATTCAGCCTCAGTGAAACCATCTTGCAGAGTTGATTGTGGCGTGATTTTGGTCACCATGATGGCATACGGGCTTGGTAATGTATCTTCGCCAAGTTTAACGAGCACATTCACTGGATCACCAATTGGATTTAGATCCATATCGGTACGCTGGCCAGCGAATTGCATCAAACGATCGGCGCGCGGATCGAGGCCAGAAGTTTCGAGATCATAAAAGAAAAAAGTCTGCTCCATGACTTCATTTTAACATGAGGCCAGAGAACAGATAAAATCCCCCTAAAAAAGAGTAGGGCCCTCAGCCGAAGCCGGGGGCCCAGGTTAGCATGTCTAGGCACTTTCAGGACGATTAGCTATGCGTTCAACCGCAGCACCAATCTTGTGTCCAACGAAGGCGATTAACAACACGACAATTGCGCATAAGTCTACTGCGGAATCGAAGACTGTGCGCATTTTGCGTACCGCATAAGGAGTTTTTGACTCCTTTAAAGTCGCCTTAATGCGATTGATTTTCGCGTATTTCGCAAGGCGAAAAGCGAAGAAGTAGATTCCCCAGATTACTGCTGAAACAACAGTAGGTGTCATACCGGCAAGCATTAAGCTATAGAAGCCAGTTGGGTCGCCATATTGAGTTCCAGTGTGGTTGTCCCACCACTGAAGAATCCCGTCGAAAGATTCCACATAGATCATGTAGCACACTACAATCGCAAGAATTGCAGTAACTACGATATCCGTAGTTCTGGTAGTGACCTTGATAAGTCTTCCCTTACGATTTGTGTCCTTTACGCGAACCTCTTTTACCCTTACAGCCAAAAGGCCGATTAGTGCTGCAACTACGATAAGCGCAGCGCTTACGATGTACCAATTATTGAAGCCCGGTACGAAGGCATGGAAATATTTATTCATTTATATCAATCCCTTTCTTTTCTTTTTCTTTTTTCCGCAGTTTCACTCACCATATAGATGAGCAAGACTGCGGAAAAACAGATTAAGACAAGAAAATCGTCGGATAATTGAAGTTTATCGTGCTGAATGACATGCTTTTGAATGTACTTAGACTACTTTTTGAGCAGCTATACAAGCATTATAGCACAAGCGTCATTTTTTGTCAAGAGCGCTTATGCTTATACCCCTGTTGTTTGGCATCAAAAAATCCCCGTTTTAGACGGGGATTTTGAGTAGGATTTTAGTAGGTTGATGGGTAAAGCTCGTCGAAGAGCTGCTCAAGCTCGGCGGAACCCTCGAAATCTGGATCCTGAACAGGATCAATAAGCATCACGACGAATTTAAGAGCACTATTGGCCGGAATATCTTCCTGCTCGGTGCTACCGTAAGCGAGCTCGGCCGGAATGGTAATTTCGCGCACGCCACCAATCTTCATACCAACGATGCCACTGAGCCAGCCCTCAATCATATTGGTCGAACCTGGCATTGGCGCACGGAGTGAAGTTGGCTTGGAATAATCATCAAAGGATGAGTCGAAAACCGATTCATTAGATAGCCAACCAATATAGTAGGCGGAATAATTTACGAAGTCTTTGTCGGTTACCTCTGCTCCGTCGCCAACTACGAGATCTTTGGTTACGACTTCGTCGACATCGGCGGCATTGAAAGCCTTAACACGAGAACGGTAAGACGAAAATTGATCGAAATATTTTTTGGACAACTCAGCAGTCTGCGCATCGACGGCATCAAGATATTTTTGATAAAGCTCGTTAAAGCGTGCCTGTTTCTCTGAACTGACGGTCTTGCTAGTATTTGAATTGCCGTTACCCATAATGGCGGTGGCGTAAAGCGCAAAAGTCGACAGCAGCATAAAAATGGCGATGATAATAATCGTTACGCGCTGGCGCCCAGTGGTCTTCAATTCATCATTTTTAATCATATTACCTCCGTTATCCCACCACTATTTGATTGATTCTATTTGTTTCATTATATCTTGGATTTCGTTCTTGGCCAAAGTTTTGTCTGGGTGAGCGAATTCGAGATGGAAGCTGAGGTTCTTTTGCGCTGCCCCGTCTGCGCGATAAATCGAAGTCGGTTGCACGCGATAGATTAGTCCAGCATTTTCGAAAACCGTATGGATTTTTTGTTCGTAATTACCATAATTCGCATCTGCGGCAACACTCAAAGTTACGTCACGACTGACGAACGGATATTGGCTGAGGCGGAAATGTTTTGCATTGCTACGATCGAGCGCAAGAATAGCATCAAGGCTAATTTCGAAGGCGGCCGTACCGAGCGGCAATTTCATTTGACGCAAAATTGGAGTTTTGATTTCACCAAGGTGACCAATGAGTTTGCCGGAAATTTCGATATTGGCAGAACGTTTTGGCTCATAGTAAGCATTTGTTTGGTCTTTGGCAACTAGGAACGGCTTAATATCGGCGGAAATGCCAAGTTTCTTGAAAGTTTCAACGAGATATTTCTTGGCCGCGTAGAAAGCAGTTTTGCCAGATTGAGAAACATAGACTAGAGCGAGATGATGTGCATTCTGCGGCACGCCATCCTCGTCTACGCCGTCCGTACGGGAATAAACTTGGTTCATTTCGAACAAAGCAAATTCACTATAGCCGGCACGCAAGTTGGCATAACTCTTGTCGAGCAAGCTTGGAACGATGCTCTGGCGAATATATTGCAAATCTGGCGAAATCGAGTTAACGATGCGATAAGAATTGGCAGTGTCTTGGCCGACCTTTTTGATTAAATCACCATGCACGAATGAATAGGTTAAAATCTCGTTTGCACCAAATGCGCTGAGAATATCGCGGAGCTCAGACTTGAGTTCGAACGAGGCGTTTTTGTCGGATGTGGCATGAAGTGGCAAAACCGGTGCGATGTTGTCGTAGCCAGAGAGACGGCCAACTTCCTCGATGATATCTTCTGGAATATGAATATCAGTGCGCCAGAACGGTACGGTAATGGACAATTTTTCGCCAGAAACCTTGACGGCAAACTCGACGTTTTCGAGAATCTGCTGCACTTCAGCGATAGTGAATTTAGTGCCGAGCAAATTGTTGATTTGTGAAAGCTCAACTTCAACGGTTTCGGCTGCTGGTGCGGATTTTTGGCTGTCAAATAGACCAACTGGTTTGAGATAATCTTTGACTTCGCGCGCAAAGCGTAAGGCAACTGGCAGAGTTTGACCGGCTGGCTGGCCCTTTGTAAAACGCGTAATAGCTTCGGAGAAAATACCGTGCGCCATTTGGGTTTTGCGCAAATTGTAGAGGCTGAAAGTGGCGGATTCGAGGATGACACGTTTAGTGTTTTCGTCGATAGCAGTGTTAGCACCGCCCATAGCGCCAGCAAGTGCAACTGGAACATTATTGCTCGTAATGACGATATCGTCTTCGTTTAGTTCGACATCTTTGCCGTCAAGTAAAGTAATTTTTTCACCCTGCTTTGCGGCACGAACGATGATCTTCGGCGAATTAGTACCGCCAACTTTGACAAACTTGTCATAATCAAAAGCATGCAATGGTTGGCCGTAAGTCAACATGCACATATTGGTAGCATCAACGATCGGATCGATTGCGCGCATGCCGGCACGCGCCAACAAGGTGGCTTGATTGCTGAGATATGGCGAGTATTCTTTTTCGGTTGGTTCGAAAACAATTGCCGTATAGCGCGGACAGAGGGTTTCATCGACTTCGATATCGAGTTTAACTGCTGGGTCGTTTTCGAAATCGACAGTCGGGTGCAAATACCAGTCTGGCGAGGTAAATTTCTGACCAAGAATGCCAGCGACCTCGCGACGGAAGCCAAGCACACCGAAAGTGTCTGGACGATGCGTAAGGGATTTGTTTTCGATGTCGAGAATTTTATCGCGCAAGTCAACAAACAAGTCGGCAAAGTCTGCACCTGGTTTGAGGTCGGTAGGATCAAGTTCGACAATACCTGCATGATCGTCGCCGAGATCAAGTTCGTCCGCGGCGGCCATCATGCCATAAGAATCGTATTGTTTGAGCATTTTGCGCATGCCGATTTTGAATGGCTCCGCATCGTTGACCGTGCATGGCACAATTGCGCCCGGTGCAATCCAGGCCGCAAACATGCCTTCATGGACATTTGGCGCACCACACATAACCTGAACGTAGCCGTCTTTGTCACGCTCAACGTCAGTAGCTTTGCCGCCGTCATCAATCAAACAGCGTGTGAGATGCGTGTCTGGGATTTTTTCGGCAAATTTAACTTGCACGGCATAGATGCCATCATATTTATGAGTTTGATCGATGACGCCCTCGACTTCCACGAGGCGAGCACCAATTAATTTAACGAGTTCGTCGTCGGAGATTTTAATGTCTCCAAGGCCGAGCTTCAAATGATTAAGCGATATTAACATTAGAACTCCTTCAAGAAATCAAGTTTAGCTGCTTCAAAGTTGCGAACATCACTAAGACCGTAGCGCAACATGACAAGACGGTCGATACCGCCACCCCAAGCAAAGCCTTGATATTCGGTTGGATCAATGCCGGCCATTTTGAGCACATTTGGATGAATCATGCCACAGCCGAGCATTTCGAGCCAGCCGTCGCCTTTACCGCCGAGTGATTTTGGTTTTTCAATTAAGAACTCAAGTGATGGTTCAGTAAATGGGAAGTAGCCTGGTTGAGTTTTAATGTTGAGTTTTTGACCATAGTACTTCTCGAAAAATTCGCGGAGAATTGCGAGCATGTTACCCAAGGTACAATCTTTGGAAACATAAACACCCTCGCATTGATAGAAAGTGTGCTCGTGTGTAGCATCAACATCTTCGTTACGATAAACGCGGCCTGGCACAGCTACGGCAATTGCATTGCCTTCGTCGAGTTTGTGTTTGTAGGCCTTCAAAACACGATGCTGCATGGTACTGGTGTGAGCCGGCGGAATGAAACCTTCTTCGGTGCGGAAGGTATCATAACCGTCGCGAGCTGGATGACCTTTTGCAAAGTTCAAACTATCGAACATATGAAATTCGTCGTCAAGCTGACGCGATTCCATAATGTCGAAACCCATGCTTTGATAGATGCCAATGACGCGATCAAGCTCGGTCATCAATGGATGACGACTACCATGATCGGCACTAAGAAATTGTGGCATTTCGCCGTTTACATCGCACGGCGCAGTAATATCGAGCGCTTCAACAGCAACTTCCTCGGCTTTAGCCTCGGCCTCAATAATTTGCTGCTCAAGTGCTTGCTTTTGTTGATTGATTTTTTGACCAAACGCGGCACGCTCCTCTTTTGGGAGGTCCTTAATTTTGGCGTACTCAAGATTGAGGTCCTTGAGTTGTTTCTTTAACTCCGCAACACTTGACATAACTCTTCTATTTTAGCATAGAACAGATATGATTGGCTATTTCAGAACGAAAATAATAATCAATGACAAAATTGCCAAAAAGACTAAGATAAACCAGAACCAGCTGAAGCTACTCGTTTTGTGCGTACCTTCAACGTGGCGCGAATCTTCTACGAGGTCAACATCATGATCTTCATCGAGCGAAGTGCGCTCAGAACGCTCGCGCAAATCGGCCGTAATACGATCTTGAAGTTTGCTGCGTTCTTTGTTGTCTTCTACTAAAATTCCCACGTAGACCTCCTAATCTAGTTACCGTAAATAAAATGCTTTTTTCATTGTATCATCAATCGCCGTTTTGACAAAATGAAGCATAAGGAGTGTTCAGGGGAGAAAATACTCGCATCTGATAGTTTTATGATATTATGGTGTTATATATTTCTTAAAAGGAGGAAGAATGGCAACATCCAAAGCCAAGAAGGCGAAGAAGCCTGCAGCTAAAAGCAAGCCAGCTTCAAAGCCAAAAACTACTGCCGCTAAAGTAGACAAAAAAGCGGAAGTAGTCGCTGAAAAAACCGCAGCCAAAAAGAAAACTGAATCCAAAAAGGAAGAAGTAAAGGTAATTACTGCTCCAAAACCAAGTGGAGTGAAAGAATTTTTTGCCCGAAAATTCGACGCTTCCGAAAACATTTTAACTATTTTTAAAGATACTCACATTATTGGTGCAATCCTTGGTGAAATCATTGGCGTCGCATTAATCACAATGATCGTGATGACGCTCGGTTTGATGAACCCACTTTATTTCATCTTTGGTTATCTTGTGATTACCTTGTTGGTATTCCGCCTTTCTGGCGCAAACCTCAACCCAATCGTCACCGCCGGTATGCTCGCGACTCGCCGCATGAGCGCAATTCGTGGTGTACTTTATTTGATTGCTCAGGTACTTGGTGCATGGTTGGGCTTTATGATTATTAAGAGCTTCTTCCAGGTTGGTATCGATTCCGGTGCACTCGACGCAGAAACCGCCGTGCTCCCAGCCTTAACTCCAGCTAGCGAATTGACCGTCGCAACTGAAGGCTACAGCATGTTCTGGCCAATCGTTATGGTCGAGTTCATGGGCGCAATCATCATTGGTTTCGCTTTCGCACGCGCTTTAGTTTACAAGAAGAGCGCATTCACATTCTCAGCGATTATTGCAGCTGGCGTATTTCTCGCTTTGCTCTTCGCTGTCGTAATTTGCAGCAACTTCTTCTACACTACTGAAAACCTATTCGTCATGAACCCAGCAGTTGCATTCGTCTACGGTTTATTCCCGAGCAGCGCAGAAGGCTTTGATGCTTTAATGCAGGCTTTGTTGCCAATGTTGGTCACCTATGTGATCTTCCCAGTTCTTGGTGGCATCATCGGTTTCTATGTTTCCGACTTCGCCAGCAAAATGGCTGGTCACGAACTAGCAAACTAGTTAGTTGCAAGTCATCAAAAATATCCCCCGTTTGTGGGGATATTTTTTGCGGTAAAATAATGATATGAAGAATGTTGTTTTATGTGGAAGCATGAAAGTTAAAGATCAAATTTTGCAGGTCGCTGACGAATTAAAAACTCTGGGCTATGAAGCTATTTTGCCGGTTGAATGCATGGAAGGAAAGCCAAAAGAAATTGCATCGCGTGCACATTTTAGCCGCGTAATTGATCCAAAGAACCAGTTTATCTTGATCGTAAATGCTCCTAAAAATGGCATTGAAAACTACATCGGCGCAAACAGTTTTGCGGAAGCCGCGTTTGCCTACTATTACAACAAAAAGACTTTTCTACTGAATGACATCTATGAACCATTTCGCGATGAACTGGAAGGTTGGGGCGCGGTTGCCCTAAAGGGTGATTTATCGAAATTAAATGATTACGAATATCCAGCCGAGCCAGACGTATTGAACAAATAAAAAGAGCTGCCCTCCAAAGAAAACGCAAGGGCAGCCTCCACTAAAATGGATTTACCTCAACTTCGACATTCGTCGTCGTAGGAGTAGAAGCTAGCAGCGAGTCCATTTGCTGTTGATAGTGCTTAGATTCGTATCGATCAATGAGCTGATCAATGCGTTGGAGCAATTCGTCGGGCAGATATTCGCGCTGAGCGTATTTGCGCAGACGCGAAAGGTTGTACTCGTAATGTTTGACAAGCGGCGCAACGTTGCTGCTGCAGCTGTCAAAGTGAAAACTCAGCGAACGATTCAGGCGTTCAGCCCTTTCGTAAGCCTGCTCGTCATTGTCGAGCGGTGATTCTTCGAGTGCCTCCATCATGATATCGGCCATCTGTGAGTCCATCTGCATACGCGATGAAACATAGATGCCATTACTGATGGCTGCATCCAAAACGTCGAGTTTGTCGACTAGATGTCGAATGGCAGCCTCGCATTCTTCTACGGTCGGTTCGCCTGCTTCGATGGCCTTATTGAGTTTTACGTGGTAACTGAGGTCTCGGAAAACGAGACAAGCTAACATGATGATCAAAACACCAAGCGGTACGCAAATCAGGCTCCAATTGAGTCTGAGTTCGCTCAAAATCAAACATAAGACGATAATGAACGCCATGCATATCGCAGAAATAATGATGATTGACAATGCCAACTTATGAAAAAGTTCTTCGGTCTTTTTGTTCATGAATAACACCTCCCTTAAATCATGAAAAATAGCCAAAGACGAAACCTATTGCAGAAATAGCAATGCTCCGTCGCACTAAGAAGCGCTTCTATTCCTTCGATAGTTGAGCTATTAATGTACAGCCACAATGGGTACACTTCTAGTGTAGCACATTTTTTCGAAAAAGTCAATAGAAAGCAGAAGCGAAATGGAAATAAAAAATATCCCCTATTTTCAGGGGATATTTTGAGTGAGTCTCGAATTACTCGACAACACCAAGCTCGATGCGCTTGAATTGCTTGACGGTGATGTTTTCGCCAGTCTTTGCAATGGTGTCTTTGATGAATTGCTCGACGGTCTTGGTTTCGTCAAAGATGTAGACCTGGCTCATGAGAACGCGATCTGCGAAAGTCTTACTGACTTTGGCGGCCAAGATTTGATCTCTCTTGTCAGCTGGTTCTTTGCCGGTCATGGTCTTTTCGGCAGCTTCGCGAGCTTCTTTCATCTTGTCTTCTGGGATTTCGTCCTCAGTAACCCATTGTGGATTCATGGAAGCAACTTGCATAGCAAGCTTGTGGGCGAGATCTTTGAATTCGTCGGTCTTTGCAACGAAAGAAGTCTCACAGTTTACTTCAATGATTGCGCCAATGCGGCCACCGTGAACATAAGATTCAACGAGACCTTCGCGAGTTTCGCGATCGCCGCGCTTTTCAGCCTTGGTGAGACCTTTTTTGCGCATTTCAGCGAGGGCTTTATCGAAATCACCTTTAGCTTCGACGAGGGCTTTCTTTGCATCAGTCAAGCCAACGCCAGAAAGTTCTTTGAGTTTCTTGATGAGTTCAATGGTGATTTCTTTTGCCTCACCTGCTACTTCTTTGGTAGTTTTGTCAGCCATTTTGACTCCTTTTAGTTTTTAAAATTATTTTGCAACTTTAGCTTTGCCTTCTTTGACGGCAGCAGCGAAGTACTCAAGAATGGTCTTGACGGACTTGATGGCGTCATCGTTGGCTGGAATTGGATAATCGACCTCAGTTGGATCACTGTTGGTGTCGCAGATAGCGAATACAGGGATTTTGAGAGTCTTAGCTTCCTTAATGGCATTCTTGTCTTGAATGGTATCAGCAACAACTACAGCAACTGGTTGCTTGTTCATATCTTTAATGCCGCCGTAGCGTTCATTAAGGACATCGATTTCTTCTTGGAAGCGTTGAACTTCGAGCTTGCTGTAGCGCTTTTCGAGCTCACCGGAAGCCATGCGGCGTTCGAGGTCTTTGAGCTTGCGAATTTGCTTGCTGACGGTTTCGACATTGGTAAGCATACCACCAACCCAACGAACCGTAACATATGGCATGTCGATAGATTCAGCGATTTCTTTAACAGTGTCTTTCATTTGTTTTTTGGTACCAACGAAAAGAACTTTTTCGCCCTTGCTGGCGAGCTTGGTGAGCTCTGGAAGAGCTTCGTCGAGAGCTTCGACGGTCTTTTCAAGGTTAATAATGTGAGCGCCTTGGCGCTTGCTGTGGATGTATGGAGCCATCTTTGGGTGCCAACGGCTGGTCTTGTGACCAAAATGGGCGCCGGCAGCAAGAAGCTCCTTGATATCTGCTTTTACAGGCATCTTCTACCTTCTCCTTCGTTCTGCTCCACGCAGAACTGTATCGTTAAATTTATTTACCCTGTTATTTTAACATATCTTTTTATTTTTTGCTAGGGGTTTATCAGAGAAACAAAAAGCCGCCTTTAGGGGGCGGCTTTTTTAATTACTCGCTATAGGCGGCAAGCGTAACTTTGGTCGTATAAGTTTTATTATCGCGGATAAAGGTGACTTCAATTGTGTCGCCGACCATATATTCGCCTACAAGAGTCGAGATTGAACCAGCGACGCCAACCTCGGCTGTGCCGATCTTTGTGATAATATCACCGTCTTCGATGCCAGCTTCGTCGGCTGGGCCACCCTTAGCGACCGCGGAACTATATGAGCTTGAACTATAGACATAGGCGCCACGATTGACCGGAAGGTCGTATTTCTTGGCAACATCGGCCGTAACTGGAATGTAGGAAACACCGACATAGGCGCGCTCTGCACTGTTGTTCTTCATAATATTATTAAGCATGCCCTTCACGGCGGCAATTGGAATAGAGAAACCGAGACCGTTTGCGTCGGCAACAGCAGTGTTGATGCCGATTACATCACCGTTCGCATTAACGAGTGGACCACCAGAGTTGCCTGGGTTAATGGCGGCATCGGTCTGAATCATGTCGGAAAGGGTTTCGGTATTTTTGCCACTAGAATCGCTAGCTTCGATACTACGACCAGTGCCACTTACGATACCCTGCGTGACGGAGTTTTGGTAGGCGCCAAGCGCATTGCCGATAGCGAGGACTGGCTGGCCAACCGCGATAGTCTTCGAATCGCCGAGGTTAATTGTTGGTAAATCACTAACGTTATCGATTTTCAGGTATGCAACGTCGTTCAATGGGTCTTGGCCAACGATTTTGACATTATCATAAGTGTCGCCACTATAGGTGATAACCTGAACATTGCGCGCGCCCGAAATCACATGTTTGTTTGTTACGATATAGCCATCACTACTAACGATCATGCCAGTACCAGCAGATTGGACTACGCTGCCAGAATAATAATAGCTAGACGAGCTGACGCTTTCGGAAACAATTGAGACGACGGCCGGATTAACTTTTTGAACAATGGCCGCAATGGAGGTTGATTCAAATTCGACCGAATTGCCCGTGTAATAGCCATTTTCGTCTGTGGCAACTTCAACTGGTTTACCAGAATCGATGGTATGCATATAGGCCAAACCACCAAGCACTAAGCCGACTGCGCCCAATAAAAGTGCAAACACCGCTAATACTACGGCGCCAGCGTTATTGTTGGACTTCTGATTGTAGTCGGTAGTCGTTTTTGGAGCTTGATTTTTGATATTGTAATCGCCGCCGATTAATGGCTTGTTTTCTGGGGTCGGTGCAGTAGAAGCAACTGGCTCTTTAGCCGGTTGGGCAGACTGAGCGGGCTCGCTTGGTTGCGTTTCGTCTTTACGGAAAGGGTTTTCGTATCCCACCGAAGAACTGTTTTCTGAATCCATTTCTTATACCTCCTTTTTTGAAACGAATTAATAAATATTGAACTTTGCCGCCGAGAAAAAGAATATCATCACAAACATAAGCAAAGCTGAAAAAACGGCCGGCAGGAAAATATCGTCTACCCGAATAGCTCCGTCATGACGGACGGCGGATTTATATCCGCGCATAAAGACGAAGAACGTCGTCGTAATTGCGATTGGGAGCTGAGGAATATCAAAGCTGATTGAGCCCAAATCGAGCGAATAAACGATAGTCCAGTGATACAAGAACCAGGCCAACTCGGCAAAAACTAGACCAAAAATAAAAGTGGATAAAGTATAGTCGTGATCTTCGCCCTGCATCAAGATATGGCGGCTAGCGCCGTAGCCAATCACAAAACATATAAGCGTCAGAAGCAATGGATTGTTAAGTGTGTCGGTAACGACAGCCGCAGCATAAGTGCCAAAGAAGACCGCAAAGAGAGACTGAAGCTCGTTGGCTTTTTCGGAGCTGCGCGGCTTGATGAAAATGAGCCAAATAATATAAGTCGCCATGAGGATAATATGCCAAGCATTGAGCGATGAAGTGTCGGCAATATAAACCAATAAGACTAGGCTAATGCCAACTATATAGTCAACCAAATTAGCTTTTATGTTGAGCCACCAGTAGCGCGGACGCACAGCTACAACACGCCACTTTGACAAAAGCACCAAAAGCACACCCAAAATCCAGCTTCTACTAATCACGGTCAATGCAACTGAACCGACCGCCAGTGCGACGTTCAAAACAACGTGCATAACCGTACTGAGAGCATTTCGCCCTTTGCGCAGCAATACGTAATCTGCCATAACTTATCTTATTTTAACACAGACGCCGCCGACGCGCCACTTATGCTAAAATAGACCTATGGAAAAAGCTAAACCAAGTTTTGCGCAAAAATACCCTGCACTAAATGACATTCTAAGCTTTTTAATGTTCGTTGGGGCGGTAGCGCTTGGTACTTTCGTATTGAACAGTTTTGTTTTTCAAAGTTATAACGTTGTTGGCGGCAGTATGGAAAATACTTTCAATAATGGCGACCGCGTAATTGTAAACCGTTTAGCTGTGACGGCCGCACATTTTGCCGAGAAAGAATATATACCCGAACGCGGCGATGTGATCGTGTTTGCAAATGGCGGTTCCAACTCGCCGACCATGAGCTGCGAGGCGCAAGTCGGCATCAAAGATCAATACATCATTAAGCGCGTAATTGCCTTCCCTGGCGAGCGCGTAGTGGTAGAAGATGGCGTTTTGACGGTATATAATGACGAAAATCCAGATGGTTTTCATCCTGATGACGAGACGCGCAAATCCGAAAATGACGGACCAAAAAGTTACACTTCTGGATCGATTAATATGATTGTGCCGGAAGGTGAGTTATTCGTAAGTGGCGACAATCGTGAAGGAAGCAATTCGCTCGACTCTCGTAGCGGCCTTGGCACAATTCCATTTTGCCGCGTAATGGGACCGGTATCTTTTAGAATCTTTCCTCTTAACGCAATTCGCGCATTCTAAAAATCGTAAATATTTGTTTCGTGATAAACCAGTGCATATTGGCACGGGCGATCTGGTGTCGAAACACATTCGGTCGCTTCAGCATAAATCGGCAAAGTACAAGTAGCAACAAACAGAGCTATTGTTAGAATAATCGTCGCAATCATAACTAAGTGGTTACGCGATAGAATCGCAAGTAGCGACAAAATTGCATGAATAACGATTCCAATCCGCACGTAAGTCAACGACATGTCCGAAACATAACTAACGTCTTCACCCTTAATCGCAAACACGGTAGCGATTTTAATGAGACTAACGATCATACAAAATGCACAAAGCCAGCAAATTGACTTTAGAACAGTCGTGATGATGTTTTCTTTTTGAGCCTGTTGACGGGTTTTGCGGGGTTTGTGCTTGCGTCCGCTCATAATTCCTCCACATTTGGTTTATCGATTTGTTTAACTTCGATACTGCTCTCACCTGTTGTGATTTTTACAACATCTTTGTCGATTTGGGAGAGAGATTTATAGGCAGTATTGTAGTGATTAACGGTCGTACCAAGTGAATTGCCAAGTTTTTGCATATACGTATCAAATGCCGTAATATGTGTGCCAAGTTTAGCAATGCGGGCTTGGATTTCTTTGGTATCTTTTTCAATTTCGAGACTACGTAAACCTTGCAGAATAGTCTGCAGATAAGCCATAAAACTGGTTGGACTAGTAATGATTACTCTCTTGTCGCGGAAGGCATACTCAATTAAATCGCGATCGCTAGCACCAGTAACGCCAACTTTATTGATTAGTAAGTCATAGTACAGACTTTCGGATGGTACAAACATGAAAGCGAAATCCATGGTCTTTTCGTCTGGACGAATATATTTGGATGTTTCATCGATGCGACCTTTTAGATCGTCGCGTACTTTTTTGGCATATTTTTCGCGCTCAGTTTTGTCTTTCGCAGCGACCATGCGGTTGTAGTTTTCGAGCGAGAACTTCGAATCAATCGGCAAAATTTTGCCCTTATCGAGATAAACAATCGCATCAACAATTTCACCGTCTTTGAACTTATATTGCGTTTCGTATGAACCTGGTGGCAAAACATTACCCAATACTGTGTCGAGATAATATTCACCAAAAACGCCGCGCTGTTTAGGATTTTGTAGAACTGCCTGCAGAGTTTTTAGCTCGTCGGCGACACTAACGACATGCTTATTGGTTTCAGTAATCGAACCAAGTCGCTCGGAAATCTCGGATATGACCTTGTTGGAGGCTTGCATTTGGTGACGTGATTCGGTAAGTTGACGTGTTACGGAATCCTGAATGCGAGCATTGTTATTGTCAATCTTGCGATTGACTGCTTCATTCATCTGATCGATTTTATCCTGAGTGCGGTGATTGTCTTCCTCGATTTTGCGATTCAATGAGGACGTGAGGTTGCTGATTTGGCGAGACATGAAAAAGATGGTCACAAGAAGCGCTACAACGATGATTATAGCCGGGAGCCAATATTCCATTATTTGATCTTCATCCAATAAATGTTGCGATGTTCATAAACAACAACTGATTCTTCGCAATCTATGTTTGCGGTCTCACATTCGATATTCGCCAAAATAGCATAGTTCGGCACGAAAGCGGAGCCAATTGCTGCGGCGACGAAAAATACGGTACACATAATGAGCATGTCGCGTTCGCGAGAGAAAAGCGTAACAAATAGCAAAATAGCAAAGAAAACCACCGCCATAATGAGAAACAGTGGCGATTCGAGTTCGTAACTAATGTGAAAAATATTATTTGCCACGAGCGCCACCCAGCCCAGCAAGAAAACTTCAAGGCAAACCAAAATCGAACGATATAAGCCAAGATTAAGCTTGGCGATAGTTGCTTTTTGATTCTTGGTTGATTGGTCGGTTTTAGCGACAGCTTTTTTAGTCTTGGCTTTAGCGGCTGTTTTCATCTTGATTATCTCCCAACATTGGCACGTCTTTTCCGTAGGCGTTATAGGTATGCTTTTCAACCGTGAAACCATCACACATGCGGCAAAGATCGACACGTTGCTCGACGTAGTAAGCTGGAATAAAGGCGCAGGCCGTAAAAAGAATAAGTTCCGCTAATGAAATGACTAGTAGACTTGAACCGTGTTTGGTAAGTAGACTAATCACTATCAAGATAATATGAGCGGCAATCGTAAAGCCAACAAAGACCAAATCGGCGCCCTCGGCTTCGCGATACAAAACTAAAGCTCGGACGATCAAATAAAAGCTCACAATCTGCGACGCAACCAATAGAACTCGCCAAATAGTACGGAAACGTGGACTCAGAATTTCACCAAAGAGCGAAAAATCCTCGGATTTAGCTGACTTTTTGGTAGCTTTAGGAGTTTTTATTGATTTTGTCTTATGCGTCGCTTGCTTAGTGCTCATGTTTAAATTATAACATCTTTCGAGAACATTGAACTAAGGCGCGGCCAGCCATAAAAAGATACCCCCTTACGGGGGTATCTTTGAAAACCGATTGGGCTCGATTATTTATCGACTACTTCACCTTCGACAGCACCGTCGTCATCCTTCTTATCGTTGGATTTATCGGTGTCGGCCTTCTTGTCGTCGGACGCTGATTGATACAATTTAGCGCCGATTGGCATGATAGCATCGTTGAGTTTTTTGATTGCTTCTTCGAGCTTATCTTTATCTTCGCCATTTTCGTTCAAAGACTCACGAGCTTCCTTGACGGCTTTCTTGATGGTTTCTTTATCGTCATCAGAAATCTTGTCTTTGTATTCATCTGGCATCTTTTCGGCTTGATAGATGCTGTTTTCGAGCTGGTTGCGAACTTCGACAGCTTCCTTTTTCTTCTTATCTTCGGCAGCGTGAGCTTCAGCATCCTTCTGAGCGCGTTCGATATCTTCTTTGCTCATGTTGCCGGAGTTTTGAATTGTAATACTTTGCTCTTTGCCAGTACCTTTATCCTTGGCGGTAACATTCAAGATACCGTTCGCATCCAAGTTGAAGGTAACTTCAATTTGTGGGACACCGCGTGGAGCTGGAGCAATACCATCGAGGATGAAGCGACCAAGTGATTTGTTGTCGCGAGCGAATTCGCGCTCACCCTGAAGAACGTGAATTTCGACTTGGTTTTGATTGTCAGCGGCAGTCGAGAAAACTTCAGACTTGCTAGTTGGGATGGTCGTGTTGCGATCGATCAATGGCGTACGGACACCACCCATGGTTTCGATACCGAGAGTAAGAGGAGTAACGTCGAGAAGAAGAATGTCCTTCACATCACCTGCCAAAACACCACCTTGAATTGCAGCACCAACGGCTACGACCTCGTCTGGGTTCACGCCCTGCATTGGGTCTTTACCGAAGAGTTTCTTGACGCGTTCGACGACGGCCGGCATACGAGTCATACCACCAACCATCACGACTTCATCAATATCACTTGGTTTCAAATCGGCATCCTTAAGTGCACGATTCACTGGACCATCGAGTTGATCGAGCAAATCACTGACCAATTCCTCAAGTTTAGCGCGAGTGAGTGTTAGTTCGAGATGCTTAGGGCCATCTGCGTCAGCGGTAATATATGGAAGGTTGATTTCAACTTCGGTAGCGGTAGAGAGCTCTTTCTTGGCCTTCTCTGCTTCGTCCTTGATGCGCTGCATGGCGGCAGCATCTTTGCGCAGATCGATGCCATTGTTGGCTTCGAAATCTTTGAGAATAAAATCGACAATCTTGTTATCGAAATCTTCACCACCAAGGTGAGTATCGCCGTTAGTAGATTTCACTTCAAAGACACCATCGCCGAGTTCGAGGACGGAAACATCGAATGTACCACCGCCAAGGTCGAAGACAACGATTTTTTGATCTTCGTTCTTTTCAAGACCATAGGCCATAGCGGCAGCGGTTGGCTCGTTAACAATACGCTTTACTTCGAGGCCAGCAATTTTACCAGCATCCTTAGTGGCCTGACGTTGAGAATCATCGAAATAGGCAGGTACGGTAATAACGGCTTCAGTAACTTTTTCACCCAAGAAAGCTTCTGCGTCGGCCTTGATCTTGCTAAGAATCATAGCGGAGATTTCTTCTGGGGTATATTCCTTACCGCCGAATTCAACAGCAACACCATTGCCCTTTTTGACGATTTTGTAGGCAGCGTTCTTTTTATCGCTTTGAACCTCTTCGTCATCAAATTTGCGACCAATCAAACGCTTAATGCCATAAATAGTATTTTCTGGGTTGGTAACACGCTGGCGTTGCGCGACTTTACCAACAAGACGATCGCCCTTCTTTGTAATAGCAACAACGGAAGGAGTCGTGCGATCACCCTCGCTGTTTGTAATAACCTCTGGCTTGCCAGCTACCATATAAGCAAAGGCGCTGTTAGTTGTACCAAGGTCAATACCAATAATTTTACTCATGATTTTTTCCTCCTTTTGGAAAATGCTTTCGTTTAGCACTCGCACACTGTAGGTGCTAATTTAATCTAATTGTAGACCATTAGCACTCGACCGTCAAGTCTGCTAATTGACTTTTTTGGAGGATTTTTTGAGTGGCTTCAATTCAAGATCTGGACCAAGCCAGTCAATATAAGAAACAAATTTATGGTTTGTTAACATGTAGCCGCCAACCAATGAGCCAAAGAAGGCCATGATTAGGTCCCACATAGTATCATCGACACCGACAGAGACAAGTTGCTGCATGGACTGGCCAAGTAGCTTATCGCAAGCAAACTCAAAGAACTCCCAGACAACGGCAATGCCAAGCGAAAAGCCAACAATAAAGATTGCTTTAAAATGATCCGGTGCAGCACTCATCTTGTAGTGCTGAATGGCGTAATGCCCCGCCAAGGCAGAGAAGACGCCGGAGCTAAAATGGACGACTTTGTCGAAATATGGCACAGTCTTATAAAAATCAAGACAGATACCAAGATCGAGCGCAACAAAAACAAACATATAATATAACAGCTCAATTCGAGGCGTTACTCTGCCCTTAAAGATTAGACGAATTATCTCTGGGCCGAAAGGCAAAACCAAACCAGCTAAGAAACCACCATATTTAGAGTAATTCGGGTCGATAAAACAGCGTACGCCGACCAAAATAGCTAGAACAATTAAGCCGATTTTTATGGCATTCAAAAGTGGTCGCGTTGAGCGTTGCATAGTGAGCTAATTATATCTAATATTTTTGCAAAATAGCAAGTCCAGAACTGAGACGCATCTGGTAGTTTGGATGAGCTTCAAGAAATTCATTCACGGCTTTTGCGCTGCCCGGTAATTCTGGGTTGCGATAATCATGTACGATAACGATACCGCCTATCTCAAGCCTAGGATCGACTAGCGCAAAACTAGTCTTAATCGAAGCATAAAAATCGCCATCCAACAAGGCAAAACAAATTTGGCTCGGCAAGTCGCCATCTTCGAGATCCTGAAACCAAGCTTTCTTAATTACGGGGTCCGGCAATTGGAGCTTGCGAAACTTATGTGCAACTGTTTCGGCGTCTACCTTGAGTTCACCCTTCTTGAAGCGCCAACCGGCCGCAGTATTGTCTTCGGCGGTCTTTTCTGGTAAGCCTTCAAAAGAGTCATAAAGCCAGAGCCATTTATCGTGCTGAGTTTTCATAGCTTCAGCTAGCAATACGGAAGTGTCGCCTGCATAACAGCCAAATTCCACCACGTCACCATCTAGCGAAAGGGTGTTTTTCAGTTCTTCGATAATAATATCGGTTTCGCGGGTTGAGATTTGTAAATCTTTCATTGAATAAAACCAATTTCGCGCAAGATTTTATCGAAACGCTCATGCAATTCTTCGATAGTACCTGAATTATCCAGATAGTAGTCAGCAATGGCGATTGGGCCACCCTTCTCGAGGTTTTCGATTTCACTCTGGTCACGCTCAGCAGCAGCCTTAGCATCAAACGGACGTTCTGGACGCTCGGCAAGGCGTTTGCGACGAAGGGCTTTTGGCGCAACGACGGCAATCACGGTCATTTCAGTTGGAAATTCTTTGCGGAGAATCTTATATTCGGTCCAGCTATATACACCATCAAGCACGATACGTTTTTGACCGGCATTAATTAAGTTCTTGGCTTCTTGGATTGCGCGTTTTACGACGAAATCTTTACCTTCTTTTTCGCGAATTTGCTCACGGAAAAGACGTTCACTTACGCCGTCTTCGGTACGCTCGATGCCAGCCTCGGCCATAGCTTTATAAATAATGCCACCAAAGTAAACCTTTGGAATCTTGCGATCAGTTAAATAATCGATGGCAGTCGACTTGCCACTACCACTCATGCCCACGAGGGCGATAATTTTTACATCTTTATTGTCCATTACCTTAAATTATACACGACAAAAAGAGACCCCGTAGAGTCTCTTTCGATTAGATAGCACCGAGTACGCGTCCCCAAAGTTCGTCGACAACCGAGCGGTTCATGTTGCCGACGGCAGCAAGACCGGAAATACCCGATTGCATAAACTCGCGCGCCAATGATACGATAGTACCCTTGTCAATTTCGTCGATCATCTTTGGCGCTTCGGTCATTGGCTCATAGACGCCAGTAACGATATAGTCGCGCATGTAATAATTACTGATTTGATCAGCAGTTTGCGCCAACATCTGATGGCGACCGAGCAAATACATCTTAGCCATATCTATGTCCGCCTCGGAAAGATCGCCATTAATTACTTTAGCGAGTTCGACGGCAATCAAATCAAATAATTCATTGGCGTTTTCGGAATTCACTTCACCATCAAAGTCCCAGGTGCTACTCCAGTTGTCGGTAGCGGCACTTGAACCAATGCCATAGACGATACCGCGCTTACGGGCGGCGCCAAAAATCTTACTGCTCATCGTACCAGTCAAAATATGGTTAAGACAGCCAAGAGCATACTGTTCGCGCGGCTCAAGCGGGCGCTGAATTACGAACGAAAAGCCAAAGCAAACATTGCTGGCGTCTTTGCGGCGAATTAATACTGGCAAGGTGCCGGTATAATTACTCATCGGCATATCGAAACGCTCGCCTGGTTTAAGATCCCAGTTTTCGAGCATCTGGATAATCTTGCGCTTGCGGCCACGCAAATTGCCACAAATGATAAATTGCATGTTGTTGGCCGTATGCGTGCGGCGATGATGCTCGCGAACGTCTTTGAGCTGAATATTATTGATAGTCTTGAGGCGTTCAGAATAAGTGAGCACCTTTTCGCCGAGTTCTTGCTGGAGCTTTGGCCAGATTAGACGCGAATAATCGTTCTGGTAACCGGTTAATTCAGAGCGGACGTTACCTTTTTCGCTATTGAGCTCTTCTTCATTGAAACGTGGTTTAGCAACAGCGAGTTCTTGTAATGAGAGGATGCGTTCCCATTCAAAATCGGCGCATTCAGCCTCGTAAACGATAAAGGCGTCAGAGGTCCAGGCGTTATGATAGGCGCCGTTCTTAGTAAATTCTGATTCGTAGGCCTGCTCGTCTTTATATTCGGCATTACGACCGAAGGC
Organism: uncultured Candidatus Saccharibacteria bacterium; assembly: GCA_946532885.1. Taxonomy (GTDB): domain Bacteria; phylum Patescibacteriota; class Saccharimonadia; order Saccharimonadales; family Saccharimonadaceae; genus UBA2834. The sequence goes on from CAMNBP010000003.1 coordinate 27,640, forward strand.
CATGTGCTCCATTAGATGAGCAACTTCATAAATTTCTGGCTTTTTGACGAATTTGTTGCCGGCACGGAAAATAATGCGGATATTCATCACACCCGCACCAGGAGCATCAATCAAGATACCCCTGGCACCGGTCTTGAGTCTAACTTCTTCAATAGAGTGTTTCATAAAAAGGCTTAAGCTTGACTATTTTAGCATTTTGTGCTATAATAGAAGTATAGACTGCTTAACGGCGGCCTTTCTTTTTATTCTGGCGAGCCTTTTTCTTGCTCTTGCGGGCTTGGTTGCGCTTAGCATTGCGGTCGTTATTCTTGCCAGCACCGCTAGTTGCCTTGACGGTTGAAGCATTGGCGCGAACCGTAACGTTGTTGCCTTTCTTCGAAATGCCATGCTCGTCTTTGGCGAATTCATCATCCATATTCTTTACGCCAGCGGAAATTTCATTAACGCCCTTCTCGGTGGCGGAATCGGCCATCTTGGTGAGCTCGGTCTCGTACTTGTCGTCGGAGACCTCAGCAATAGCGTTAGCTGGGATAGTCAAGATGATCTTCATTACCTCTTCGCGAAGCGCATTCTGGAGACCATCGAAGAGCTTCTGAGATTCGGAGCGATATTCGACAAGTGGGTCGCGCTGACCGACACTGCGCCAATGAATACCCTCGCGGAGATGCTGCATGTTTTCGAGGTGTTGCATCCAGAGCGTATCGAGTACACTGAGGTAAACTTCACGCTCAACTTTACGCATAGTTTCTTCACCGAGTTCGAGTTCTTTATCGTGATAAAGTTCTTCGACGGCAGCAGTTGCGAGCTTGACGCGGTCCTTTTCTTTGCGCATGAGACCAATCGTGTTGATAAGGTCATCATCGAGATCGAAGACACGCTTGAAGTCCTTGTCAAAATTCTTGTTGACGCGTGAGCTGAATTCGCAAAGTTCGGCAATCTCATCTTTGTAAAGACGAGTGATTTCTGGACGAATGTTATCGCCGTCGAGAATTCTGCGACGCATCGTGTAAACGACCTTACGATGACGGTTAATCACGTTATCGTATTGAACGACGTTTTTGCGGCTATCAAAGTTGAAACCCTCGATACGTTTCTGGGCTTGTTCGAGCATCTTACTAATGGTGCGGTTGCGAATTGGCATATCTTCGTCGACGCCGAGGCGCTGAAGAACGAGTGCCATGCGATCGCCTTGGAAGATGCGCATTAGGTCATCTTCGCAAGATACGAAGAATTGAGTCGTACCAGGATCGCCCTGACGGCCACCACGACCACGAAGCTGGTTATCAACGCGACGAGAATCATGACGAGCAGTACCAATCACGACGAGGCCACCGAGTTCGGCGACGCCTGGGGCGAGCTTAATATCGGTACCACGACCTGCCATGTTGGTTGCGAGAGTGACAGCACCCTTTTCGCCAGCTTTGGCGATAATCGCAGCTTCGCGCTCGTTGTTCTTAGCGTTCAAGATTTCGAACGGAATGCCTTCTTGGGAAAGATAGGCAGCAATGCGTTCGTTGTTTTCGATGGAATCAGAACCAATCAAGATTGGCTGGCCCTTTTCGTGATAATAGTGAACTTCCTTGGCGATAGCTTTGAGCTTAGCGGCTTTGGTGCGGAAGATGTAATCGTCTTTATCGACACGGATGATTGGCTTGTTCGGCGGAATCTGAATTACATCGAGTGAGTAGATCTGTTGGAATTCCTCGGCCTCGGTGAAAGCAGTACCGGTCATACCAGAGAGCTTATTGTAGAGACGGAAGAAGTTCTGGAAGGAAATGGTGGCGAGAGTCATGGACTCTTGGCGAACCTGGACACCTTCCTTGGCCTCGATAGCCTGATGGAGGCCTTCGTTGTAGCGACGACCATTCATGAGACGACCAGTGTGTTCGTCAACGATAATAACCTCGCCGGAGTTAGTGACGACATAATCTTTGTCGCGCTTAAAGAGAGTTTCAGCACGAAGAGCCTGCTCTAGGTGATAGACAATACGAGTATTGTCGGTAGAATAAAGGGTCTTAATGCCGAGAATATTTTGAACTTTCTCGACACCAGCATCAGTCAAAGCAACCGTACGGCGTTTTTCGTCAACGACATAATCCTCGTCGGCGAGCTGCGAGCAAACCTTGGCGAACTGATAGTAGCTTTCTGGATTGTCGCCGGCCGGAGCGGAAATAATCAAAGGCGTACGAGCTTCATCGATTAAGATGGAGTCGACCTCATCGACGATTGCGAAGTTAAGTTCGCGTTGGCGTAAGAATTCTGCATCCTTAACCATGTTGTCGCGCAAGTAGTCGAAACCGAACTCATTGTTAGTACCATAGGTAACATCGCAGAGATAAGCTTCCTTACGCGTGCAAGGCTCAAGATGTTGCAAACGCTCATCGTCGTGATTTTCGTTTGTGTAATCAGGATTATAGCGAAAACTAGCTTCGTTAATAATCACACCGACAGAGAGACCAAGGAAATTGTAAAGTTTGCCCATCCAGCCGGCATCGCGCTGTGCAAGGTAATCGTTAACAGTCACAACGTGGACACCGCGACCAGTTAAGGCGTTAAGGTAAACTGGCAAAGTTGCTACGAGAGTTTTACCTTCACCGGTCTTCATTTCGGCAACGTTGCCTTCGTGAAGAGCAATACCACCAATTAACTGAACGTCAAACGGGCGCAAGCCAAGCACACGATCGCTAGCTTCGCGAACGAGAGCGAATGCATCTGGCAAAATAGCGTCGAGATCTTTTTGGTCGTAGGAAGCCTTTGGTGTCTTTTTGGCCTTCTTGTCTTCTTTTTTGGACTTTTTGTCATCCTTTTTAGCCTTTTCGGCTTTCACTTTCTCGAGGGCAACTTGAGCGGCGCTCTGCTTTTGAAGCTTGTGGAGACGTTTTTTGAGAACTTCGGTTTGAGCCTGGAGCTCTTTATCGTCCATCTTGGCATATTTATCGGTGAGCTTGTTGATTTCGGCTACACGTTTGCCAAGGCGGCGCAAATTGCGCTTTTGGGCGTCGCCAAAGATGTGTTGCAAAAATATGGTCATGCCAGACTTATCGGCGAGCTTGTCGGTCGGCTTCTTTTCTTTGCGAGTCTTTTTAGCTTTCTCGACTTTAGCTGCGGTCTGCTCTACGGATTTGGACTTGTCTGTCTTTTTTTCTGCCACCCCTTGTTTATCTGACTTCTTATCTTTCATAGCTTTACGGAAAGCACCCTTATTTCTTCAAGATGCGCTTGAGGAACCCTTTCTTGTCGTAATTAGTGTTTTCAGTCTTGAAACGGCGAATCTGGCCGGTGAGCTTTGCCTCGATAATATCGATACCGGCAAAGATATTGGAGGCCTCGTCTTTTGCGGCGAGTACCTTACCGCCAGGAACATTCAAAGAAACGGAAAGTTCATATTTGTTACCATGGTCGCGATTTACTTCAGTAACGACAACCTTGGCGACGACGTCTTTGCGGTTTTGACGTGGAAGATAACGATCGAGTTTGCCAATGCGCTTTTCGACATACTTCTTGAAGCTCTCTTCTACCTTAAAATTAGAGCCACTGATGTCAATTTTTTCTATCATATTAGAGAGTTTCCTTTCCGTCTAAATATTTACGTAAGACCTCCGGCACGCGGATAGTCCCATCTTCTTTCTGATAATTCTCGATTACTGCGATCATGATACGTCCAAGCGCAAATGCGGTGGCGTCGTTGGTGTGAACCAATTCGACGTCGCCATTCTCGCGACGCACGCGAGTGTTGAGGCGCCTAGATTGATAATCGGTCATGTAATCTGCAGTATGAGTTTCACGATACTTGTTTTGACCCGGGAGCCAAACCTCAATATCAATACCACGAGCATCAGGTTTACCGATGTCGTAAGTACATTTACGAATGACGCGATATGGCAAGACGAGCTGTTCTACTAACCAGCGCTGAATTGCAACGAAGAGTTCGTGTTCTTTGCGGCTAGTTTCCTTAGTGGAGAAGCTTTCCATTTCGAGCTTATCGAATTGGTGCATGCGAATGATGCCCTCCATATCTTTGCCATAAGTACCAGCTTCTTGGCGGAAGCTAGTGGCGTAACCAAGATAACGGACTGGGAGTTGTTTTTCGTCGAAGATTTCGTTAGCGTGCATCGAACCAAGCACATGTTCGGCAGACCCCTGAAGCCAAAGCTCTTCGCCTTCGATTTTGTAGCGGTCTTCACGAGGCTCGAGGCGGTCCATGGCGTCATACATTTCCGTGCGAAGCATGAGTGGCGGCAAAACCGTTGTAAATGGCTTGCTAGAGAGACCATCGAGTTTGTTCTTCTCGATGATTTCTTTGATGATGTCTTCATTGCTGAGGCTATTCATGACGAAGTTGACGATTGCCATCTGGAGCTTAACCATATCGCCCTTGATGTAGGCAAAACGGGCGCCAGCAACCTTAGCGGCGCGCTCCTTATCAATCCAGTCGCGCATCACACCAATTTCGTAGTGGTTGCGTGGTTTAAAGTCGAACTTTGGCAGCTCGCCGACAATCTCGGCGACCTCATTGTCGTCTTCGGATAGACCAATCGGCACGTCGTCTTCGTAGACGTTCGGAATGGTCTTGAGCTCCTTAATATAAGATGATTCAACCTCTGAGAGTTTGGATTCAATATCGCTTAGATCTTTTTTAATTGCTTTACCGCGATCAATTAGGGCCTGATCCGGCTTGCCGTTTTTCATCTGGGCGGAAATTTG
>CAMNBP010000004.1 GCA_946532885.1 uncultured Candidatus Saccharibacteria bacterium
TAATAAAGAGTTCCAGATCTACTTGCTCGAAAACATGCTTCAGCTCGCGCAAGACCTAAAATTGCCGGTCAGTTTTCATATTCGTGAAGCCTATGCGGATTTCTGGCCCATCTTCGACAATTTTCATCTTGTGCCAAGCGTGTTACATTCTTTTTCAGATAGTGAAGAAAACCTCCAAAAAGGCCTCAAACGAGGTTTATATACGGGCGTAAACGGTCTCTCGACCTTCGCTAGTCTTCCGCACGCTCCAATTGATCGAATCATCTTCGAAACCGACGCGCCCTTCTTGACACCGAAGCCATTTCGTGGTACAATAAATAAGCCAGGCTATGTAAAGAATATAGCCGAATGGGCGGCAGTGTATTATGGGGTAGATTTTGTCGAGGTGGCAAATCTTACTACTCACACTGCGGAGCAATTATTTAAGATCTAGAGGAGAAAGGGCATCATGTATTACGAAGATGATTTTAATGCTGAATATCAGATTCCGGCCCAGTTTTTGCCACGTCGCAAGCCCGACGAAGATAAGATTCCGACGCCTCAAGATTTTGCTAAATTCAAGGACGCGTCTCCTATTAGCAATAATGGCGCCATTAAGGCCGCCTATGCTCAACATGTCGCCGCCACTTACGACGAACAACAACTCTATAAGGAATTAACTGCAATTTCGAATGAGGTAATCGAATGTCGAAATTCAATCTTGGCAAAAATCTACTAAGCCGTAAACCAAAAGCTCAGCCAAATGTAATTGAGCGTCGTAAATCGGTCGAACGTGATTTGATTAACGCTGAATCCGCTCTCGGCCGTACGCTTTTTGGTGCGGTCCAGCCGGGCCACATTCGTGAGTTTTTCTGCCTAAAAGAAAATGTTTGGCTTTGGTATGAAGACGGCTTAATTATCCGCTATGAAGTCCGCGAGAACGGTGTATATAAACGCGTCGGCACCAATGATTACGAGAAGGTCAAAAACCCAGAATTGCAACATTTTATTGATGCGACGAAAGCATATCTCAAACTGGTCAAAACAAACATCTATAACGTATAATTAGCTTATGCTTTCAAGGCGTGGGCTTCGTACGAATGAAAATCTACTTGTTGCTGTCGATGTTTTAGTGCATAGTCGAACAGCATTTTTGGGTATCTTTTTGATGGCCTTCATGATGGGCGTCTCGCTCAGCCAATCGCCGACTTCGTACATCATTTATAATATCGTTCGCTATGTTTGCATGGGTTTGTTTGCGATAATTTTTCTCTGGGTATCCAAACGGCACACCTTAGCGGCCTGGCGCATCAGCGCAATGTTCTCAATTTCGCAAATCTTAGCTGTCATTTTTCTGGACGCCACTGCACCTTATTTTCCGTATGTGATTGCGGTACTGTCGGCTTTCGAGTCGATGCTATATTGGCGCCCGAAAATGTACTTCGACGTCGTGGAGGTAAGTAACGAACGTCGTCTGCGCTTTAAGGCGATTGGGCAAATGATTTCGGAGCTTATCAAGATTATTATGCCGGTTATACTCGGTATATCTATTGTCCAGACAAGTTACACCTTGACCGGTTTTGTTATCCTCGCTATTTCGGTCTTTCAGTTATTACTGTCGATTCTTTTCCGTCCAACGCACCGCCCGAGCAGCCCAAAAGTTAATTTTGTTTCTGCCTATGAACGTATAATTCATAATCCGGCGCTACAGAAAATTATGACCATCCAGTTTCTGCGTGGCATTTTATTGACGGGTTCTGCGTATGCGATAATCGTTTCGATTAATCTCTATCAGAGTGTGCAATCGAGCTTTGATTTGGGTATCCTGACGGCAATTAGTTCGGCGATATCTATTATTGTTATTATGATTTATCAGCGTATCGTAAAACGTAAAGGTTCTCAAATGACTATGTTGGTTGGCTTAGCTGCGCCAATCATTTTATTGCCGGTAGTTTGTTATTTATTCCCAAATAATGCAACAACGGCAATTGTTTACTATGTCTATGCGCAGTGTATTATGGAGAGTTTTTATAATTCTGTAATATCCGTTAAGCGCCTGCAAGATATCATGAAGAAACATCTACGTGACGATTCTTTACGAATTGAAATTGAGTCGATGAGCGAAATCGCGCTCACCGTCGGTCGAGTATTGACCTTAACGATCTTGCTCTTCATGATCCAGATGGGCTGGCAGCGTTATGTTTTAATTTTTGCCGCCATATCCGGAATCGCAATCATCCCATTTATTCGTATGTCGCTTTCGCATCGTGAGGTGGAAGCGAAAAGCACTAGCAATTGATTTTAACAGATAAGTTGTTATAATATTAAACCATGATTTATCTAGATCACGCTGCGGCGACGCCAGTCTCCGAAAAAGCTCAACGCGCCATGCTGCCATATTTGGCGGACAACTTTTTTAATCCTTCGGCCGCCTATTTACCTTCCGTAAAAGTTCGTCGCGAATATGAGGCTGCCAAAGATCAAATTGCGCATATTATCGGCGCAAAAGGTGCAGATCTAGTCATTACTTCTGGTGCCACTGAATCGATCAATCTTGCTTTTTCGATCATCCCAGCCAACTCTGAAGCCGAGGTACTAATATCTGCCGTCGAGCATGCATCGGTACTCGAAAACGCCAAGCGCGCCGGCAATTATCAAATTATAAACGTCGATCAAAACGGCAGAGTAGATTTAAATGATTTCCGTCAAAAACTTTCGCCGAGAACGCAATTCGTTTCGGTTTGTCTAGTTTGCAGTGAAATCGGTGCAGTCCAGCCAATTTCGGACCTAGCTCGGATTATTGCGGAAGAGCGTCAGCGTCGCGCCTTAGTCGGCGATAAAACGCCACTCTTTTTCCATTGTGATGCCTCGCAGGGGCCTGGCCTCATGGAGGTCAAGGTCGCGCGTCTTGGTGTAGACTTGTTGACCATTAATGCTGCCAAAGTCTATGGTCCAAAAGGCGTCGGCGCTCTTTATGTCGGTCATAATGTTCGTTTGCGTCCACTAGCAGTTGGCGGTGGTCAGGAAATGGGCCTCCGCAGTGGCACGGAAAATGTACCGGGCGTAATGGCTTTTGCGGCGGCTTTGACCGATGCCGAAAAGCATATTTACTCAGAACGAAAACGTCTTCAGGAGCTTAAAACATATATAACAAAAAACCTTTCGGATTTGCCTAATATTAAGTATATTGGTAATCCAAAAACTCAGCTGCCAAATATACTCGCTATTTCTCTGCCGGGCTTTGATGCGGAGCGTTTAATCTTTGCTTTGGAAGATCGTGAAGTATATCTTTCAACTGGCGCCGCTTGTGCGGCTAGCAAAGGTATCAAATCTCCGACCTTGCGCGCAATTGGTCTCAGCGATGAAGAAATTGCTGGCTCCTTGCGCCTTTCGCTTGGTAAATTAAATAATCAAGAAAATATCGCGGAAGCTTGTCGTATTATTCATGAAGTTGTCGCGAATGAGCAGGCGCGTTTAGCTAAAAAATAATCCCCGTAAGGGGGTTATTTTTTACCAATGCGAATCTTTACTGAGCGAACCGATGCCTTTGCCTTGTCCAGTCTTCTCGCGTACTTCGCGTAGAGCTTCTGAGTCGCTGCGGCTCGTTGCGCGAATCTCTTCGAGCGAGGTATTATCTAATGGCGTGCTTAGCTCCGCCTGTTTTTTATCATCTTCTTCGCCGGTTGCGCCTGCAAGGGTTTTTGCTGCGTTTTGTCGTTTTTCGTCAATTCGCGCCTTGGCAGAATCAGCGTTTTGGTCACTGCCAGTTACGCCGGCCTTATTTGATGCACAGTTATTGTTGTAAAGCAGAGATTCGCTACGGTTATATAACTCGATAGCCCGTTCATAATCACTGCTATTTGCGGCTTTGTCGGCTTGGGCTTCGACGCTATATGAAAGATTAACGTAGATTTTGCAGAGCATGCTTTCTGGTGGATTTTTGCTCAATGCGCTCTCAAAATTCTTTTCTGCCTCTTCAAAGTTAGATAGACGAATATTCGAGACGCCCATATTATAATCGGCGATATAGCTTTCAAAGAAATTTAGAATCGATGCCTGTGTCGACGACATGTCGCGCACTAATCGAAAATTGGAATTATTGTACCCAATCGAAGTAATAACGTTATAGATGCCTGGGCGCAAAAATATGATTGCGGAAATAACCAAGACGATTATCGGAATTAGAGCAGTTCTGAATAGCTGCTTTCGTTTTTGCTTGCGAACCTTATTTTGGTCAACTATGCCTGGATCAAGATTTATCATTTAATCGCCTTTCTTTCCAGTAATATTTTGTCTAATACATATGCGAATTCCCATAGCAATAGACCGAGTAGAACGATTGCGAAAATCCAATAAATATCTTCATATGCGCTTTCGTCATTCATCTTATAGTCGGTCGCTTCGGCATTGATATTGCTTAACGCTTCCGTGTTTAATCCGCCGTTGTTGTGGATATAGTATTTAACACCTAGACCTGTCGCAATCTTTTCAATGTTTCCTTCGTTCATTGACGAGATGACGATTTTGCCATTGTTGTCTTTAACTGGGCTGGAAGAAATCGTTCCGGTGGATGATATTGATTCAATTTCGGTGCCATCTTCTGTACCGTAGGCGAACACTGCGCCTGTCACGATGCTATTCTTTAATTCGTTCGGTACGAATATTTCGCTATTGACGCGATCTTCGCCATCGCCGAAATAGAATAGCACCGGCTGGTGGCCGCGTCGTCGCGTTAAGTTGCGCCTTACATGCGTGTTGGCGTAGTTTAAGAGACCATTAATGTCGGAGTCGGAAGTGGTCTTGCTATTTTTGGGGATCAACGAATGCGCAGCAACGTCAAGCGCGTCATAATTGTCCGTCAATGGTAGTGCAGTATAGAATGAATAATCTTCTGCTAACACTGAATAGGATGAGCCCGGAAAGCGCTTTGCGATAGCAATAATATCATCAATTGCCTTCTCGTAGCGCCGAGCTTGGCCGTTTTCGCAATCTTTTGCAATCATACTGCCAGTCATATCTACTACGAAATAAATATCAAGATTGTTTAGTGCGGTTTCGACTGTAGTTTGAACATAGAAAACCGGACGCGCCATCGTGAAGAGCAGAAATATGACAATCGCAATACGCCTAAACAATCGAGTTTGGCGATATTGGACTTTAACGATGCATAAAATAATAGCTACAATACACAAAACCAATAATGCGACGATGATATAAATAGGGATGATCGGCTTAAAACTCATACTCGTAGTCTCCAGATTAATAATAGAATCGTCACTGTTAAGACGCACAGGGCAATAATGAATCCATTCGGTGAGTCTATACGCGTTGTTCTAGTTGTCGTCGTGCGGCTTAGGCTCGCGTCTTGTTGCATGATATTACCCACAATTGCCTTAGGGTCCGGATTGTAGTTTCCGGTGTTGATTGAATTGTCGTCCGAATTAAAATTATCTGGTTTCACAAGTGTGTAATATAGACCATTCGTGTTGATTGTCACGTCTCTAAACTCGCGCGAGCTATGCTCATATTCCAACGAGCCAACTATGAAAGTATCTCTTTTGAGGCGGTTCTCTTCGTTGACTGGATTGCCGTTTACGTCTATGCCATATACGCGGATGTCGAAGCGTTTTGCATATTCGCCAGCTTGCCATAATGATGCGGTCTCGCTGTCGATGTCGGCTCCAAGATTATCGGTTGCGAGTATAATTGCGCGCGTGCGCTCTTCGTCTGCAATCTTGTCGAAGTTATTTACGCAACCAATTAGACCGTTGCCAATTTTGGACGAACCGCCACCATCGCTTGCGATATATCTATAGTTCGAAGTGTTGTCGCGTAAATCTTCTGTAACTTCTACTAGGGTCATGTAGTCATTTGAGAGCGGCATAATCGATACGGCGTGGCTGTCGAAAATCGTGATGCCGACGCGCTGGCCTTTCAGATTTGCCGATATATCATTAAAGTAATCAACGATTTTTGGAATATATTGGTTCATTGAGCCGCTTACATCGAGGCAGAGCATGACGTCATGTGAACTATATTCAGTTTCCTCCATGGTTGGCGTGTATGGACGTGAAGCTACGATGGTCGCAACTGCATAGCAGCTGATGAAGACCGCCGCCGTGACGCCTAGCATAATGCGGTATATTAATAGCGCCTGTTTATATTCTGGCAAAGCACGAATTGGTGATGTATGTGCAATGATGGCCTTATTGTTGACTTTGCGAATATTTTTCAGAAAACGCCAAATTATCACGCCAATTACGGCGATGAAGGCGACTAATGGCAAGATAAAGAGTGGTCCGTAGCGCATTATTGTTTCCTTATTAGCTCTCTTGCACGTTCAGCGGACTGGGCGACCAAACCTTCCTCGAGCATATCAAATTCATCAGGATAGTATTTTTCAATCACGAGACTCAAATTTTTGTAGTTGCTACGCTTTAAGTCGCGTAAGGTCATTACTTCAGCATGAAAACCGAGTGCTTCGTAATAAAACAAACGTACCGCTTTACTCATTTGTTGGTGAGCAACCGATGCGCTAGTGCGATGGTCGTTGTAATATGTTTCAATTTGGTCAATCATGCCAAGATATTTCTTCTTTAGGGTATTGAGGTCAACAATTTTAGGTTCGAGCGGTTTTAGTGTCTCGATGTTTTTGATGGTCTTCTTGCGGGTCGTGTAGAGAATTAGCCCAACTACCGTAGCTGCGGCCAACAGAAACACTAAGCCGACCAATACCCAAGTTGGCACGTAGTATACAGGACCGTAAAAGCTATTAGCGCCTTGCATGTTTTTGCTCCTCTAGCATTTCATAAATTCGCGGAATTGCATGATCAATACTATCAATAAACGAACAGACTACACCGAAGCGACGTAAATTGCGGCGAATATTTTCGCGTTGCGTTTCGCGATAGTTTTCTTCGGCTTTGGCAACCATTTTGTTGTTGCGGAAGAATAATGGCAGGCGCAAATTCCCATCAAGATCGCGTGCGTCTTGTGTGTAGAGTCCCTTATTGGTCAATGGCGAATCTTCAATTAAAATAAACATTTGTTCGTGGCGAACACCAAGTCGGCGTACGTAATTAACGTTTAAACTTGCTACGCTTGCCGGATCGGTAATCACAATCAAGAAGAGACGCTCGCTATAAGTTTTACTCACGTAAGAAAGCAGCTGGTTGATATTTCCATCGGAAGCTTCTAGGCTAATCGACTTGTCGTAATGACCGAGAAAACTTTCGATATGCGCCGTACTCTCTTTGAGTTTAAAACGTTTCGTCATATCGAGGTTTCCGTAGACGCAGCCGACCAAATCACCATGCTTTTGTGCAATATAGGACATTACGGAAGCGCAGAAAACTGCAATATCGCCTTTCTTTTCGCCACTTGGCGCCAGGGCCGCCATGGCTTTGCCGCTGTCGGCGACAATCATAATGTTATGTTTGCGGATCGCGACATAACGCTTAATCATTACATTGCGTGAACGCGCACTAGCTTTCCAGTCAATGTCCTTAACATCGTCGCCGTATGTATATTCACGCAAATCATCAAAATCCATGCTACGGCCTTTAAATACAGAACCGTAGTTGCCGGCTAGAGCAGTCCTCGCACGTCGCTGCGAGTGGATGCTCATCTTCTTTCGAACTCTTGCTAGATATCCAGGCATTTTAAATTTTGGAAAACGTTTTTAATTATGGGGTTTTAATTTTGCTAAAGATTGCGTCAATGATTGCTTCAGGGTGTACGCCGTCGGCATCAGCTTCGTAGTTTAGGATGATGCGGTGGCGTAGTGCGGCATAGCGTAGTTGTTTAACGTCGTCTGGCGTAACGTAAGCGCGGTTATTGATAATAGCGAGTGCTTGCGCAACGCGCATTAAGGCTAATGAGCCACGAGGGCTAACGCCATATTCGACATAATGGGCTAAGTTTAGATCGATCACCTCTTTTGGATTGCGGGTTGCCTGAACGAGATTGATGATGTAATTCTTGATTGAGTCATCGACTGAAACGCGTTTGCAATAGTTTTGTAATTTGTTGACAGCATCAATACTGACTTTTTCGCTTTCGGCAAGTGGAGCAGTTGTTGCGCCGGCAATCGTGTAGTTCAGGACCTGCAACTCTTCTTCACGGCTCGGGTAAGTAATAATTTCTTTTAGAAGGAAGCGGTCAAGCTGAGCTTCTGGCAATTCGTAAGTGCCTTCTTGTTCGATTGGGTTTTGAGTCGCAAGCACAAAGAATGGTGCAGGCATTTCGTAGCGTACGCCACCAATACTAACTTGGCGCTCCTGCATCGCCTCGAGCATTGCGCTTTGGGTCTTGGCGCTAGAACGGTTAATTTCATCGAGAAGCACAAAGTTGGCATGAACCGGGCCAATTTGCGTTTCAAAACTTGCGTTTGCGGCGTTGTAAATTTGCGTACCAATAATATCGCTCGGCAGCAAATCTGGCGTACATTGTATGCGACTAAAACTACCGCTTGTCGCTTCGGCGATGGTTTTTGCGGCCAAAGTTTTTGCTAGGCCTGGTACGGATTCCAAAAGAATATGACCGCCAGCAATCAGAGTCGTCAAAAGTGAAATACGGAGCTCGTCTTGGCCGACGACTTTCTTATGAAAAGCGGCGTTAATTTTGTCGATGCTGGTTTTGGCGTCTATCAAGTCGCTTTCAACTAGCTGCGGATTGGTGGTTGGGTTCATTTATCTCCTTTCTAGGCCCAATACAGGCTAATGTTGTTTGCCATTAAAATTTTTTCTTCGTCGGTATATGGATCTGGTTGGTCGAAATAATGATCGTCTTCGAATAGGGAGTTTGGTAACACATCCATATAAGTTACGCCATCGGTATCAATCCAGAATTTGTCAGAAACTTCAGTTGTGATATTTCCTACTGCACCCGCTGTCATGGTCGGAGCATATGATTTGAGGATATTCTCGGCAATTTGAATCTGGAATGAAGTTTTCAGAATGTCTGCAAAAAGCAAAATATTACGGCTGTTAAAGGCGCGCAAGTCGAAATTCGGGTTTGGGTCTTTTTCGGCGTTAATCTGCGAGAAGGCGGTTCGCTTACGTTCCTCAATTACGCTCTGGAAGCTTTGTTGAATATATTCGTATTCGCCTTGTGAGATAGTCGGATTTAAGACGAATTCGCCTTTACTAGTAATCGCACCTAGGCTACGCGTCAAATCGTACGGATCGCTGATTTCGGAATACTGCAAAATATAAATATATGCATGAAGATGAGCTGCCAACTCGATACAAGACAAAAGCGAACTTTTCTTGAGGCAGAAAATAATCGAATCAGTATCTTTATACTGCATCAACTTCACTGCTAGCTGGTCACCTAATGCCTGGCGATTAGGATAGAACATCGCTCCACCTCTTCATATCTACATTCAATTTTAGCATAAACAAAATATAAAATTCCATCAAAAACACACAAAAACTAACTTTCGCCGCCGGCATAGCGAAAATGCTAATTTTATGTTATGATATGCAAGATGAAAGTTTTTCTTGGCATGTCTGGTGGCGTTGATTCGGCTGTTTCGGCTTATCTTTTGCAGCAGCAGGGCCACGAAGTCGTCGGTGTCTATATGAAAAACTGGAGCAAGAATCTTCCTGGCATGAAATGTCCGTGGGCAGAGGATCTTGCCGATGCCAAGCGCGTAGCCGTTAAGCTCGGCATCGATTTTCGAGTTTTTGATTTTGAGACCGAATATAAACAAAAAGTTGTCGATTACATGATTTCCGAATATCAAAAAGGCAACACTCCAAATCCCGACATCATGTGTAATCAAGAAATCAAGTTCAAGCTATTTGCCGATACGGCTTTTGAGCAGGGCGCCGAAGCGATTGCGACTGGCCACTACGCAAAGACGCGTGGCAATGAACTATTGATGGCGAAGGATGCAAATAAGGATCAGACCTATTTTCTTTATCGCATCACACCAGAAGTTATTGCAAAAACCATTTTCCCAGTTGGTGACATGCTAAAACCAGAGGTCAAAGCTCTCGCCGAACAAATTGGTTTAGCGGTTGCGCACAAGCCAGAATCCATGGGCGTTTGTTTTGTTGGTGAGGCCAACATGAAAGATTTTTTGGCCGAATTCGTCGAAACAAAACCTGGCAAAATTATCGAGCTTGAAACCGGCAATGAGCTCGGCGTGCATGATGGCGCCATTTTCTACACGCTCGGTCAACGCCATGGCCTCGGCCTTACCCAGGGCTTACCATATTATGTCGTCAAAAAAGACATGGACCAAAACATTGTCTATGTCTCTCAAAATTTGAATGCCCGCAAACTATGGTCAAATGAGACCAAACTCCGCGATGTTGTGCTGCGCGCTCCAGCTGACGGCGAAATTATGGCGCGTATCCGTCATCGCGCCCCGCTAGTTCCCGCCACCTATGATGCAGTCACTCAAACCGTCCATTTCCAAGACGAGCAAAAGTCACTCACGTCCGGCCAGTCGGTGGTTCTCTACCGCGACGACGTCTGTTTGGGCGGTGGCATTATAGATTAAAAACAGTGAAACCGCCCTCTGGGGCGGCTTTTTATTCTAGGTTGATACTTGGGCAGCAGGCACGTTGGGCGTTTAGTTCGTCCGTGGGCTCATCAATTGGCGCAGTAAAGAAAACCACAATCGCCAATATTAGCAGAAATAACGCTGCAAGAATCCTTGCCATCTCAATCAACTCCTCTCTCGAAAGAACTGGCACGAGGCCAAGAAAAAAGTCGTAGCACGACTATCTTCTAATTATAGCACAAAACATCCAAAAAGTCAATTTTACCCCTTATGTTTTCGTGGGGTCTCAGATTATTGTATAATAGCAAAATGAATGCAAGTGAAGTACGCCAAAAATATCTCGACTTTATGAAATCTAAAGGGCATGTCGAAATTGCCCCAGCACCACTCGTGCTCGAAAACGACCCAACGACATTATTTACCGGCTCTGGCATGCAGCCACTTCTCCCATTTTTGCTCGGTCAGCCGCACAAAGATGGTAAGCGCCTTACGGATTCTCAGCCATGTCTTCGCCTTCAAGATATCGACGATGTTGGCGACCCGCGCCACACCACCGTTTTTGAGATGCTTGGCAACTGGTCACTTGGCGACTATTTCAAAGAGGAACAGATTCGCAATTTCTTCACTTTCTTAACCAAAGAAGTCGGTCTCGATCCGGCCAAAATCTACGTCACTTGCTTTATTGGCAACGAAAAATACGGCATCCCACGCGATGATGAGGCTGCGCATATCTGGCAACAAGTCTTCAAAGAGGCTGGCATCGACGCCGAAATCGCCGAGATTGACACTGCTGAAAATGGCGACAAGCGCGGCATCAAGGGCAACGAGCGCATCTTCTTCTATAACGATAAAGAAAACTGGTGGTCCCGTGGCGGCGGCATCGAAACCACGCCTATTGGTGATCCATGCGGTCCAGATTCCGAAGTTTTCTATGATTTTGGCGAAGAACATCAAGATGAAGCCAAATATGGCAAGGCCCACCCGGCTTCCGATGGCGCTCGCTTTATGGAAATCGGCAATCAAGTCTTTATGCAATATCGCCGTCTCGAAGATGGTAGCTTCAAGGAGCTCGAACATAAGAACGTCGACTTTGGTGCTGGTCTCGAGCGTATCACGGCTGCCTCGATGGACTCTTATGATGTCTTTAAGATTTCGCTTCTCAAGCCGATTGTTGATAAACTAGTTGATCTTTCCGGTAAAAGCTACGAATCGAATACTGCCGAGATGCGTGTCATTGCCGATCATCTTCGCGGCGCCTATCTTTTGACTGCTCAAGGTCTCAAGCCGTCCAACAAGCAGCAGGGCTACGCACTTCGTCGTTTAATTCGTCGCGCTATTCTTAAGGCGCTCAACCTAGGCATCGAGCAAGATTTCTTGGCTGAAGTATTGCCACTCATCGCCGAAAATTACAAGGATCTTCCAGATTCCATTTTGACTACTCGCGAGCAGGTGTTAGAAGTTCTCAGCCATGAAGAGCAGGCTTTCCGCAAGACGCTTCGCCGCGGTATGCGCGAGCTCGCTCGTTTCCAAAAAGACGGCCTCACTGGCAAAGAATTATTCATGTTGCAAGATACCTACGGTTTCCCAATGGAGCTATCCGTCGAAGAGGCATATCGCCAAGACATTCCACTCAGCGAAAACTGGCGCAAAGAATTCGAGGCTTCGCTCGAAGAGCAGCGCGAACGCTCCAAGACTGCTAGTAAAGGTATGTTTAAGGGCGGCCTCGAGGATCACGGCGAACAGACCACCAAGTATCACACGGCAACTCATCTTCTGCTCGCCGCTTTGCAAAAATTAATCGATCCAAATATCGGTCAGCAGGGTAGTAATATTACCGCCGAGCGTCTTCGTTTTGACTTCAATCTCGATCGTAAGCTTACACCAGAAGAAAAACAACAAATCGAAGACCAGGTCAACGAATGGATCAAGGCTGATCTTAAGGTCGTCCATGACGAATACGACAAGGCCTACGCTCGCGACACGCTCAAGGCGCACGGTCAGTTCTGGGACAAGTATCCAGAAAAGCTTACCGTCTATACGATTGGCGACTTCGATAATCCGGTGTCGCGCGAAGTCTGTGGTGGCCCGCATGTCGAGCATACTGGCGTGATTGGTCATTTCAAGATTAAGAAAGAAGAATCCAGCTCCGCCGGTGTACGTCGCATCAAGGCGATCATTGAATAAAAAGTCTCAAAAACGCAAATGGCAGCCCCGGTGGGCTGCCTTTTTGTTGAACAGAAAAGAGCTACTTGCGATAAGCGTAGCGACAGAGTTTCTGGTGGGCATGGGGCAAAACCCAAAGCAGATACTGGAATGCCATTGTCATTTTCATGTAGTCATAGCAGGACGACCACCTCTCATTCCAGTCTCCGAAACTGCTGATGGCATGAATCGCCATCACATCCCCGCAGATTTCACTGCAGGCCGTCGCAAGCTCGCGCTTACCGATAACCATTTTAGGCTCTTGGTTATAGAGCTTAAGCGCATACTCGAACGCCGGCAAATTTGGTCTAATTTTGCGAATGATGACCATGATTTCGTCCGCGTCGGTTTGCGCCAATCCGCCTCCCTCGATGCAATCCGCAATCGCTTCGATCGCCTCACTGACACCGCTGAAGTACGATTCTACCTGTGCCATTGGAACCACCTCCCTTTCTAATAGCAACAGCTGTATCTCTTAATTATATCACAAAAACCGAAAAAAGTCAAAACGCTAGCGATTTTTTCTTGCTATGATGTTATAATTTAAGCATGAGTATCTTTTCTCGCAAGAAGCCGGTCGAGGACGACGAGGTCGCCCCATTGAAGAATAATTCTGATGATTATTTATTAGCGCTTGATATTGGTACAGAATATGTTAAGGCTTTGATTGCAAAAAAGAGTAAAGGTGACATCCATATTGTGGGTGTCGGTAAGGCGCACGAAGCTCCAACTAATATGTATTCTGGCGCCATTGCCGATATTCAAGGCGTAGCCAAAACTTGCGAAGAGGCTCTTATTAAGGCCGAAGAAATGGCTGAGGTTCGCGCAAAAGAAGTGGTCGTCGGTATCGCCGGCGAGCTAATCAAAGGCAATACCGCCTCGATTAAATATCGTCGTAATGATGCTAGCAAACCAATCACCGAAGACGAAATGGCAAACATCATCAAGAAAGTTCAGCAAAAAGCTGGCGAAAAAGCCCGTCGTGAAGTTGCGATTGAGACCAATAATCCAGATGTCGACGTTCGCCTGATTAATTCCGCCCTGGTTTCTCTACGTATTGATGGCTATAAAGTATCAAATCCGATTGGTTTTAAAGGCAAAGAAGTTGTCGTGCAGATTTATACTGCTTTTGCACCACTCGTACATATCTCTGCTATAGAAAAGGTCTGCGACGAATTGCAGCTTGATCTTGTAACGGTTGCCGTTGAACCGTTCGCGGTTTGTCGTGCCTGTCTCGGCGAGGACGTCGAGTCGAATTTCTCTGGTATCGTGATGGATATTGGCGGTGGCACTACGGATATTGCGATTGTTGATGATGGTGGCGTAGATGGTACGAAGATGTTCTCGATTGGCGGTCGCAGTTTTACGCATCAAATCGCTAATCGTCTAGGCTTAACTTTTGATGACGCCGAAAAGCTCAAATTACTCAGTGAAGATCCAAAGATGAAACCAGAAATTCGCAAAAAACTCGAGGCGGCAATTGATCGCAATCTCGACGTCTGGCAATCTGGCGTCGAATTGGCACTCGAAGAATTTGACCAAGTCGATACTATGCCAGGACAAATCTTACTATGTGGTGGCGGCGCTAGCCTTAGTCAGATTCCGGAGACTCTTGCGACTGGCGATTGGTATAAAGACTTGCCGTTTGCACGTCGTCCAATCGTGCGCTTAATTGAGATTGATGATGTTGTTGGCGTAGTGAATGATACGGATCGCGAACTGGACCATACTTTCGTTACGGCGATGGGTCTATTGCGAGTCGGCATCGATACGCTGATTGGCGTTGGCAATAGTAATGGCATAAAAGCCAAGCTTGCGCGCTTATTGAAGAACTAAAAAATAGCCTCCTGGCGGGGCTATTTTTTGTCGATTTCAATAAATTTTCCTTCTGGTAGCTTCCCCAGTATATATGGCCCGAAAATTCGGCGATGCAAATAGGTGACTTTATAGCCTAGCGCATCAAAGGTGCGACGTATTTGGCGATTACGACCTTCGGACATGGTGACCTGCCAATCTTTGCGCGAATCATCAGAAAGACGCATTAGGCCAAGTTGACTGCGACCATCCGGTAAGTTAACGCCAAAATCCGCAATCATCTGCTGATGTAGTGGCTCAAGTTCGCGGTCGAGCTTTACGTCGTAAACTTTTGTTTTTACGAATTTCGGGTGCGTCATCTGGAAAGCGAAATCGCCATCGTTTGTAAGCAGGATAAGACCAGAGGAATCTTTATCGAGGCGTCCAACGTTTTTCAGGGATTGATATTCGGGTGGCAATAACTCATAGATCGTTGGCGTTTCGCCCTGGCGCTTTCGGCTACAGACATAACCTCTTGGCTTATTCAGCATCAGATAAATCAGTTTTTGCTCGGTTATTTCTTTGCCGGCAATTTCTACCTTATCGCCGGGCGATACACGACGACCAATCACGGCAACTTTACCGTTAATCAAGACTTTTCCGTCTTCAATTAATTTGTCGGCCTCACGACGCGAGACACCAAAATTAGTCGCTAGATATTTATTCAAGCGTATTTCGTCAGGCATGGCTTAAGCCATGGCTCCCATATCTTGTGGGCCAACGGGCTGAATAATTTGTTGCGGAGCTTGCGTTGCTGGTTGAGCTGGCATAGCCGGTGCTGGCTGAGCTGGTGCCGGTGTGGCTTGTGGTGCAGCGGCCGGAGCTGGCGCTGGTGTCGGTTGAGGATTGTTTGGGGTTGGGGCAGCTTGTGTCGCCGGTTGAGCTTGTGGCGCGGTAGCTTGCGCTGGCGCAGGCGTCGATTCCGACGTTGGTGCGCTTGGCGTTTCTGTTTCGGTTTCTGCTTCAGCTGTATTGGCGGCACTTTGAATATTTGGGCTCATTGTCGTTTGTTTCACTTGGCGTGCTGGATTCTTTAATAAATCTTCCGCCTCAGCTTTGCGGGCGGCAATTTCGGCCTCGGCCTTTTCTTTCGCCGCTTGGGTGACTTCGTCGCCCACGAGTTCTGCGCTCATTCGAGCGGCCATGGAGTTCGGATCATTCGAGGCACCGTCTGCTAAATCATTCGATAATTCTTCTTCGAGGTCAGAAAGGTAACCTGGTACAGCGGCTTTAACGGTCACATCAATGCCCGGGTCCTCGATTTCGTCGATAGTTGGAATTTTTGTATCAACCGTAATCTGGCTCAAATCGGTTGGGTCTGGTTTTTGGCTTGGATCATTCGAAGCAGCTGGCTGTGCTGTGCCAGCAGGAGCTTGCTGATTTTGTGCTTTTTGTTGCGCAATTAATTGAGCCTGAGCTGCTTGAGTTTGTAGAGCGGTCTCGACTGGTGATGGCTGAGTCTGAACCGGCTGAGCTTGCGGCGTAGCAGCAACGACCGGCCCCTGAGCAACGGCTTGTTGGACGCCCTGAGATGCGTCCGACGTAGTTTGTGGCATTGCTTGCTGTACGACCTGCGCAGCGTCAATCGGCACGGCCGCGGCGGCCTGTTCTGCGGTCGGCACTTTCATCTCAATCTTTTCATTGCGTGCAGTTCGCGTATTAATTGTCGTTGGCTCCGCATCGGCGTCTTCGCCCAATATTTCGGCCATGCGCTTCTGCATTTCGTCGCGTTTCTCTTCGGCGCGTGGATCATGGATTGGCTGGATTATGCGCTCGCTTGCACCACGCTCTTTCTTTTCTTCCTTCTGAACTGGTGCTGGCGTTGCTGCTGGTGCAGGAATTGGCATTGATGCTGGAGGCGGAAGTGGGGCAGTGCCACCATTTTGCTGAGCAGCTAAAGCGGCTACTTGCGCATTTGGCAAGACGCGGTCTGCTGGCTTGAGAGTAGAATTTTGCGCTGACATCTGTGAATACATCGATTGGATTGCCTGTAGATTAGCTTGTTGCATGACTTGTTCGGCACTCGGATTAACTCCGGACATTTGTAGACGCACCGCATTTTGCGCGAGAGCAGTTTGCAACGGATTAGCTTGTGCAACGACTCCCTGCTGCTGTTGCGGCTGCAAAGGCACGACGTTCGGCTGGACTCCGGTAATTTGCTGTGCAGCCTCTTGTTGAAGGCTTGGTGCTACCTGCATTACCGGAACAGCCTGTAAAGTGACGATTTGTGGTGCCGACATTCCATTATTAATAGCCCCTACTACTGGTTGCGCAAATTGAGCTTGCGCGGTCGGCAAAGTAGTAGGGGCCTGATTAAAATTTGCGGATTGATCTCCGTTTTGTGGTGTCGCAAGTGGACCTTGCGGAGCAGCTGGTGCTGCTGGCGCATCCTGGCTAGTAGGCTCAACTACGGTTGAGTTAGTGCTTGCAACTGGAGTGTTTGGTTTATTCTCGATGTCGCTCACGGCTTTAGCCGTGTCGATGTTTGCTTGCGCATTTGCGTTTGGCGCATCACCGAGAACTTCATGCACTGCATTTATGACATCCTCAATACCAACCTGGGATTTCACCAAGTATTTTTCGGCACCGAGTGCTTCGCCGCGTTGACGTTGATCGTCGCTTGAAAGCGCGGTCATCATGATTACTTTGATATTCTTGGTCTCAGGCTGGGAGCGCAAGATGTCCAGCATATCAAAACCGGAAATTTTCGGCATCATCACATCTGCGATGATAAGATCCGGTTTCTCCTGCACGACAACACTGAGCGCTTCCTCACCATCGCCCGCGAGTGCTATGCTGTAACCTTCAGCAGCCAACCTAATGCTATATATTTCTCGCAAAGACTTATCGTCTTCGACTAACATTATCTTGGTCATACTGCTTATGATTTTATATCAAAAGCTACGAAAAATCTATAAGCCCTTTTCCTGGTTTTCGACATTCTTGCTCATAAAACTGCGCTGTTCGTATTCGGCTTGCGAAATGCGCGGGAAGAGCATGATGAATTGCGAGCCTTTACCGACTTCGCTTTCCACCCAAATTCGACCATTCATTGATTCGACGCGTTGTTTGACAAGATAGAGACCGAGGCCGGTACCACCGATTTCGCGCGTATCACGGTTATCGACGCGATAGAATTTTTGGAACACGTGATTTAACTCTTCGCGCGCAATACCAATGCCGGTATCGGCAATCGTAATCTGCACATTATACTCGTCGGCGCGCACGTTTACGGTCACCCAACCAGCTGGCGTGTATTTGATTGCGTTTTCGATGATATTGTTAACGATTTCGTGCATGAAACTAGGGTCGATACTTGCGTAAATCACTTGATCAATACGTTTACCGCCACTGACTTGTTGGTCGACTGAGCCACTACCAAATTGATATCCCAGACCTTTCTTAGAAATATTTGGAATTTGTGCATCAGAAATTTGCTTTACAAGGCTTACGATTTCGACTGGTTCAAGCTTCGGCGACATTTGACCATCGTCAAGCTTGGTAGTATCCAGCAAGTCGCGGAATAAATCACCAAGATGCTTTGATGATTCGCGAGCTTTTTCGAGATAGCCCTTGGCGCGATCGTCGATCGTCGCGGTTCGCTCATTTAAAGCCAATTCAATGTAGCCCTGAATACTCGCCACGGGCGTACGCATTTCGTGGCTGGCTGTCGAAATAAATTCATTGCGTTCATGTTCTTCCTTGAGCTCTTTCGAGATGTCACGGAAAGTTACTACGAAGCTGCAGCGACCTTCGATTGGCGCCGTTGGTGAAATAATTAGAGAAACTGGCGTACTTTTCTTGCTATCTTTAGCGACTAAATCCAAATCGCGCGTCTCGCTGTATTCGTTCGTCTTGAGTGCAGTAGCAATTGGGTTGCGTGCAAGACTAATGCGGTTTCCGGTCTTATCGAAAAAATCAAAAACCGAATCGTAGTTTAAATTCAAAATGTCGTCATAGCTACGTCCTAACAAATGTGTAGCGCTTGGGTTGGCGAGATGAACGTTTCCTTCCGGGCCGACAATAACGACTCCCTCGTGAATAGACTGAAGTACCAACTCGTTCAGATTGGTACGCGAAGATGGCGCCACTGTTGGTGGTGTTGCGGTTGGCTCTTCGTGAGCCTCTTCATTTGGTTTTTCTTTTTTACTCCAAAAAGCCATAGCTATTTCAATTTTAACACAAGCTCTTTTTGTTTTTTGTGTGAAATCGGGCGCTGTTGTATAATTAGCTTATGAATAAAGACGTCATTTATATTGAGGCAGAAGACGACATTACCGATATTCTATCGAAAGTCAAAACTGCCAAAAACAAAATTGTCGCACTTGTCCCACCAAAAAAAGCCGGCGTTCTCCATAGCGCGGTAAATTTCAAGTTGATTACCAAAACTGCTACCAAGGCAAATAAGACAGTAGTTTTAGTTAGTGCTGACGAGTCGCTTAAACGTCTTGCCGCAACTGCCAATATTCCAGTCGCCAAGACTCTGCAAAGTAAACCGCAAATTCCGCATCACGACGATGCGGTCGAATTTGGCGAAGAAGAAACTGGCAACGTAATTGAAGCCGAAGAAGAAAACTCAAAGAAGATTGAAGTCAAGAAAGAAGACGAGGATTCGGCGACTGCGGAAACGGAAGAAGAGGAACAGCCAAAGAAAAAGGCCGACAAAAATACCGAGGCAAAAACCGCCACTGCGGCAGCAGTCGCAAAGAAGGCTAAAAAGACTGAGGCCGAGGCGGAACCAGCAGATGATGTCATCGAAGAGGAAAAACCTTCTCGCAAAAAGAGCAACAAAAAAGTTCCAAACTTCAAAAAATATCAAAAGTTCATTATCGCCGGCGTATTAGCGGTCATCCTTTTGGTTGGTTTCTGTGTTTGGGCACTCGTTATTGCCCCAGCCGTCAAAATTACCGTTACGGCTACAATCTATCCAAACAGTTTCTCTGAAAAAGTTAGCTTTACTGACGTTGAGGGCAACGATGATGTCGATAATGGCATTCTTTATTCCGAGAGTAAAACCATCACCAAGTCTGTCTCAAAAGACTTTGAAGCAACTGGCGAGCTCGATAAGGGCACAAAAGCCAGTGGCAAAATTACCTTAACTCGCGTGACGACTTCACCAGTTACTCAAATTGTCGTCGCGAGCGGTACGCGCTTTATCCATGATGGCAAAACCTACATTTCAACTAGCGCTGGTACACTACGCGCCATTGAATCCGGCGACTGTAATACGAAGATTATTGGCTGGAGCGTAGTTTGCGATAGCCTCAAGGCAACAATCTCTGCCACAGTAGACGTCGTCGCGGCCGAAGTCGGCGAAGGTTATAATATAAACGCATCTGATTCTGGTTGGACGACCAATCATGCAAGCTCTGGCGCTTTCAAGATTTCTAGCTCCGCTATGACCGGCGGCACTAGCAAAATCGTCAAAATCGTTTCCGAAAAAGATATCGAAAAAGCCGAATCCGAGCTCGATATGGGTATTGATAACGAAGCGCGCGATGAGCTTTCCGAAGAATTCAGCGACGAATATATTCTCATTTCTAGTAGTTTTTCATCGGATAATGGTAAAATTACCACTTCGCCGGCTCTCAACGAAGAAGTTGGTGATGGCGTAACACCGAAAATCATCAAGGAAGTAAAATATACCATTTTTGCTGTTCGTCGCGATGATGTCGAGCGCTACATCCGCAAGATTGCCGAAGCAAATCTTGGCGGCGATGATACGCAGATGGTCCATGACACCGGCATTGCTGGCGCCTGGATTGATACATTCAAAGATACGGGCAATGGTACACATACCGGCAAAATCAAGACCACTTATATGACTGGTCCAAAAATCACTGAACAAATCGTTCTCGACAAAGTTAAGGGTAAGAAAAACGGCGAGGTCAAAACCATGATCGAGTCGATTAAGGGCGTCAAACGTGTCGATGTTAATCCATCTTTCTTCTGGGTTACCAGTGTGCCGGACGATGCCAATAAGGTTTCAATCGAAATTAAATCAGATCAAGAGAAATAATGCGCGTTATAGCTCTTGATGTTGGTACAAAACGTATTGGGGTAGCATTTGCGGATACTAAAGTCCGCATCGCTATTCCGCGCGGCATGATTCCAGTGAACGGCAACGAACTCGCCGAGATCGCCAAGCAGTTCCGCCTTGAAAAGGCGCAGCTAATTGTCTCGGGCTTACCTCGCAATAACAGCGGTGAAGCGACAAGACAAACAGAATCAGTCCAAAATTTCATTATAGCACTAAAAGAGTATTTTGTCAAGCATGAGCAGAAAGCTCCAGAGGTGTATTTTCAGGACGAGTCTTATACGTCGGTTGTTGCCGAAGAGCATTTAGGCTCACTGAGTCGCCGGGACCGTTCGGCTGGCAAGGTTGACTCCGAAGCTGCTACTTTGATATTGCAAGATTTTCTAGAGCGTAGCGATTTAGCGGAAATCGAGAAAAAAATAACAGAGGAGTGTGTGGATGAAAATTAAAAGTCAGAAACGACCAGTTTTTCGCGTGATTATCACTATTGTACTGGCAATTCTAGTGTTAATTATTATTGCTGCCTGCATTGCGGCGACCTGGTATCGCAACAATCTGCAAGCCGTCGATCCGGAATCCTCCGAATTGATTGATTTTGCTATTTCAGAAGGCTCGGCGACCGCTCAGGTTGCGCAAAATCTCGAAGATAAGGGCATTATTCGCAGCGCCTTAGCCTTTCGTATCTATATGAAACTTGAAGCTAAAGACAAAAATCTCAAAGCCGGCTCATATCAGCTAAGCAAGGATTTACCTGTCTCAGAACTCGTTACGATGTTTAATAAGGGTGCCTTGGCGAAAACTTTCCGACTCACTTTCTTACCTGGCGGCACATTAGCGGCCGCACGAGAACGACTTCAAAACGCCGGTTATAGTGACGATGAAATCACGGCCGCCTTTGAGAAGCAATATGATCACCCACTTCTCGCTAGCAAACCAGCCGAAGCTTCGCTCGAGGGCTTCATCTATGGTGACACCTACGAATATTATGTGGGCGCATCAGTTAGCGACGTCTTAACAAAAACCTTCGATAAAATGTACGAGGACATAAAGGCAAACAATCTTGAAGCAAAGTTTACCGCTAATGGCTTAAATCTCTACGAAGGAATTACTTTAGCTTCCATTATTCAGGGTGAAGCCGGTTCATTGTCTGACGACATGCCGAAGGTATCTCAAATCTTTTATAATCGCCTCAATGCCAAAAGCCCGCTCGGCTCAGACGTCGTGATTGGTTATGCTGCCGATCAGCTAAATCCAAATCGCAGCAAGACTGACATGTCATATCTGACCACGATTGGCTGTCCGTGGAATTCACGCCAATGCACAGGCCTACCGCCAACACCGGTTAATAACCCTGGTCTTAATGCGCTCAAAGCTGCTGCGGAGCCGGATGCTAATTATTCTGACTATTGGTACTTCCTAACCGGTGATGATGGCAAAATGTATTACGCTCGTACGGCGGCAGAGCACGAGGCCAACAAACAATACTGTCCGAAGCTCTGCGGAATTTTGTAATTATCCAGATTATGGTATAATTAATATGGTTTTTAGGAAGTATTGCCGCTGTGCTGCTTTCCGGGAAAACCCCATCGCGGTGGGCGCGGTGCAGTTTTACTTATGAAGAGATTTCAAATTTTATTCACCAAAGTTCTTCCATACGTCTGTATTTTTGTTGCAGTCGTAGCCGTTATGTTCTTTGGTTCTCAAAATCAGAGCAATAACACAACGAAACCGATTGCGGCTAATTTTGACGACCTTAACTTCAAGGTAACTTCTGACCAGGTTTCCGAATCATATACTGTCGCGAATATCGCAAATACTATTAGTTTGCCGTCTACCTCATCTATCAGTGAGAACTATGTCACGATTAATGCCATCTACGAAAGTACTGGCATTTCAAATTCGTCGGCGACGGATATTATCGAGAAGCCGACTATTGTTGACACCTCAAATCTCGACCTCGACAAGATTAAGACTCATACCGTTTCTGAGGGTGAAACGCTTGATTCTATTATTGCGCTTTATGGCTCAAAGGCTACCAAAGACCAAATCCGCTGGAGCAATGGCATGAAGAAAGAGAACCTTACCGTTGGTGGCTCGATTTATGTTCCAATCCTGAACGGTATCGCTTATAAGGCAAAAGCTAGTGACACGCCGGCCGGCTTAGCGACGAAATACCAGTCGAACGAAGAACAGATTATTGCCTACAACAACCTAGAAGGCAAGAGTATTGCTGCTGATCAAATTTTGATTCTTCCAAACGCAGTTGTGCCAGAAAAAGAACGTCCAGAATATGTTGCGCCGACACCAAAGCCAACACCGAATTACGGCCGTACTTATAGCTACGTTTACGATTCTGGCGTCCGTCACAATATGATTGAGATTGGCAGCTATGGTTATTGGAGCAATCAGTATTATGCGACAAAATGGCAGAACAACCCAGGTGCCTTCGGTAACTGTACTTGGTTTGCTTGGTACTGGCGCCGCAATAATATGGGCAGTGAATATTGGCTCCCAACTGGCGCTATTGGTAATGCTCGTAACTGGATTTCTACGCTTAGTGGTAGCTTCTATACTGGTCGTACGCCAGCCTATGGTGCGGTTATTCAGTCGACCTCTGGCTATTACGGTCACGTTGGTGTTGTGGTTGGCGTCAATTATGGTGTTAGCATCACGATTCAAGAAATGAATTACGCTGGTCCGAACGGTAAGTTCAATCACGTCTATCAATCAACGCTCGACTGGAACGACGCACTTCGCTATAACTACATTTACGGACACAAATAGGATTCAAGAACGCCACTCGGAAACGGGTGGCTTTTTGATATTTATTGATAATTATGTTATTATATGCAAGATATGTTTGTCGATACAGCTAAAGTTTTTATTAAGGCCGGAAAAGGTGGAAACGGCGCCGTATCATTCCGCCACGAAATCTACATCCCAAAGGGTGGCCCAGATGGTGGTGATGGTGGTAAAGGCGGTGACGTGGTTTTTGTGGCCAGTAAAGACTGTGATACGTTGATCGATTTTCGTTTCCAGCCAAAACTAATCGCCGAAGATGGCAAGGCTGGCTCTGGTCAGAAGAGTTCCGGCAAATCTGGTAAGGATTTAATTGTTGAAGTTCCAGTTGGCACCGTCGTGAAGCGCGATGGTGAAATCGTAGCAGACTTAACTCACGATGAGGAGCGTGCTATCGTGGCGCACGGTGGTGATGGTGGCTATGGTAACTGGCATTTCCGTTCTTCGACCCGCCAAGTCCCAAAAATTGCCGAATTAGGCAATCCTGGCGAAGAATATGAGGCTGAGCTCGAATTGAAATTGATTGCCGACGTGGGCTTAGTTGGTTTTCCGAATGCTGGCAAATCGACTTTCTTGTCGGTTGTCAGCAATGCACGTCCTGAAATCGCCGATTATCCATTCACGACAATTACGCCAAATCTAGGAGTTGCTCAAATCGATGGCAGTAGTATGTTGATTGCTGATATCCCAGGACTCATCGAAGGCGCATCAGAAGGTAAAGGCTTGGGCGATCAATTCTTGCGCCACGTCGAGCGCACAAAGGTGCTTTTGCATCTCATTGATGTTTATAGTGATGATGCCGGCAAAGCTTATGCCGACATTCGGAAGGAACTCGAGAATTATTCAACCGAATTATCTACTCGCCCAGAAGTTGTCGTCTTGACGAAGACTGAAGGCGTTGATGAAGATATAATCAAGATGCAACGCGAAGCAATTCTGGCCCAAAACGCCAATGCGAATATCTTGGCAATTTCTAGCATAGCTCACCAGGGCTTAACTGAAGTTCTCCGCGCCCTTAAGCATGAAATTGACCAAGCAAAAGCCGAGGCGATTTCCGACGAGCCAGAAGAGGAAGAGCTGCCGGTTATTACGCTCGAACAAACAGAACAAAAACGCCGCCCACATCACGATCGCTATCAGAAAGGCGAGCGCAATACTGTAATTATGCTGAACGATACGGACGAAGAATCCGAATCGGACGACTTTGAGGATTAAAACATTAGCCTTTTGGTGTTATACTAGTAATAACAGATATTTTTATGACTAGATAACGGAGAAAGGCTAAAGATGGAACCAAACGAACCAGTAAGCGACAAGGCTACCGCAACACCAGAAGAAACACAAGGTGTTCAGCTTGGCGACGCGACTCCGCTTGAGTCCGCCCCAGAATCACCAGCTTCCGAGGAAGCTCAACCAGACGAATCTGTGCTTTCAATGGAAGAGCGCAATATCATGAACAGTCCAAATATTGCAGCGCCAACCACTGGGCCGAGCGAAGAAGAAATCGCCGAGAAGAAACATCAAGAAGAGATGGCGAAACTAGACGAACTAAAGCCATTGGTGAACGAAACTTTGATTGACGACGGCAAGAGCATGGAACGCAAGAAGCGCCTCCCGCTTGTAGTGACTTTGATTATTGTCGCGATTATAGCTGTAGCTGGTATTGCTGGTGTTTTGCTTTATACGAGCCAACCGAAGCCGCAAAAAGATATTCCACAAGCTGTGATTGTCTATACTGAAGAAGTCAAAGTTGCCGTCGACAGCCGCCTAAAGAACGCCTATTCCGAAGTCGCTAACTCGATTACTAACTTTGAAAACATCACTGTTAACGATATCGATTACAGAGAGGCCTCTGAGGCATTAAATAACAAAAAGAATGACTTGGTTATTAGTGAGGACTATACGCTCGAATCGACCGATCCGTCCAGTTATAACGTAAAAGTCACTCCATTCTTGAACGATGCAATCGTTGCAATTGCTAGCCCGGATTTCTATCTCGACAATCTCAGCTTTGAGGATATTGCAAAAATCACTACGCGCCAAGTTACCGATTGGAACGAAATTGCCGTAGATGCTTCTTCGGAAGAGACGGAGCTTAGTCCACGCCCAATCCATCATTATCAGGCGCCAGATGAATATATTGTTTACGATATGAATCGGAAAATCACCGAGGAAAGAGATAGTGTAAAATTCAACGAAGCTGCTACGGATATGGCAAGCCTAATCGACAATATCGCCAATGATAAAGATGGTATTGCATTTGTTTATCTTTCAAGCTTATCTGTGGATGATTTAAATAAAATCAAAGTTCTTGATCTAGAAGGCGTCTCCGCTACGAACGATAACGTTGCTGATGCAAGTTACGCATTAACGATTAAGTACTACATCATCTCAAACAAAAACCTCGAGGAAGATTCTGTTCCAGCTGCATATATCGAGTCGCTCAAGTCTAGCAATGGTAATACTTCCGGCATGAAGGTCCCTATCGTTACCGAAGAGCCTGTTGAGCCAGACTGTAAGTCTGAAAGCACAGACGACGCCGAAACCAAGTGCTAATAGTAAAAAATACAACGTATTTTTACTTGACGCTTACGCTTATATTTGGTTAAATTTAATTAGCTGGTACGCTTCACGGGGTTCCACTGAAAATGTGGAAAGTGTGGAGACTGAAAACAAAAATAAACAGCGGATTAAAACAAACCAATGTGCCCCAGGGTGGGCGCGTAACAGCGAAGAAAACCGGAGAAATCCGGTTTTCTTGTGCCTTTCCCAAAGCAGAAAGCAATCAAAGATATCGGTCGTATTTTGGTGTAAAACTGATAAAATATAAGCAGTATGGTTAGCGAAAAAGACATCCTGAATCAAATCCGCAAGAAGCATCTCGCTCCGACTATTGCCATGTCGCTGGTCGTAGTTTTCTTTATGACTATCTTTATTGCCGGTCTAGTCTCTAGTAAAAATACGCATATTCTCGAAATAGTGATAGCTCTGTCTTTGATTCTCTTGGTCTTTGGATCTGGCGCTTTTGTTGAGCTGTATTTTGTTCTATTTCCGCAAAAAGATATCTTCTTCCGCAAATATGGCCAGCCTAGCGAGGCGGCTAAAATGGTCAACGAGGCAATTAATCAGGCAGCGATTTTTGAAGACGCAAAAATGATTATCACTGAGAGCTGTATTTATGCTCCGGGAGTTTATACCTCGCTACGAAGGCTTGAAGACGTGCTGATGGTTTACGACGCACATATTCAAAAAGGAAAGAAAGACTATCTCGATGTTGTTCTGGTAGATAAATGGGGCACACATCAAGATTATTATTACGACCTTGAAGATAGGGCGGAAGTAGACGAGGCGATCAGTAACATTCTGCAGACCTGTCCGCGTGCTAAATACGGCACAAGCCCAGCTAATCAATTTTATGTACAAGAAAATATCGTAGAGCTACCAAAGAAATAGGCTTAGACGTAGCGCACGATCAAGAGGCCGCCCTGACGAATCACGCGCGGTTTTTTGTCTGTCCAATCGACAATCGTGGAAGGAAGATTCCCGCCAGATTTGCCCTGAACGACTGCATCGATGCTCGGCATGCGCTCTTTAAGCTCTTTGTGCGTGCGACATGGACGCTCGCCGCGTGGATTAGCGCTAGTCACGAGCAGCGGACCAGTCTCTTTTAATAGTTGAAGCATATAATCGTGAGCCGGAATGCGAATGCCGATTGTCGAAAAACTATCAAAATATGGGTGCTTGAACGAGCGACGCTTTGGTAAGATGATTGTCAACTCGCCAGGAAAGTAATGGCGCGCCATTGAGATCTGTTCGTAATCGACCAGCGCATATCGTTCAATATCGTTTACATCGGCAAGCATCATGGTTAACACTTTGCCGCTGCCAACTGGGCGCTCTTTCAGAGTAAGTAATTTACGTATTGCTTCAGAATTATCGGATTTAACGGCGAGTCCATACACGGTTTCGGTCGGGACGCCCAAAATGCCACCCTTGTTCAGGGTGTCTTTAGCCTGTTCCAAATCCTTCCGATACATTACGCGCATAACTCCATTATATCACAAAAAGCACAAAAAGTCAATATTAACAGGGGTGATCGTCAAAATAAAAATAAGCTGAATAGTGCTAAAATAGAAATAGACAATCTATCGTGGAGGAATTTTTATGCCTAATGTAAAAGGCGAGGCAAAGATTAAAGAACCGGCGCCCTCTCAGAAGCCGAATAAAGTTGGTTATATTATAGCGGTCGTATTGGGGCTTATCATAGTTGTTGTTTTAGCGCTGTTCTTCATATTGAACAGTAGTAGTTTTGCGAAGCGATGGATCTATCTTGGGGAAGCTAGTGTTAGTGAGGATGCTCTTCAGGGTGCATCATTTGTCGTGATTCGCGACCGAAGTGATGCTTCTGATTATTTCTACGATGTTGACTATACGGTTCACGATTACAACCTTCGC
Organism: uncultured Candidatus Saccharibacteria bacterium; assembly: GCA_946532885.1. Classification (GTDB taxonomy): domain Bacteria; phylum Patescibacteriota; class Saccharimonadia; order Saccharimonadales; family Saccharimonadaceae; genus UBA2834. The sequence goes on from CAMNBP010000004.1 coordinate 27,843, forward strand.
TTCTCGAATGATTATCTTTTAGTGCCTTTTAGTCATGACTGTGATTCTGCTTTGGCTAGTATTTCGGATGTTCGCTTAACCTCTATCAGCGATGATGGCGCTGCGGAAATCAAGTTTACTTTTGGACAGAGCATATTTGGCAGCTATTATTGTACGACTGAGACACAGTTTATTCTGATGGAGGGCAAAAAAGGCTCCTTTGATAAGATTAAAAAAGTTAACCTTGATGGCGCGGAATATGAAATCTCCAATAATGAACCACCAGTAGGGCCAACCGAATACATAGCGGAAGGTAAACTAATTTGGAGCGAAGACGGCTATTCGGCATCCAATGAATCTTATGAGATATTCGATAATTATAATGATCTCAATGATTACGTTTCGAAAAAACGTGGCTATGAATCCGCCATGTTTTCGGAAGAAGATTTTCTCGAGCATGATTATATTGTCGTAGCGGTGGTTCAATCTGACTGTGGCGGTTCAGTTGAAACTGTTGGTCTCGTAACTATAGACAACGGCGTAGCGCACGTTAACGCTGAAATGTTTGGCTCTTGCGGACCTTGCGCGCCAGAATATCACTATTACGCGATTCCGGTTCAGAAGGGTAGCACGCAAAAAGTAAAGCTCACATATGAGACAGTTAATGAATATCGCTGTGAACCAGACGTCGCATATAAACCGGTCATTTATCTTTATCCAACAAAAGCCACGGATGTCTCGGTTAAACTTGGCGCCAAAGAAAAACTCTTAGTTAGTTATCCGACATATATTGATGGCTGGCGCGTCAATGCTCAGCCTAACGGCAATTTAACGGACCTTGATACCGGTCGCGGACTGTACTCTCTATATTATGAAGCAGAAAACACCACAACTCATGGCATGCATGATACTGGGTTCGTCGTCAAAGGTTCAGATACTGCAAGCTTCCTCGAGGCGAAGCTAGCGGAACTTGGCCTAAACGACCGCGAGGCTGAAGAATTTATTATTTATTGGTTACCGCAAATGCAAAACAATGCCTATAACTATATTTACTTCGCGACCGGCGAAGAAGCATCAGAAAACATGCCATTAGATGTTTCTCCAGCTCCAAAAACTACCATACGTATCAATATGGAATGGAAAGCACTTACTGCGCCAATTAAAGTAAAAACCCAATCTTTACCAGCAACCCCAACTCGCGAGGGCTTCACGCTCGTCGAATGGGGTGGCACCATTCTATAAATCTTCATGCTAAAATAAAAGCATGAGCAAGATTAATTTTCGTGGCCCTGTAGTTCTCGTCGTAATGGACGGAGTAGGCCTGTCTGATGATGAAAAATATAACGCCGTCAAAAAAGCGCACCTGGAAACCCTAAATCGTCTGATGCGCGATTATCCTTGCGCAAAGCTCGGCGCGGCTGGCGAATATGTTGGTGTGCCAAAAGACGACATGGGTAATAGTGAGGTCGGCCACAATGCTATGGGCGCTGGTGAAATTGTCTTGCAACGTAGCGCGGCTGTCGAAGAAGCGGTTAATTCCGGCAAGATTTTTGAGGGCCAGGTCTGGCATGATATTGTGACTCGTCTCACTGGGAATCATGGCACTTTGCATTTCATGGGTATTTTCAGCGATGGCAACGTCCATTCTCATATTGCTCATCTTGAACGTATGCTTGCTCAAGCACAACGCGACGGTATAGAACATGCTCGCATTCATGCTCTAATAGATGGCCGCGATGTTCCACCGCAAAGTGAACCAAAATACATTCAGCGTCTCGAAGATTTCATTCACGGTCTCGGCGATCCAGATTATCGCATAGCTTCCGGTGGTGGCCGTATGGTGATTACTGCCGACCGCTACGAAAATGACTGGCCGATGGTGAAAGCCGGCTGGGATACCCATGTACATGGTGAAGGGCGTCAGTTTAAGACCGCTACAGAAGCTATCTTGACTTATCGCTCTGAAAACTCCGGTTTACAAGATCAATATATGCCAGCTTTTGTTATAGCCGACAACGGTGAACCAATCGGCAAAATGCACGACGGTGACGCCTGTATTTATATTGATTTCCGCGCCGATCGCGCCATCGAGATGGCAAAGGCTTTCACCTTTAATGATTTTCCATATTTTGACCGTGGCTATCGTCCAGATATCTATTTTGCCGGCATGAACGAATACGACGAAGATAAGCATATTCCAGAGCATACCCTTGTTCCGACGCCAGTATTCAAACATACTCTAACCAAACATCTTGCAGATTGCGGCATTAAACAATACGCTATCTCTGAGACAGTAAAATTTGGCCACATAACTTATTATTTCAATGGCAATAGTTATGATATTCCAGCTGGTGAGGTCGAGGAAGAAGTTCCGTCATATACCGAGCCATTCAATACGCGCCCATGGATGAAGTGTGCAGAAATTACCGACAAATTAATTGCCGCAATCGAGAGTGGCAAATATCAATTCCTGCGCGTCAACTATCCAGGCGGTGACATGGTGGGGCACTTTGCCGAAATGGAGCCGACGATTGTTGCAATGGAGTCGATTGACCTATCAATTAAGCGAATTGTCGAGGCGGTTGAGAAAGCGGGTGGTATCACAATTATCACTGCCGATCACGGCAATGCCGAAGAGTTGGCCGATGCTGCCGGTACGCCAAAGACTTCTCATACGACTAACCGCGTGCCATGTATCTTTGTTGATGATACTTCGAATAAGGATAACTACAAACTGGCCGACGGTGATTTCGGCCTTGCTAATCTTGCTTCGACCATTACGATGCTGCTCGGCAAAGACCCTTATATTGATTGGC
>CAMNBP010000005.1 GCA_946532885.1 uncultured Candidatus Saccharibacteria bacterium
GCATTCTTCAATCATCACTACATCACACCGAGAATCACCGAATCAAAAATTGTGACGCGCAACATTAACGTACATTACATCGACAGAAAGCCGATGACAAACCGCCCAGTTGCGCGCACAAGACGCCGCCAGAGGGCGGTTTTTTCACACCGCAAGGTGTTTATTTTTTTGGTTTGCATGGTTGGACGAGAACCAGAAACTATCGTAAGATAATATTAGTTATGCTTATCAAAAACGCTTATTTTCTCATCACGACTTTCGGCTTCATTGCCGCTTTCGTCGCACTTATCACATCCATCGTCAATAAAGATAAAACCGTCGCCAAAATAATCGCTATAGTGAGCGGCATCTATCTAGCCTATATTCCACTTCTTTTCATACTCGTCAACAATCTCCATCTGTCCATCGGCCTCGAGATCCTTTTCGTCCTCGCCGCGAATGTTGTCGCCGCAATCATTTATATTATCGCCATCGGCATCAGTTCATACAAAAAGCAACACGGCAAAAAACTCACCAAAAATCCCATTGCCATCAAAATTACCAGTGTTGTCCTTGCAGTCCTACCGGCAATTATTATGTCATTTGCCTTAGCGTCGAATTTTATCGCCATTAATACCGCCGACATTCTCGTCTTTTATTACTCGGCCGGGAACGGCGGTCTTGGTGACGGCGATAATTTTGCCTTTGCCATTAATAATCACGGTTGCACTCAGTTCGATTATGGTGCCGATTTTGGCGGTTATTATTTCGAACACAATCTCCCAGCCAACGCCAAGGTCGTCAGCCTCAAGGATTACCCAGAGTATAAGTTTACGAATAGCCGCGATAGCTTCTCCGCGTTCAAAGACGACGAAGAAATCTGCAATGTTGCCCACCAAGGCGATTATTTCAATATAAAGCTCGAACGAACCATCATCTTCGAACGCTAGCCAGAGGGCGGTTCTTTAACTGCCTTAATTCTGCATCGGTACAGAGTAATACTTCATGTATTTCATAAAGCTCTTTTTGTCGTGTCGCTTAAATAGATAAACACCCAGCGCCACAAGCAGAGCTACCAGCCAAAGTAGAACAATCATCAAACAAATCGCGTAGCGAATATAGATATTTTTCATCTCGGCGTCATGCTTGGCAACTTGCGCCGCCACAATCACTTTGCGTTCTTCCTCGGCCGCAAGGCGCGCCGCTTCGGCCTTTTCCGCCGCCAACGCTTCTTGCGCGGCAGCTTCTTTTTGCATCCATATATGATAATTCATATATTCTGTTGTCAGCGCCGCCAATCTGCCAAGCAGCGCACCAGCATTCGCCACGCCTTGCGTATAGGCCGCCAAATAAAATGGCGTCTCAGTGTAAATAATTCCAACGTCATTTACGGCGCCTTCATACGAACCATATTTATGCGCCACCTCATATGGCTCTTCATTCGCCTTAAAATATTGGCCCGGATTTGCTTCCTTCATATAGCCGATTAGCTCCGTATAATTGGCGCTATTCTCGTATATACGCTTCAGAATCGCCACCATATAGGCAGAATTGATTCGATTCTTTTTGTAGAAAATCTCCGGATACTCCTGATCGTAATATTGCGCCATCAATTCACGATAATGCCTAAATGAGCCGAGATTCAAAAACATCGCATCTGACACATCGTTGTTCGAATAGACAATACTTTGGCGATGTGCGTAATCCAACGCATAACCACGAATATTTGCCGTCGACGAAATCTCACCGTTTCGTTCCAGGTCATAATAATACATATTTAACGGCAACTTGTAGGTACTAGCTGCGACCCGAAATTCATTCTCGGCAAAATCGTAGCGCAAACTGCCATCCGAGGTTTCATAGCTCATTGAGAAATTTCGTTCACTCAGATGATTCTCGGCCATAAACTGCGCCATCACGGCCGGAAAATCGTTTTCTTTAAAGTTATAAGTATCAAGATACCATTGATTAACGCCAGTCATCTCGGCTAATGGCCCGTTCTCGGCGGCAATTTCTTCGGCAAAAGTAGGAGAAACACAAAATACCAGAGCGCAGAGTAGGGCAGCTCCCAAAAGATAAATCCCTCTTTGATTACCTCTAAACATTTGACCTTTTCTATATCAAATTATACCATAAGCGCGAACCAAAAAGCCCCCTTAAAATATGCTAAAATAATATTAAAGAGAAACGGAGGTATTATGTTTGATTTAGAAAATAGGATTGCAGTTGTGACCGGTGCCTCCAGTGGACTTGGTCGCCAAATTGCCCGCGCACTTGCCAAGCAGGGCGCCAACCTTGTTATTTTGGCCCGTCGCATGGAGCGTCTCGAAGCGCTAAAGCAGAGCATCGAAGAAACCCATGGCGTGCAGGTTCTCCCAATTCAGTGCGACGTTACTGATACGGAACAAATCCGCCAAGCCGCCGAGCAGGCCAAAAACCATTTCGGCCGTGTCGATATTCTCGTCAACTGCGCTGGTGCCGCCAAAAACGCCGGCGTCATCGATATGACCGACGACGAATGGGATTTTACCATCGCCACCGACGAAACTTCCGTCTTCAAGATGACGCGTGCCTTCGCCTCACTCATGAAAGAGCGTGGCTACGGCCGCATCATCAACATTGCATCCATGTACGGCCTTGTTGGCAACACCAAAATCCCAACCATCGCCTATCACGCCTCCAAAGGCGCCGTCGTCAACTTCACGCGCGCCACTGCCGCCGAACTCGCACCATATGGCATCACTTGTAACTGTATCTGCCCAGGCTATTTCGAAACCGAACTCACCAAAGAAACTCTCGATACCGAAGATTTCCAAAACTTCGCCAAGACCATGGTCCCGATGGGGCGCTATGGCCAAGAGGGCGAGCTTAATCCTGCCATCATCTTCCTCTCCAGCGAAGAAGCCAGCTATGTCACTGGTGCCATTCTGCCAGTCGATGGTGGCTACACTGCCATTTAGAATATGCTCAAAGTCTGGTGGAACGATCTTAAAATTTGGTGGCTTGATTTCAAGCGTCTGTCTTTTGTCGACTGGCACTGGCTAGTGGTCTGGCTCGGAATTTATGTCAGTTTCATTTTGTTCGATATTATGATGCCGCATTTTGCTGGCTCAGCTTTACTCAAATATATCGGCATCTTCCTATGCCTCGTCTACGCTCGCCAAAAATATCGCAAAGATTATCTACTAACCGCTGCTATCTTTTTTACTTTTGTTGCCGATACTATCTTAGTCTGGACGGATTTCGAGGTTTTGGGCGTGTTTATCTTTTGCCTCGCCCAACTTTGCCATATTATCCGGCTCACCCACACTCGTCCAAAAATCATTGCACTATATAGCATCGCCGTCATCCTAATCTTCCTCTTTGCCGTCTATCAGGGCTATTTGTTACCAATTTACGCCATCACTACCATCTATGCATTTCTGCTATGCAGTAATCTATATATTTCGCGCCGCAATTACCGCAAGCATAATCACGATTTCAAAGCGCGTTGCGCTTTCTATGCCTTTGTCGCTTTTATCTGTTGCGATGCCTGCGTCGCACTTCGCCATTTGATGCTCGACGGCCTCATTTCACCTCAACTATTGCCGCTCGTTGCATTCTTCGTTTGGGTCTTTTATTACCCATCACAAGTCCTCATGACAAATAGTTCCACTCAACCAGAGAGTAAATCTGTTCGTAAAATTGCAAAAAATACTACCATAAGGTAAACTTTAATCATGAATGGGAAGTCTAAACCTTACGCAATCCTTGTTTTCGGTGCGCCGATGAGTGGCAAAACGACCTTTGCTCAGCAATTCAGCCAGCGCTTCAACGCTCCTTTTCTTAATATCAACGAACTCTACGACCAATACAAAATCAGCCGCAAAATGGCCATGGTTTTAGTGTCCGAAATCGCCAAATGCAAACAAACCATCGTCGTCGAAGGTGGCCTTAATACCGAAAAACAACGCGCCGAGATGACCAAAATGCTATCCGCTGCCGGCTATTCACCAATCCTAGTTTGGGTACAAACCGATCTTACCGCCATCAAGCACCGCATCCGCCACAAATTCAAGACAATAGCCGAAGCTAAAGCCGCACTCGACGCCTCATACAAAAAACTCGAAGCTCCGTCCGAAGACGAACATCCACTCGTTATTTCCGGCAAACACACTTTCCAAACTCAGTGCAAGAACGTTCTCTCTGGCATCTCCGAGCGCAAAGCTCACAAATAATGATTATTCAAGACGAAGAATTTGGCGAAGTAATTATTCGCAAAAGTGCGTGGTGTACTAATCCTAAATTTTCCGTGTCCACCTCGGGTCGGCTTGCGATGTCCGTACCGAGCCATACTTCAGAATTTCTTGCCAAACGTTGGCTTAATGCTAGCCGCAAACAAATCCGCGAAAAGCTCCCCATCAATGATCCGGCCACGCAGCGCGCTCGCGACGCCAAGAAAAAGATACTCATGAAACAGGCCCGCGAATATTTACCATACCGCCTGGAATTTTGGGCTCAAAAATACGGCTACAAATACAATGGCGTCCGTCTTTCGCATGCCAATACGCGTTGGGGTAGCCGTTCCAGCTCTGGCACAATTTCACTCAATATTGGCCTCATGAAAGTCCCTGAACCGCTCCGCGATTACGTTATCCTACACGAGCTTGCCCATATTAATCATATGGACCACTCTGCGGCCTTTTGGGCAGAAGTTGGCGAGCATGACCCAAGCTATAAACGCCATCGCACGCAATTAAAAAAGTTTTCGCCCGGCGTTTAGTGTAAAATATAAGCATGAACAGTACCGCAAATATCATTGGTCCAATCTATCAAAACTTACTCGGCATTTGCGAGAAGCAAAAAATCGCTCTTAATCTCGATCTAACTAATCCATCACTCAAAATTCGCCAAGAACCACTCCTACGCGACTTTCTAAAAGACACCCTCACGCTTGCCGTAAAGAATTGCAAACGGGGCAACAAAATCACCATCGCGCAGAGCATCACTGAAGAGAACAAGATTCGTTTTAGTATAAAATACGACGGTGACGTACTCGACCAAGACACCAAAAAATCATTACTTGATAAAGATTACGATGTTCGCTCACGTTTCGGTTATGGCAATACTATCTCGATAGATATTCATTAAAAAATCCCCCTCTTAGGGGGGATTTTTTTATTGCTTCTTGAGTTTGATTGCGAAGCCACCGCCTGGCGCCATGAAGATTTCGAGCCGATCACCTTGACGGACAATCTTTTCCTCAATCACATAACCCAACTGATGATCACGATAGTGTGCATCATCCGAGTCGCGATAAATCTTTGCAACATAGTTCACGCCTGGTTCAAGGAAGTCAATGTATAGCTCGACACGACGGCCTTCTTCGTTAGTTACACCACCAATATACCAGTTTGGACTATCCCATTCCTGGCGTGCCACAACGAAGCTCTTACCAATTTCGCCAACCAGCGGAATCGAGCGCTCCCAGCGTAGCGGTACGTCACGAATAAATTCAAACAAATCCGGATAATTCAATTCGTACATTTGTGGGCGATCCGACACCATCTGCATAGAAGAGTAAATCGTCACATAGTAAGCCAACTGACGCACAATCGTGGTCGCCATACGCTTTGAGAAGTTCGCCACATCCAGGATGCCCGGCGTGTAATCCATACCACCAGCCAATAAGCGCGTATATGGCAACAATACACCGTGTGATGGAGACAATGCGCCACCTTCATATTCCTGACCACGCGCACCTTCGCGTGTCATTAAATTCGGCCAGGTACGTTCAATACCGGTACTCTTGATTGGCTCGTGCACATCAAGCATAATGCCGTACTTCGCCGCCATTTCGAGAGCCTTCTGATAATGCAAAACACCAAGCTGCGAATGATGGAATTCGCGACGACCATTAATCGTCATCTTCGAACCGGCATAACCAGACTTAATATAGCGAATGCCCAGACTCTTGTAGTATTTGTAGGCATCTTCCATTTGCTTTTCGTAGTTGTCAATGAAGCCAACTGTTTCGTGGTGGCCAATAATCTCGACACCATTCGCTCGCGCATAATCTGACACAATCTTCATATCGAAGTCTGGCGTCGACTCCATGAATTTGTTGTGTTCGCCGTTTTCGAGCCAGTCGCCTTCCCAACCATCATTCCAGCCCTCAATCAAGAGACCCGGAATACCAAGGTTCTTGCAGGAATCGATATATTGCATGGCATGCTCAGTCGTTGCACCATGGCGTTCGCCTGGCGCCCAGGTCCATTCGCCCACGTACATTGCCCACCAAATACCAAGGAACTTAGTTGGCTCAACCCACGAGAAGTCATCGCGCGGCGCATCGTTCAAGTTTAAGATCATTCGGCTAGTCGTCAAATCAATATCGTCGTGACCCATAATCACCGTGCGCCATGGCGTCGAGAATGGCAATTCAACATAAGCCTTCATGCCGTCAGACAGCGGAGTAATATCAGCCTTCAAAGCTGGACCGTTCATCTTCAATGTCATACCGCCATAGTTATATAGTGCAGCCTCGTGAATCGAGAGCCAGCAGCTACCACAATCAATCGTAAGCGGTGTATGCACGGAATCAGTCAGTTGGTGAACTGGTTTTTCGGTATAACAATATTCGTAGCGGTCCGGTTGGTAAGCTGGAATACTCCAAGAGCGCGAGTTGGCATCCACGGCAAACTCAGTTAACTCATCGGAAATCACAATATTCTTCATTTCTGGCTGCGCCGGAATCTCATAGCGGAAAGCGATACCGTCATCATAAGCACGGAAACGAATAGTCAACAAACGGTTCGGTTTTTCGGTCTCTTCAAGATAGACTGCTGTTTCGTTATAGTTGTTGCGAATAATGTGTTGTTCGCCCCAATAAGCTTTCCAGGTTTCATCGAAAGATTTGGAATATGCGCGCACCACACTAAAACCATCAACAAGAGGAGAGTTGTCTTTTAGCGCAATGCCGAGTTTTGATTGTCGCAATATCAGCTTTTCGTCCTTTTTGACGAAATAAGAAATCTGGCCATGATCTAGAATAAATGTCACCACCACGCGACCATTCGGTGATTTCACTTCGTATACAGCGTCTGTTTTGGCCTTTTTGAACAGATCACCGAAAAAACTCACAAAATATTCCTCTTTACCATAAGAATATTGTAGCATAATTTCGCCATGCAACATTAGCATTTTGACTGATATAATAAAGCTAATGCTTTGGCTAATATTAAGTCTTTTTGCCGCTTTAGCTTGGTCGATCTCAATGTTTTTTGATAACTACATTACGGACGAGTTATATAAAGGCAAAACCCCGCAGAGCATGAAAGGTGTTAATGGCGTCTTTGTCATTATTTTTGCCTTGCTAATTTACGCCATCGCTCAGCCAGAGCCACTTGCATTGTGGCAAATCGTCGCATTCCTCATCGCCGGCGCTGTTAATTCATTAGCAACCATTCCGTATTATTTAGGCCTACGCACCGAAGAATCCACTAGCGCTATCATCTATTTTCAACTGATTCCGGTCATCTATTTAATCTGTGGTTGGGCTTTATTCAATGAACAAATCTCACTTCAGCAGGTTATTGGCTTTCTAGTCATTATCGCAGCGCCATTTGCGGTCATTTTCTCACGCCACCACGCCAAAAGTCGCCATATGGAAATCCGCGCTGCTTTATTTTTCCTTGGCTACGTTTTTCTGTCGGCCGGTTCAAACATTATTTCTACCCAAATCGGTGGCCACGTCGACTACTTGACCATGTTCTTCTGGTATCTGCTTGGTCGCGGCGGTATGGACGTGCTGGTTTATCTTTGCAACCCAAAATGGCGTCAACGCACCAAAAACGTACTCAGGCGTCATCGCCCAAAACTCCTGTTATCCTGCTTCGTCGATCAGGCTTTATCAATCGCCGCCGATTGCGCCAGTCGCCTTTCGCTCATTATTGGCATTGCTGCTATTTCAAGCGTTATCACCAATGCCGCCGAATTAATCATGACTTTTGCGCTTGGCATCATCCTTTCCTTAATTTGGCCAAAGTTCGGTCGCGAAAAACTTCACAAACATGTCATTATCGCGCATTTAGTCGCCGTCATCCTCTGTGTAATTGGAGTAATCATCATTCAATAGTATGCAGTGGTTAATATTAAGTTTAGTCGCAGCCTTAGCTTGGTCATTTGGTTCATTTATTGACAACTATTTGACTGACGTCGTTTTTAGCAAGAAAACTCCGCAATCAATGAAAATTGCTAACGGCATCTCGTATATCATCGTGGCGCTCGTATTGTTATTTGTCGCACCACCAGCGCCAATCGAAACATGGCAAGCACTTTTGCTAATCGCATCAGGCGTGCTGGCTTCAATTTCTTCTATCCCATATTTTATGGGGCTCAAAAACGAAGAAGCCACAGGTGCTACAATTTATTACCAATTAATACCAGTCATATATTTATTAGTTGGCTGGCTGGTTTTCCGAGAGCCAATTAGCCTGCGCCAAATTATCGGCTTTGTTGTCATTATTATTGCGCCGGTCATTATTATCTTTTCACGCAAGCGACCGCGCAGTCGTCGTAAAGAAGTCGTCTCAGCCTTGTTTCTTTTACTCTACGTCGCGTTTAATGCTACATCCGGCATCCTTTCGACCAAGGTCGGTGGCGAATTGCCGTTTACAACCGTCTTCTTCTATCTCTTAATTGGTCGTGGTTTTATGGATATCTTCCTATTTGCCACCAACAAGTCCTGGCAACAACGCATCAAATTTATCCTTCGACGTAAACGCGCCCAGTTTCTTTCTTTAATCACAGTCAATCAAGTTTTGACCGTTGTCGCTGAGGCCGCCAGTCGCATGTCATTAATCGCTGGCGTTGCCGCTTTAGCATCCGTCGTCGCCAACGCATCGCAACTCATACTAACTTTTGTGCTCGGCATTATTCTTAGCGCAATTTGGCCAAAGTTCGGTCGCGAAAAACTCAATCGTCACGTCATTATCGCTCATTTGCTGGCCGTTATTTTATGCGTAAGCGGGGTTATAATATTACAGTAGTATGCTGTGGCTTGTCATTGCGTTAATTACAGCTTTTCTATATGCGCTCAGTAGTTTTTTGGATAACTATTTGACCGACGAATTTTTCAAGGGCAGAGTACCGCAAGCACTCAAAATCATTGATGGTCCAGCTTGTCTCGTCATCGCTATTATCCTAGTTACCTATCATGGCGTCTTTGATGTATCGCCAGTCGCCATGCTACTTTGCACAATCTCCGGCGTTTTACTGGCCTTGGCCGACATTCCATATTATCTTGGTTTGCGCGGCGAAGAATCCACCGGCATGACAATACTATTCCAACTCTCACCGATATTCTATCTACTCGCAGATTACCTTATCTTCGGCGAAACCATCGAACCAACTCAAATTCTAGCTTTCATCTTCATTCTTGCTGCACCATTTATTATTTATTTGACCGAGCGTCGCTATGGTCGTCGCGGCGGCAAACTAAAACTCGTTTCTGCTTTCTGGATTATTGCATCAGTCATCATTTACGCCTTTTCCGATTTGCTATTTACCCACGGCGAAGAAGGTTTCGACTTTGTTAGTCTCTTCTTTTATTTCTTAGTCGGGCAGGGCGTCGCCAGTGCACTCATCTCGCTCACTCAACGCCGCTGGCACAAACGCTTCGCTAACGTCGCCAAACGCAATGGCTACAAATTTCCTATATTATTCATCTTCAACCTATTAATCTGCACAGCTACAGATTTCTTATATCGTTATGCGCTGATTATCGGCACTGCCGCCATCGTCTCCGTCACGACCAACTCCGCTCAATTAATCATGACATTCGTAATGGGCATTATTTTGACACGACTCTGGCCAAAGTTCGGTCGCGAAAAACTCAACAAGCACATCATTCGCGCTCATTTCATTGCCACAATTCTCGCCATTATTGGCATCGTAATCCTCCAATAATTGCTACAATAGAAGCAAGGAGAAATATATATGACATTCACGCTCGAACTAATATTAGGCATCATATTAGGCATCATACTTTGCTTCTTTGGCTATCGCTTAAAGAAAATCGCCTTCGCAATCGCTTGGTTCTTAATTGGCTACACCTTAGCTGCCTATGTGGCTCCAGGCCTCGTCCATAACTTAATGCCGCAACTCGAAAATCCAGATCTTTGGATTACAGTTCTACCACTCGCAGTCGGCCTATTACTGTCACTCATGGGTCTCAGCATTGAACGTCTCTGCGTCACTACTTTGGCGTTTATCGCCGTAGTCGCGATCGCGATTCATCAATTCGGCTTCAGCTGGCCACTACTTGGCGTCGCCAGCATCCTCGGCGTTGTCGCCGGCATGATTGCCGTCTCGATGATGAAACCGGCCATTATTATCATTACCGCCGTTATTGGCGCCCAAGGCATCGCCGCTGGCTTACTCAGCGCTATTGCCGCTATTCCAGCCGTGGCATACATGCCAATCCTAGTTGTTCTTGCCATTGTTGGCGCGGTCTTCCAATTCCGCAACACCAAAAACGTCGCCTAAATATCCGCAGGAAGAGTAATGAAGAGGGTTTTATTCGCTATTTGCGTTATCGTGGGCTGGCTATTTTGTGCAAGCACCGCCTCCGCCAACAACGGATTGCCGACCCTCTATATCACACTCAACAACACCAGCTACGAGATTATTGCTGCCGGCACTAAGGACACCAAATATCCCGACAATCACGTCGATATTATTGATACGACCGGGCAATCTTTTAGCTTTGACAACGTCGAAGTAAAAGGCCGCGGCAACTCGACTTGGGGCGCCCCAAAGAAGCCTTTCCAAATCAAATTCAACCAAAAGACTGAAATGTTCGACATGGGCGCCAGTAAAAAATGGGTGCTTCTTGCCGACTACTTCGACGATTCGCATTTACGCAACGCCCTGACTTTTCATATCGCCAGCCTACTCGATATGCCATATACCAACCGCGGCCAATTCATCGACTTATATATCGACGGCCAATATTATGGCGTTTATTATCTGTGCCACAAAACCGAAATCGGCAAGTCTACCGTCAATCTTAAAAACGAATATGGCATCCTCATTGAGATGGACAACATCCATGAGCCAGACGAAGAATACGTCATCAGTGACATTGGTAACCACACCTTTCTCGCCAAAGACACCGTCTCAGATTCCGAACAAGTTCAGCACGCCGCGCTGGAAGATTTTCGCCAAGCCTACAATCGTTTTGAGCGCGCGCTCTATGCCAACGACTATGACGCCATTAAGAAGGAAATTGATGTTCAGTCGTTCGTCGATTATTTCCTAACTTTTGAATACTCCGCCAACGTCGACGGCATTTCTACCAGTTTTTATTTCTATAAAGATGGCCCCGATGATCTGATTCATGCCGGCCCAATCTGGGATTTCGACTTTGCCTATTCCAACTTCCGCTGGCGCACCAACGCGGATGCTCCACAGCGTTCCCCATATCGTAGCTGGTCACAAACCATCATGCGCCGAGCCCAAGAAGATAGTTATTATGATTCCGAAATCTTCCTTCGCCTCATGGACCATCAAGAATTTCGCAATCTCGTCAAGCAAACCTTCCAGAACAAAATCCAACCATATTATGATGAAATCGATAGTTTTATCACCGATAATGGCAACTATTTACGTGCCAGCGCCACTATCGATAACAGAATGTGGGACCGCAATCCATACGACGCCTCCGTCGGCTACATTCGCGACTGGAGCCGCAACCGACTCGACTATCTCGATATTATTTATGGCGTCAACAGCACGGCCGTCAGTGGCACTTATCGCATCGGCTCCTACAGCGTCGCGCTCAACCAAGGCATCTTCACTGACGATTATTATCTTCAACCTCAGAACGATGGTAGCTACAAGATCATCGCCGTTAACACCGGCTACGCCTTATCCGCCGAATCACCACACGAAGTTGGCAGCAATGTTAGTTTTTCGCGCTCGCTCAATATCGATGCGCAGCACTGGTACATTAGCCATCACGAAAACAGCCAAAACTATATCATCAACAAAAACAGCGGTCTTTTCCTGACCGCTGAAGGCGACAAGCTCATTCTCCAAGAATATCGCTATAATGAAGCGCAAACCTTCAACTTATTCTATCGCATGAAGACCGCTATCCGGACTAATGGCAGAGCATATTACCAAATCGTCTCCGCCAGCAATCCAAATCTTATCTATCAAGGCAACAAGCTCGTCGCCCGCAATGCCTTGTTTACAACCAGCTACCAAATCACTAAGCGTTTTGACAGTAGCTACAATATTGTAAATCCACTCACCGGCGAACAAGAAAACTGGATCGTCCAAGAAAGCACGGCTGGGCAACTTCGATTTATTCATCCGCGCCGCCTCACGGCCTTATCTGCCAACGGCCACGAGCTAGAGCTAACCGACATTTCCGACGCGCCAGAGCAAAGTTGGGAACTGCGCGAAGAACGCCTGCCACAACTTGCCAACCCACTCATTATCATAAAGCCCTAGGCCCCCTTATTGACTTTTACGTCAATCTATGCTATAATTAAAAGGTGCAACTTATTGTTGCCGGTTCCTATCCATGCCACGTGGAACGTGGCCGTACCTCAAAAAGGAGTGTAGAAAGATGGTTAACATGGCATGCGTCGCATACAAATATCGTATGCAAAAGAACCAGGAAATCGAAGAGTGCTTTGCGCATTTAGTGGCCGCTCTGGACGAGATCAAACCCTATCTCACCAGAAACGCCATTTTCGCCTTGCGCGACGCCAAGCAAGCCGCCCAACAGAGTGGCGCTGATGGCATCCGTGCCTGCGGCGAAAGCCTCCTGCGCGAAATTGAGCCTTGTCCTCTCAAGACTCAACCCGTCACCAACGGAATTCAGCAACTCAGCGAACTCCTGTTCAGCTAACTTGTAACATCCAACTCACATACTACGAGCCGCCCCTCATCGGGCGGCTCGATTGATTTTAGGCGTGATGGTACGGATGGCCAAGATTAATCTCTTGCGCCCGGTAAATCTGTTCCGTCAAAATCAAACGGCAAATCTGATGCGGAAACACCAATTTCGAAAAGCTCCAAATCAAATCCGCCCGCAGCTGCATTTCTGGCGAAAAATGCCCAAACGCACCGCCTAGCACAAACACGATATTCTTCCCAGCGACCAAATTCTGGTCGATTTTTTGTGCCAATTCTGGCGAACTCAAAATCTGTCCGCGCTCATCTAGCAAAATCACAAAATTATCTTTGTCGAGCGCCAAAACCTTATCGTCTAGCTCGGTTTCCTCAACAAACTGCCAATCCAAATCATATGGTTTGCGCAGGCGCTTCTCGTATTCCGCACAGGCCGACGCTAACCAATCTTTATTCTTTTTACCACCGGCGATAATCTTAATCATGCTTTCATTTTAGCATTTCCTCTTGAAAAACCGCAGTAAATAGCGTATAATATCCGCAGTTACCAAAGACAGCGGCGGTGTAATACACACTTAATCATGCCGCCGAGGAAATAATTTCTTGTAAATTGGTGACGTTTTCTAGCTCAATCGAGCCTAGATTTTAACATTCTGGCTATTTAACACCAAAAGGAGATTCCTATCTATGGCAATTAGCAAAGATAAGAAACAACAATTGGTTGCCGACTTAAACGAGTTACTCAGCGACGCTAAGATGACCGTTTTTGCAAAATACCAAGGCCTCACGGTCGCGGAAATGCAAGAACTTCGCAAAGCTGCTCGCGAAAACAACGTCAAAATTAAGATCGTCAAGAACCGCCTCGTTCGTGTAGCGATGGGCGCTATCGCTGTCTACAAAGACACCGACACCACCGCTCTCGAAGGTCAACTTCTTTACGCCGTTTCTAGCGACGACGAAGTTGCTCCAGCTCAGGTTTTGAACAAGTTCGCCAAAGATCATGCCGCTCTTGAACTCAAGGGTGCTTTCAGTGGCGACGGTTCCGTCCTCAGCGAAAGCGATGTCAAGGCTCTTGCCGACCTCCCAAGCAAAGAACAACTCATTGGCCAAGTTGTGGACATGCTCCTCAGCCCAGTCAACGACATTACAAATGGCCTTTCTGGCAATTTGCACGCCTTGCTTGATGGTATTGCCGACAAAGCAACCAATTAATTTTATTCGCCGCCCCGCGTGGCAAACTATCAACTTTTAAAAATAAAGGAGTCTAACATGGCTGCTGATGTAAAGAAACTAGCAGAGGAATTGGTTAAGCTCACCGTCCTCGAAGTTAACGAGCTTAAAACTGTCCTTAAGGATGAATATGGCATTGAGCCAGCTGCTGCCGCTGTTGCTGTAGCTGCCGGTCCTGCCGCTGATGGTGGCGCTGCTGCCGAAGAAAAGAGCGAATTTACCGTCGTCTTGAAAGACGCTGGCGCTCAGAAGATCGCCGTTATCAAGGCCGTCAAGGAAGCTACTGGTCTTGGTCTTGGTGAAGCTAAAGCCCTCGTTGATGGTGCTCCAGCTAACGTAAAAGAGAAAGTTGCTAAGGACGAAGCAGAAGCTTTGAAGAAAGCTCTCGAAGAAGCCGGCGCAACCGTCGAACTCGCCTAAGTAGAATAAATTTTAGCCAGAATGTTACAAAACTCGGCCCCTCGGGGTCGTTTTTTGTGGTTAAGCACAGGCGACATTGACAAATATCGTTTTTCTTGGCATAATATAAAAGATGTCTTCGCGACATAGAAATCTTTTGAAAAGGAGAGTGAACAGCATGAAAGCAAAGTTCACCGATGAACAGGTTCTCAACCTGTTCGACAGCACGCCCTCCGTTCCGTCCCAACTCAAGCAATTCGCCATCGCTGAAATCGCCCCTGGCGCCAAGATCCACGTATCTTTCAGCGACGGCACGGATTACTACTGCCTCGTTAGCTCGAACACGATCAATCTGTTCTGTAACGATCAGTACTACGGCCTTGCACATATTATGTGCGACTATTCCGGGCCTCATCTCAACACCTACCTCATCAAGGCGGAAGCAATCGTGCTAAGCGGCAGCCCCGACAACAGTCTGTTCCCAATCGGCAAAACGCCTGATGCCATCTCGAAAAACGAGTGGTCCTATCTGCCGCGCCTGCGCGAGCACTTTGTCGACAAGTACAGCAGCCTGCTTCGCAGCATGCCCGAATCCTTTGAAGCCAACTACGGCAAGCTCATCATGACGATGGGAGACCATGAGCTTCGCATCATTGATGGCCAGCTTTCCTTCGTGGAGGCTGACGCCTAAAAGCCACCCCCGCCTCACCGAGACGGGGGAGCTTTTTATCTTAAAATATCCCACCGAAAGCGTTAGCAGTATTGACAAAATGGCAAAAATTTGCTATAATAATACAGATAATTGGTGTTCCCAACACCACCACATTGTTCTTTCGAAAGGAGAGATGAAGCATGACTACCTACATCCTTACCACCGAAGAAGAGGCCATGAAGCTGATCGGCAGCGCTAAGTTCATAGAGCATGACGCTGGAACCTCCAGCTACGCTCTAGTGAGCGTCAGAGCGGGAGCCGCCCACCACGTGCGTTTTCACAACATCGGAGATCGCGAAGAGTTTATCTTCTTCACCAGAAATGAACAGAAACTCTTCTGCCACAACGGCTACTTCGGTGGCCTGCTCGTCATCATTGAGTTTGGCAAGATCCACAAGATCTGCAACTTCTGCATCAGGGCCGATGCTGTTGTGCTGGCCGATTGCGTGCCCGCTCCATACATGACGCCCCTTGGCAGTTGCGCCGACCTCATTTATGAATACGAGCTGCAGCGAGAAACCGCACTGCGTAGCCATTTTGAGACTCAGTACCATTCGCTATTCACCAACGATCATGAAAAGTGGGAGGAGGAAATGCAGAAACTCTTAAGCACCAAGACCTGTATCGACATCGTCGACGGACACCTCGTCTTCTAGGCAGAACAATACAGGACACAGCCCCGCGTGTACACGCGGGGCTAGTTCGTTGTAAAATATAAGCAGTATGAGTACTGGCCAATACATCCAGCGCGAACCTGGTTCGCTTAAAGAATATCGTCGCAACAATCAAGAATTCGACGACGATGAAACGCCAGCCATCGAGCGACACACCGAAAGCGCTGAAACCAATTTCGTCAATAACACTGGCCACGTGAAGTTCGAAACAGACCCCGAGCTAGAAGCTCAAGTTGCCGCCGAACGCGAACAATACGAAAAGCAACGCGCCAAGGCCGAGGCGGAAGACGCAAAAGCTAGTCGCGCCAAATCCATACCGATGGATGGTCAGCTGAGCGCAGTTTCTTATGCTTCTAAAATTCCACCCGCACCAAACAACGACCAAGCCGACATCGCCGCACAGCAAAAATATCGCGCCATCATGAGCACCGCGCAATCATTGGGCGGCATCGCAATCTTTGCCTGGCTCGCAAACTTTACTCCAATCGTCACATCGGAATCTATCAGCATACTTTGCAAAATTATTTTCTATCTACTCAGTATAATCTGCGCCATTTTAATCATCGTGCCAGTCCTTAAATCCGCAGACAAAACCGTGCCAGAAACTATGCATTGGCCGTTTGTCATGGCGAGCTTAGTGCCAGGATTTGCGGTCCGCTATTTCCTATACGACATCACCGCATCTTTCTTTTCTGGCAATCAAACCATACATAGCGTTTTATGCGTTATTTTTTGGACCATTGGCGCCGCGATTCATTACATGCTTTTGCGCAGCTTCGAGATCAAACCGCCAACACATCTCGCCGTAACTTATGCTTTGCTAATGCTATTTAATAGCTATCTCTATCTAGTCATCATCACCATCAGTACTCGCAATATCCGCGTCTTCACAGACTATTTCAATGCCACTGGCATAATCCTCGCTCTTATCTGTCTTGCCATCGACCTCATCGCCTGCCTGTTTGTACCATCAATTCATAAATTACGTCATTACCGGGATTAAAATGAGCAACAAATACATCCAAGATCAGCCAGAATCGCAAATCGAGCACAAAACTGCCACCGAGCTGCGCGAAGATGAGACTCTTCCAGAGCATATTACCGACTCGATGCGAAATAGCCAAAAAATGCATCACGATGCCGACGACGATGAAACGCCAGCCATCGAGCGACGCGTCGAACTTGGACAAGTCGGAGCCGCAACGACGGCAGAGCATCGTATCAAATTTGACACCGACCCTGAACTAGAAGCTCAAGTCGCCGCCGAACGCGAGCAACACGAAAAGGAATCAGCCGCTCGTGCCAAAGCAGAAAAACTCGAGCGTAAGGCCGCCAAAGCTGCAGTACGCAATTCTGACGCACACCAGACCAATGCTGCCGACGAAAAGCTTTATCCGGACGCTAAGCCAAAATTCGACCCGGACGACGAAAAGTATTGGCGCCAACAAATGAATAAAAACAACCCACTACCAAAACAAACCCGCATCGAAAGCATCGAAGACGACATTCTTTCTGCGACTCTCAAACAGTCAATCATTATACAGGTTGCTAGCATTGCTATTCTAGCCATTGGCATCATTTTACAAACTACGTCATTGCCAAATATTTTTGGTAATCTCGCCATTATTGCATCTATTGTCTGTATGGCAGGCGCAGCCTACATTCTATATCGCGGTACTATTGGCCGCAAACTGAAAAATATTTTGCCAAACCAACGTAATCACTTTTTAATCGCCACAATTATCCCAGGCGTCTATGCTCGCTATCTTGGCTTAATCGCCGCCAGTATGTTGTCCTTTTTTGATTTCATGGGCATTATCACACTCGGCTTGCAGTTTATGGCAATGTTGCTAATCTCGGCTAAATATTATGAATATCTCGCACGATACGGCATTCAATACGATATCAAGATGACGCTATATACATTCATATTTACCGCACCAGCCATTTTAATTGGCAGCGGCAACGGTGCATCTGAATTGCCATGGATTATGATGTCCGTATATCTAGCAATTTTTAAGTTGATCATACTAATTTACGTGCCAGATCGTATTGCCGGACGTACCGTCATTAGCCGCTTCAAATCGCACTAAACCTAGCTCAAAATGTCAATGGTAAAAAATACAACAATTTGCATAGTACATCTGTTTTAACTGTGGAAAAAATCTTTTTTCTATCATTGACAATAGTGGCTGGTTTTTTATATCATAAAATTAATAATTATATTAACAGGCAGGATGCGAGGTATGTCTGAATTACCAGAAAAACAAATAAAAAGACTGCGCAGTCTCCTCACGGAAGCAGAGACTAATCTTTCAGCAGCCAAAGAATTATTAACGTCAATGTTGGGCGACGGTGACGTCATTACAGCGCCAGCTACGACAATTTCCGAAAGTCCAGAAGGCAAAATTATCGAGGGTGTTTTTGATGGCCAGATTATGATCGGCCCAGATGGCAAGAATTATCCAGTTCCAGCCAACTACGCATCGAAGTCCAAACTCGTCGAGGGCGATATCCTCAAGCTCACCATCGGCGACAATGGCAAATTCCTCTACAAGCAGATTGGCCCAGTCGAGCGCAAAACCGTCATCGGCACGCTTACAAGCCACGACGATCAATATTTCGTCGAAGTTAACGGCAAGGAATATAAGATCCTTTATGCATCCGTCACCTATTTCCGCATCAAAGTTGGCGATCAGGTCACGGTAATTATCCCAGCCGACAACGACGATGCCACTTGGGCCGCCGTCGAAGCCAGTCTCTAATCTATCTCGCAATCAAAAAAGGCGCCCCACAGGCGTCTTTTTTAAACTTTTCCGGAAATAATTATCGCTTCAGTAATTGAGACAATCAGATAGAAAACTGCCGAAATCCCAATCATTGCGAGCGGCGCAATTACGCTATTACTTGGTGCATGGTATTTTTTAATATCAATCAAAGCTACACCGAAGGCGAGCATTGCAAAGCTCGGCGCCATCAGAAGAGAAACGTGATTGATATCATCCCAGCCACCATCAATCGTTAAAACAAAATTAAAGAAAACCAAAGCAACCGTAATGCTAATTAATGCCAGCAACAGAAAACGCATCTTACGTTGACCACGCAGTACATCTTTTTTGGTCATTTTTTTGGTTTTTGTCTTTGCCATAGTACAGGAATTATTATAACACATAAGCACAAGCAGTAAAAGATGAACTGCCACATTCGACGCCACAGATGATACAATAGATACAAATGAAGGCGTTATATCGAAGATATCGGCCGCAGACATTGGGAGAGGTAGTTGGACAAAAACAAATTACCGATGTCTTGGCTCGCTCCATAAAGGAGGACAAAGTTGCCCACGCTTATCTTTTTATTGGCCCACGCGGCACTGGCAAAACCTCTGTTGCACGCATCCTTGCACATGAAGTGAACGGCTTCAAATATGAACTCGAAGACGATTATGTCGACATTATTGAAATCGATGCCGCCAGCAACACTGGCGTCGACAATATTCGCGATCTCCGCGAAAAAGCCAACATCGCACCAACCAAGGGCAAATATAAGGTCTACATTATCGACGAAGTTCATATGCTGTCCAAGTCCGCCTTCAATGCATTATTGAAGACTCTCGAGGAGCCACCAGAACATGTCATCTTCATTATGGCTACCACCGAAAAAAACAAAGTTCCTGTCACGATTTTGTCGCGCAGCCAAGTTTTTCAATTCAATCTTGCCGACCCGAGCACTATGTTCGATCATCTCAGGAATATTTGCAAAAAAGAGAAGATCGACATCACTGACGACGCCCTCCGTATCGTCGTGAAACGTGGCGGCGGTTCGTTCCGCGACTCACTTTCGTTGCTCGAACAAGTCTCTACGCTCAGCGACAAAACTATTACGGCCGACATTATTACCGATGCGCTTGGCTTACCGCAAGACGAAGCAATTCAGAAATTGCTGTTTGGCTACAAAAACCACAACATCATCGAAGTTCGCAATACAATTGCCATGCTCGAAAATCAGGGCATCAAGGCAGATCTCATTGCCGGTGAGCTTATCAATGCCATCGTTGACGACCCGGAGCCAATTCTCTTGCCATTACTCGACCGACTCACAAAAATCGACTCAACTGCCAGCTACGGTAGCGTTAAATTGCTGCTCGCTCTAACCAATTTTCAAACCGCACCGACCCCTCCACCGGCGCCAATGCCAGTTCCGCACGTTCAACTCGCCACCGCTCCGGCTCCCGTCGTCAAACCAACGCCGGCCGTCGAGCCGAAACCAGAACCAAAACCTGAGCCAGCGCCATCAATAAAACCAGCGTCAATGCCAGAACCCGAACCAGCACCAGCACAAAACCCAGCACCTGAACCTAGCGCCAAAACCGCACCAACCATTAAGGCCAGCGCTTCCGAAGCTGAAATCTGGGCCAACATCCTAACCGTCGTCGCCGAACAAGCACCCCGCATCATGAATTGGCTCGCTAGTTCGGATGGCAGAATTGAGGGTAATACCTATAAAATCTATGCCCGACAAAAATTCAAGAAGATGAACATTGAGAAAAAACGCAACATTATCGCATCGGCTATTCCAGCCCAATACACGCTCGAAATTACCGATGAAACATTAGAAAAAGATTCAGAATTAGCCGCCATCGCAGACTTAATGGGCGGAGGAGAGGAAGTCGAAATCAATGAGTGATAAAAATCCAAAAGAACGCATCACGCCACAAGACATCGAAGCCGAGAAATCATTGCTCGGCGCCATCTTAATCGACGACGGCATCCTCGCCGATATTACTGAAATCGTTAAACCAAAAGATTTTTACGATGAACGCCACCAGCAAATTTATAATGCCATGTGGTCGCTTTATGAACATCGTCGTCCAGTCGATCTTTTGACCGTTAAAGACGAGCTTAAACGCAAAAAAGCCACCGAAAAGGCTGGCGGCACCGCATATTTAACCGGCCTCGCAAATCACGTCCCAACCGCCGCTCACGCTAAAGCCTATGCCGAGATCATCAATGAGGCCGCCTTACGCCGTCGCCTCATCTCTGCCGCTGCAGAAATCAACGAACGTGCTTACGACACCGATCACGAAATCGCCGAAGTTGTTGGTCTTGCCGAAAAATCCCTCTTTGAAGTGTCACAAGAAAATATTCGCAGCGACTTAGTCTCCATTGGCGATTTACTGTCCGACACTTTTGATCGTCTCGAAGAACTCAGCGAAAATAAGGGCGCATTGGCTGGCCTTAAGACTGGTTATCCTGACCTTGACCGCGCTACTGCCGGTCTACATCGCTCGGATTTAATTATTCTCGCTGCGCGTCCTGCTATGGGTAAAACCGCACTCGCGCTCAACCTCGCTCGCAATGTTGCGCAAATCAACAATAAAGCCGTGTTGATTTTCTCACTCGAGATGGGCAAAGAGCAGTTAGTAAATCGTATGTTGGCCGATGTTTCCGGAGTCGCCTCTTTCAAGCTTGAAACTGGCAACTTTGATGAAGAAGATTTTGCGCGAATCTCCGAAGCAATGTCCGATCTGGCGCAACAGCCACTCTTTATTGACGATACGCCAGGCATGACCATCATGGAAATGCGCACCAAGGCCCGTCGCGTTGCGCACGAACAAGACTTAGGCCTAATCGTAGTAGACTACCTCCAGCTTATGTCCGGCTCCTCGCGCCGCGCCATGGATAACCGCGTCCAAGAAATCTCCGAAATCTCTCGCGGCCTAAAATTAATCGCCCGCGAATTGAATGTTCCAGTTATCGCATTGTCACAGCTTTCTCGTAGCGTCGAATCGCGTGATAGTAAAATCCCAATGCTTTCCGATCTTCGCGAATCCGGTTCTATTGAGCAGGATGCTGATATTGTCTTCTTCTTGTATCGTGAAGATTATTATGATGAAGAGACCGAGCGTCAAAACATCGCAGACCTAATCCTCGCCAAGCACCGCCGCGGTGCTACTGGCAAAATCGAGTTCTACTTCGATAAGGAGCGCGTCCGCTTCATGTCGCTTGACAATAAGCATGAGTAGTTTGCGACTGGCGCTAATATGCCTATTATGCTAATATGAGAGCAGTGAAAAAACTCACAAAACAATCTTTTTTGTATCGCTATCGCTTCATTATTGGCTATGCCATTCTGACTTTCGCATTCTTTTTCTTACTTAGCTTTTTGCCAACTATTGCACCGAAAGGCCTTACTTCTGGCGAAATGGAATCCGCCGTCAAGGCCAGCGAAATCACTCCAAGCTTTATAACTGAAGGCAAGGTTATCAACTTGCCGTATCTTCTAGTCCAGAAGGCATCCATCGCGCTGTTTGGCCTATCACTTTATTCCATTAAACTGCCGTCCATCATTTTTGCGACCTTTGCGGCTTTATTTATCATTTTGCTACTCAACCGCTGGTTCAAATCCGACGTAGCGGTGATCGGTTCAATTTTTACCACACTCTCAACTGCCTTCTTGTTCTTAGCAGGAAATGGCACACCGGCAATCACATATATCTTCTGGCTCGCGCTGATTCTCTGGCTTGGCTCAAAAATCGTCGGCAACAAAAACATGCATCCATTATTGGTAGTTTCTTTTGTAATTGCGGTAGCACTGTCGCTATATACGCCACACATGGCCTATGTTGCGCTGAGTATCGCAATCGCCGGTTTAATTCACCCACATCTACGCTTCTCACTAAAACAAGTTAAAACCTATCAACTCGCCGTCAATATCGCAATTGCCGTATTACTAATGGCGCCATTAGTTGTTTCCTGTATCCTACATCATGAGCAAATTGCCGAACTATTGTTTGTCCAAAACTTCAATATTAATACCATCATCGAAAACGTCTCAACTGCTTTTGCGCCATTCTTTTCATTCAGCATGGCTTATAACAGCATCTACCTGGCGCCGCTTTTTGGCCTTGCCACCGTCGCACTCATTTTAATTGGCGCATTAGCTTCAGTTGGTAAACTATTCACCTCACGCAATACAGTTGTCAGTCTTCTCATTATCTTCGCAATTATCTTCTCCAGCCTCAACCAATCCATCGCTATCTCAATCATCGTACCATTCGCCGTTTTGAGTTCCGCCGGCATCGAATCCATTATCGAAAAGTGGCATTCCTTATTCCCCGAAAACCCATATGCGCATTTCATTGGCACAATGCCAGTCATTATCATTGTTGCCATGATTCTCATCTCCGGTCTCACACATTACATTAACGGCTATCGCTATACGCCACGCGTCGCCAACAATTTCAATAATGATATTTCCTACATCAAAGATAATCTCGAAACTGGCTCAGTACTCATCGTCCCAAGCGATAATGAAAACTACGATTTTTATAAATTACTCGAAAAATACAACAGTATTACGGTTATGGACGAGCTGCCAGACCGCAATGATTTGACCGTTGCTTATCTCGGCGAGCCAGCCTCTGATGAAAGTCTCGAATTACAGAGGATCATCACATCGCCAAAAAGCCGCAAATCTGATAGACTATACATATACCAAAAAGTTTCTAAAGATAAATCGGGAGAAAACACAGATGGGTCAAGCAATGGACCAAATGAAGATGCTCAACCAGGCACGTAAGCTTCAGAAAGAACTTAAGAACGAAATCGTAGAAGTTGAAGCCGGTGACGGCGCAGTCGTGATTCAAATCACTGGCGAACTCAAAATTAAAAAAGTTACCCTCGATCCAGAAAAGATCGATTTTGATGATATTCCAGAACTTGAACGCTGGATTGAAAATGCTTTCCGCGATGGTTATGCCAAAGCACAAGAAATCGCTACCGACAAGATGAAACCACTCATGGGTATGCTTGGCGGCGGCTTCGGCATGTAATTAGGACTTATTCATGCTTCCGGCAGCCCTCAACGACGTGATAGAAGCGCTCGGTCGCTTACCTGGCGTTGGCCCACGCACGGCCGAACGCTATGCTTACTTTTTGCTAAAATCAGACCACAGCATTTCGCATAACATCGCCGCCGCTTTAACAGTGTTGCACGACAGCGTCAAAACTTGTCCAAAAACTTTCGCCATCATGGATGCCAGCGAAAAATTATCGCCACTCTACGACGACCCAGCTCGCGACAAAACCACAGTCTTAGTCGTCGAAGAGCCCCTAGATATTTACGCTATTGAACACACTAAATCTTTTACCGGCACCTACCATGTACTTGGCGGCGCCATCTCGCCAATGGACGGCATCACCGCCGATAAGCTCCACATCGCCGAGCTAATCAAACGTATTGCCGACGACGACGTTAGAGAAGTCATTATCGCTACCAACCCATCCGTAGAAGGGGAGTCCACCGCGGTCTTACTCGATAAGTTGCTGAGCGATAAATATCCCGATCTCAAAATTACTCGTCTTGCGCGCGGCTTACCGCTTGGCGTTTCGCTTGAATATGCCGACCAAATCACGCTCACTTCGGCACTCAAAAACCGTACCAAAGTCTAAAAAATACCCCACCGACGGGGATATTTTTTATTTCTGAAAATCTTTCGCCACGCTATCAATCTTCTGTAATTCAAAACGATATTTTTGTTTAACGTTTGGATATTTTACGTGATCCACCTCACTTAGAAACATTTCAAGTGGACGCACCCACAACGAACCATCGCCGTATAATTTACGATAAACCACTACATCGCTTTCGTCTTCGGAATATTTCGCGACCGCTTCCACTAAATAATAATCACCCTTAAAGTGTCGATAAATTCGATTAATCTGAATCTTCCTCATGACTTTAGTATACAAAAAACTCCCCGGACTCGGGGAGTTTTTTAGCAAATTATTTTTCGCTCGGCAGCGGGAAGCGTAATGCGAGCTTGCGCACTTCTTCGCGCATCTTTTCGAGTTCAGCTTCATCGCGCTTGCCAGCGCAAACTTCAGCTGTCTTCTGCATCCAATCCGCAATTTGTACCATTTCGGTTTCGCCGAGACCACGTGTCGTAATCGCTGGCGTACCAAGTCGCACACCGGACGGCTCAAACGGCTTGCGCGTGTCGTTCGGAATCGAGTTTGCATTCAAGGTCAAACCAATGCGATCGAGCGCACGTTCAAACTTCTTGCCGTCGACACCGTAAGACTCAATCATATTGATTAAAATCAAATGGTTTTCCGTGCCGCCACCAATCAGCTTGAAGCCACGCTCTTTAAGGGCATCAGCCAAGACCTTTGCGTTGTGCACGATATTTGCCGCATATTCACGGAATTCCGGCTGTAGCGCTTCATAGAAAGCCACTGCCTTGGCCGCAATGATATGCTCGAGCGGACCGCCTTGCGTACCAGGGAATACCGAACGATCAATCAACGTCGGAATGTTTTCAAGCGTATGCTCAGGCTTGCGAAGTGGACTACCAACATGGCCCATGCTCAGGATTAAACCGCCACGCGGACCGCGCAAGGTTTTGTGCGTCGTAGTCGTCATAACATGGAAACCGTGCTCTAATGGGTTCGGGTGAACGCCGCCAGCAATCAAGCCGGCTACGTGCGCCATATCAGCCATCAACAAACAGCCCGGAACCTCACGTCCAACTTTTGCTACACGATCAAAATCCGGCACTTTCATGAAGGCTGAGTAGCCGACCAAGATGATTTTCGGCTGATGCTCGCGCGCCAAGCGTTCCAACTCATCATAGTCGATATCACCAGTTTCTGGATTTGTGCCATAGGCTATAAAGTTGTAAATTTTCGCGCTTTGAGTCACAGGCGAACCATGCGTCAAATGACCGCCATGGCCAAGATTCATGCCCAATACAGTGTCGCCCGGCTGCAACCACGCATTATAGACTGCATTGTTGGCCTGCGCACCAGAGTGCGGCTGCACATTAGCGTGGTCGGCATGGAATAGACGCCTTGCGCGCCCAATTGCCAAACGTTCAACCACATTCACGTTCTGTTGACCACCATAGTAGCGGTAGTCTTCTCCTGTACTTGCGACAATTTCGTCGTCGTCGCCATCCAAACCGTCAAAGTTCGGATAACCCTCTGAGTACTTATTTGTGAACACCGAGCCCATTGTATCTAGGACTTGGCGAGAAACATAATTTTCGCTCGGAATCAGCTCCAAGCCCTGATTTTGACGATTAGTTTCTGCGACGATTAAGTCGAAAACTTTTCTGTCCATCAAAATTCTCCTTTCAAAAGTATTTACTGGAAGAGGGTTATTTTGCTAAATCATAATTTGCTCCAAACGAGCGACTGCCTTACAAATATATCCCCCTCAGTATATCTTATAATTTACCATTTTTCTAATTCCAGACAAGCATAAACGCATTATGGTAAAATTGAATCAAGATTAAGAGGGCATAAGAATGCAAATTTTTGTTAGCGGCTACGCGAATCGCGACGTGGCACCAGATCAAATCGTGGCCAGCGTCACTTTTTCTGCGCACGAAGATACTTACGATGAAGCGCTTAAAACTGGCGTTAAAACCGTCAAAGAATATCTCGAATTCATTGCCGAAAATACCGACTTTGACATCAATGACTTCAAGACTCACAGCTATAATGTTCGCGAAAGCTTCCACTATAATACACTCGAAGCGAAAACCGAAGATGATCTCAATAAACAACTCCGCAAGCGTGTCTCGGATGGCTTCTTCTTCTCACAGTATGCCTACGTCGAATTCGACTATGACAAAAACAAACTTTCACAGTTACTTGTTTTAACCTCCAAAACGCCAAACGCTCCAGCATTCCACATCGATTTCACCCTAAAAGATCGCTCCGCTATTCAACGCGATTTGCTGGGAGAGGCTTACGAAAACGCCAGACTCAAAGCCGAAACGCTTGCCACTGCCGCTGGCAAACATTTACGCGACTGCGTGCGTGTTACGATTGACGGCACGAGCGGATATTCTGATTATGGCGTTGGTTATAATGCTAAGCGCAGTTCAGTTATGTATGACAGCGCCATTATGGCCTCCGAACGCGAAACCATTAACGAAGAAATCAAGGCCATCGACGATTCTTTCCACCCAGACGATATTCCGGTCAGCAAGAGCATTGACTGTACTTGGGAAACCAGCGACTAGCCTAAATCAAAAACGTCAACTTCAACAGAGGCGCCCGTCGGGGCGTCTCTTGATTTTTTGCCAAATCTGTGATATAATTATACAGATAGCTATTCTATCGGAAAGGAGGGGATACCATGGAAATGGCTATGAACCCTAATGTCGTCTTTTTTGGCCCCGGCGGAGGCTTCGGCGGCGGTTTTGGTGGTCCCGGTGGACCAGGCGGACCTGGCGGACCTGGCGGTTTCGGCCACGGACCAGGCGGACCTGGACGCGGCCCTGGCGGATTCTTTGGCGGACCTCATGGTCCAGGCGGCTTCGGTCACGGACCTGGCGGTTTCGGCCACGGGCCTCATGGTCCTGGTGGTCCAGGCGGTTTCGGTCACGGTCCAGGCGGGTTCGGACATGGTCCGGGCGGACCTGGCCGAGGTGGCCCTATGATGTACGGCGGCAACCCAATGATGTTCCATCATAGTTTCCATGGTCCCGGCTTTTATGGCTTCATGCATCGACCCGGCTTCTTTTATGCCGGCCCAATGCATCACCATCCGGGAGGCTGGAGCTTCTTTGGCCCATACTGGGGATATCACGGGTTTGCCGGACCAGAGTTTTACTTTGGCCGTGCGCGCGATCCGTTCTTCGGACCGCACCGTGGACCGTTCATCGGCGCCTATTATCACGGTTGGTTCCGTGGCTACGGCTGGCGCCATCCCAGAACTTGGATGGGCGGCTGGTTCGGATTTTATCCGATGGGCGCACCAAACAAAGGCGCATCGCTCAATGAAGACGACAACCAGGAAGCACTCCTGGGACTAGAAACAGGCGGAGAACCTGCAGCAATGCAACAGCCAAAAGGCCTCTTCGACCGCCTTTATGACTGGTGGGATTCGCTCTAACCAGTCAGATGGGTCGCCCCACCGCAAGGGACGACCCATTTTCTTTTTCGCAAAAAATGTTATAATATCAAATACTCGGGGGAGTTCTTTAGAAATTGGAGGTGATAAAATGTCAGACCTAAACAAGCGCGTCATTTCTGGCGCAGCTATGGCACTGATCGCAATCGCAACATTAATCTTCTTTGACGGGCTTCCGTTCAAGATTTTCTACGCCGTTGTCGCAATCATTGCCGCCTGCGAGCTAATCGTAGGCTACCGCAAGCTTGACTATACAAGCACCGAAATCGTCATGCATGTCGTGACGGAATTCATCATATTAATTGCTGGCGCCATCATCGTCGCAACGCAGTTCTCGCGCAATGCTATTATTACCGCATTGGTCATTGCATTTACCAATGATATCGGCGCCTATTTTATCGGCAAGTTTATGCACGGCAAATACAGCAAGAGTCGTCCATTCCCAGACGTATCTCCCAACAAATCCTGGGAGGGTATAGTCGGCGGAGCACTCTTTGGCATGCTCGGTGGCGTTATCTGCTATCATCAGCAACTAATGCCTAGTTCGAACTATGTATTTTTCGTCATCCTTACCTTAACTGGATGGATGATTGCCGTATTTGGCGATTGGTACGAGAGCAAGACCAAACGCTTGCTCAACATTAAAGATTCTGGCGACACTTTGCGCGACAATCCCGTCATGCAAGTCGCCGAAGGCATCACAGAAGGGCATGGCGGCTTTATGGACCGCATCGATTCACTCAGCACCGTCGCTATCTATGTCTTTCTTCTGACGCTCATTTTATAGACCCCCGATCAAAACAGCCCCCTCCACGGGGGCTAGTTTTTGTGGCACAAAAAAATGGTGGTCACGGCTGGACTTGAACCAGCGACACGCGGCTCTTCAGGCCGCTGCTCTACCAACTGAGCTACATGACCACTGTGTTTATACTAACACATCTCAAATAATCCCGCAAATACTCTGGTATAATAAAAACATGAAAAAAATTAATACGTCGCCACTTTCTGGCATGCAAGAACTACTACCAACCGAGCAGGCAGTTTTTGACCAGCTCAAACAAAACATTAGCGACGTATATCATCATTACGGCTTTCTAAGTATCGAGACTCCAATCATTGAACGTACCGACGTATTGCTCGCAAAAGCCGGCGGCGATACCGAAAAACAAATCTACATGGTCAGCAAGACCGCCGAAAGCGCCGATTCTGCCGATCAAGCATTACGCTTCGACCACACCGT
The DNA here is from genome assembly GCA_946532885.1 of uncultured Candidatus Saccharibacteria bacterium. Classification (GTDB taxonomy): domain Bacteria; phylum Patescibacteriota; class Saccharimonadia; order Saccharimonadales; family Saccharimonadaceae; genus UBA2834. Next base: position 29,069 of record CAMNBP010000005.1, read on the forward strand.
GCCACTTGCACGCTACGTTGTCGAGCATAACAATGATTTGGCTTTTCCATTCCAAGTTACCCAAATTAATCGCAACTTCCGTGGCGAACGCGCGCAACGTGGCCGCTTCCGCGAGTTTTATCAATGCGACGCCGACATTATTGGCCGCGAAAAACTCCCAATCGCCTACGACGCCAAAGTAATTGCCTGTATTTACGACGCGCTCAAAACCTTCAATCTTCCAAAAATGATCATCCGCATCAGCAACCGCAAAGTTCTCGCCGGCTTCCTTCAGGCACTTAATCTTAACGACAAAACCGACGTTATTTCCGGCATCATCGATCACGCCGAAAAAGTCCCAATCGAAAAAAGCAGAGCAGCACTCGCCGAAGCCGGGCTCGACGAATCGACGGTCCAAAAAGTCTGCGATTTCATGTTTACCAAAGGTAACTACGAAGAAGTTGAGGCCAAGCTATGCGACATTTTGGGCGACTTAGCGCCAGTTGCCGAAGGTCTTGCCGAACTCAAAGAAGTTACTAGCATTCTAGAAGCCAAAAAGACCAGCAACTACATCATCGACTTCATGATTATCCGTGGCCTCGATTATTACACCGGTACCGTGTTTGAAACTATGCTCGAAGATTATCGCGAGATTGGCTCCATTGCTTCTGGCGGACGCTACGAAAATCTTTGCGGCAACTTTACCGAACAGAGCTTCCCAGGCGTCGGTGGCTCCATTGGACTTACACGTCTGTTCTTCGTATTACGCGAATATAACCTAATCAGTATGACGGTAAACCAGC
>CAMNBP010000006.1 GCA_946532885.1 uncultured Candidatus Saccharibacteria bacterium
CCGTGCCAAATGCTATCGAATTCTTGGAGCCAGAAAAGACTTTTGAGACTAACACAAATAGTCTCCAGGACTTTATCATTGCGCTCGATAAGGATAAAGCTGACCATCTTCGTTATAAGATTGATGGCGACTATGTCAAAGTGTTTATTACGCCATATAAGACCACACTTGACGAGAGCGACATGGAATTTAGCCATGGCGACTACAATGTTGACCTTGTTATTGCCTTGAACGTTGAAAGCGCATCCGACCTTGATGGTGCTTTAACGGAATATGGCCGCATTATGCATGATGCTAGCTCAATTAACATCCATGCCGGTGAACCTGGCCGCTTCGGTGACCTTGAATGGGGCGATCCAAAAGCATCTTCTGTCTCGGAAATGATTGTGAATTTGCTCGATCAGCTTACAATTCCAAAAGAGAAAACCGTTCTCGATAAATCTACTGCCACCGCCTTGTTAGCGGGTATCGTCGCTGCCACGAATCGCTTCTCGAATGAGCATACGACCGCCGATACGATGGCCGTCGCTAGCCGTTTAATGTTGGCCGGTGCTGATCAGCAGTTAATTTCTTCAAGTATCCCAGTGGATATTTTGACCAATAACGTCGTAGATGCGACTGCCGAGGCTGCGCCAGAACCAGAAATTCCAGCTCAGCCAGAGCTCGAAAGTATCGTACAGGATATTCCGCAAAATGAATCAGGGTCGGCTCCAGAGCCAGTTGCTGAACCAGCTCCAGCTCCAGAACCAGCTCCGGAACCTGTTGATCCAACCTCACTTAATATTCAACATGGCGCTGTAGACTTTGATCCAAGCGAAGAAGAGACCGCCTCAGAACCAGAACCAGCTCCGGTCGCGCCAGAAACTCCAGCCGAACCAGCGCCTATCGCGCTTGATCCAGCTGCTGCCGAAAAAGCCGCCGCAATGTCGAAACTAGACGAAATCGTTTCTGCGCCTGCATCTCCAGCTGCTGACGGTCCGCTCATGGAAGAGCTCAAGAACGCCGCTATTAATGAGGGCAAGAAGAATCTCGTCCCGCCGAGTGAAGAAAACCAAGCTCCAGCCGAGCCGAAAGATTATGCTGCCATGATGAGCGCGGAATTGGCTGCACCATTACCGCCACAAGCTCCGCAAGATATGAGCAGTAATAATGGCATGCCGGTTGAAACTGAACCAGTAGATTTTTCGACGTATCAGCCAGCTCCAGCCGCCGGTCCAACTCTGGGTGAAGCACCAGTTTATAACGCTCCAACTATGCCGACCATGGCCGCACCGGAGCCACCTGCTGAACCAGTATCTACGCCGGAGTCAATGGTTAACACTGCGGAATACGTAGAGAATCCACTGCCGATGCCAGATCCGAACTCAGTTCTGCCACCGCCACCACAACCATTTGACCCTAACTTTGGTCAGAATCTAATGCCAGACCCAGTTCCAGCTCCAGCTCCTGCGCCAGAACCACAGACTGCGCAAGCTTTCGTACAGAACATTCAAGCAAATAATCCAGTCGTTCAGACTACGCCACCCGCTGAACCAATCATGGCGCCACAAGTAACACCAGTCATGCCGGCGCCGACTATCGCTGCGCCAGAACCAGTCGCGGCGCCAACTCCAACTGCAATGCCTGGCGCAATTACTCCGGCTGGCGAAATCTCTGTTGCCGCCGAAGAAGCGAACTCGGATTATCTAGGCTCAAATCCGTCCATGCAGGATCAGGTCTATCCAGACCCAAGCGCCTATCATATTCCTGGCATGTAAATAGACAATCAAAGGCACCCTATAGGTGCCTTTTTTGTTGCAGATTAAAAAATAACCCCCGAAGGAGTTAAGTTTTTCAATCTATGGTCGGGGCGACCCGACTTGAACGGGCGACCTCGCAGTCCCGAACCGCGCGCGCTACCAACTGCGCCACGCCCCGACTAAGATACATTATAACACTGTTTACTCTGGCATAAAGCGAATCGCCTCATATGTCATGCCGTTTTCGCCTGTGCCTAAAGTGAGAATTTGGGTCGCACGGTAGCCACTACGCGGAAATTCTACTTTTTCATGCTCTGAAACTGCATCGACATACCAGACTGCCTCATGTTTTTCGAGAAACTTATCTAAATCTTTGATTTGACCAAAATAAGCATCTCTTAGTGGTCGATAGAATCCAGTAAATTCATCCTGGTTTTCTAGCAGCAAATAACTTTGATGTTTTTCGTTGTCGTAGAATGAAAGATCATAATATAAATCTGGCGATGCTACGACAATTGGCGTTTCGCTTGTGCCGTCTGCGGTTATGATATCGCGTGATAATTGTCTAGCGCTAAACTTTTCATCGGTTTCAAAATTATAATTGCCGAGCTCATAAATCGCGCAAATACCACAAATTGAGCTCAGAATTAACACGACCGATAAGCTGGCGAATACTACTTTTGGTTGTCGATAGAATACTGGCTTCGTTTTCTTTTTTGCTTTCAGGATGGCAGTTTCTAGTTTGTTGGTCGCAATCACGGTCGCAACACCGCCAATCAATGCCACGCTTGCAACTGCATAGAGTAATCTCTGCGGCGTCATAGTAAAACCGTATGGCGTTAGGCTGAGCAAAATCAAACAAACCGTTGGCGTCAAAATCATGCAGAGAAGTAGGCGTAGTTGTTTGAAGTAGCGCAAAACTAAAGCCAGCAGCACGATCGACGTGATAATTGCTAACACTAATAAGCCACCACTAATCGCGCTCGTCTCGCGATATAGTAATATCTCGCCCCAGTTATCAAAGATTGTTTGCAGGCTAATAGTCGGCGTCGCGCTCCCACGATTAGCTAGTTGACCAAACAATGATGGCAACCACGGGACAAATAACACAATCGCGATAATGAACGTCCATAAAATCTTATTCTTTGCCAATTTCTTGCCGTAAATCAGGGCTAAATAAATTACATGTGCAATCCAGGCAAACAGGGTAAAGTAATTCGTCCAGAATCCTAATGCTACCATCACGGCATAAATCACCCACCAACGTTTTTGTCCATTATCAATCGCAAGCTGTAGGAAATAAGTGGCCGCAAACACGAACATCGCTGCCATTGTATAAGATTGCATTTCTTGTCCGAAACGAATAAATACTGGCGAAATACTCAGTAGCATCGAGCTCAAAATTGCCGCCCGCGCTCCATATTTATACTTCACCCACATATAGGCAAACATAATCGCTAGTGCGCCAAAGAATACCGACATGAAACGCATCGCGAAATCGGTATGTCCAAAAATATGCGCCCAGGCTTTTAGCGCCCAGAAGAATAGGGGAGGTTGATTAGCTTCGGCAGAGTATTCCCAAATTTGTGCCACATTATAGTGTGTCAAATATGCTCCATATGACTCACCTTGCCAAACTGATTGCTGAAGGTTGAACATTGAAATGAGCATGTAAAAAATGCCGAACACAGTCGGCGCCAAAATACAAATTAGGCGTTTGCGTTTGCTTAAGAATTCTCCCATATTTAAATTATATAACATCTGGCGTCTGGCCTAAAACTGTGGTATAATACCACTCAGCCGGGGTTTGGCGCAGTTGGTAGCGCGCGCGCTTTGGGAGCGCGAGGTCAGCAGTTCGAGCCTGCTAACCCCGACCATTTTTTATGCCCAAAATATTTAATCCCCGTCGTTCAGACGGGGATTAACTGTGTCCACCAGGTAAAGTTGACCAGGTGGCAGACTAGAAAGAACACGAATGCGCCCATGTACATCAGGTGCCAAATCCACACACTGGCGGAAGCCAGATCTTTGCTGCGTTTGACCTTTTCGCTGATTTCGTCGGTGACTAAATCGTTTACTTCTTCAATGGCCGAGTTAATTGTTTCGGTCGTGAACAGTATTACCATAATTACGGCCAAAATTACGTATTCCAGTGCGGTGAATCCGGTTATAATTCCCGCAATCACGCCCACGATAATCTCTAGTGGAATCAGACGCTGTACGGTACTTGATTCTTTAGCCATAATCAATAGGCCACGATTTGAGTCGCGAATGTTGCGAAAAATGTTTACGAACAAATTCGATTTATCAGGTTTTACAAACTTCAATGTGCTCACCTCCTCACTCCGGTGCGATTTTGATTTTCGACATCAAAAACCCAACAATAATATAATTATAGCATAAACAGCATAAAATGTCAAAGATAGGACGAAAAGCTATCTTATATGATAGAATAATTTAATAGGCCTCATGTGCAATAAGAGGTAATAATAAAAGCAATTATTTAGGAGTTATATGCCAGAATACAAGAGAACCAATGGAGGCAAAAAAGCTAAGAAACCAAACAAGACCCTTAGCTTTATACGGATATTTTTCTTCTGGCTCATTATTTTATTGTTTATCTACGCATTCATGGGCGGCGCCAATAATGCTCGCAACGTTGACGTAGAAGAAAAAACCATCTCCGAACTTCATAGTTACGCCGTAGATGGCAAGCTCGAGAAAATCGTCGTCCAGGGCGATACCTTAACTGCCACGCCAAAAGAGGGCGAAAACCTTAAGACTATGATTTCTCGCAAGGATTCTCGTAGCTCTCTCTACGAACAAGGCTTCGCTGACGTTATCGACGAGAATAAAGTCGCTATCGAAGTCGTCGAAGATATCGATATGCTTGGTATCATTCTCAATATCGCAAGTATCGCCGTTCCAGTTATTCTGCTTGGCGCCTTCCTGATTTATATGCTTCGCCAAGCCCAGAGTATGAACAATCAAAATATCGGTTTTGGCAAGGCAAAAGCACGTCTCTATGGCAACGAAAAGAATAAAGTTCTCTTTACGGACGTTGCTGGTAACGAAGCTGCCAAACAAGACCTTGCCGAGATCGTCGACTTCTTAAAGAATCCAAAGAAATACCAAAAGCTCGGCGCTAAAATTCCGCGCGGCGTACTTCTCGCAGGTGAGCCTGGTACTGGTAAAACTTTGATGGCCCGCGCTGTTGCTGGCGAAGCCAATGTTCCTTTCTTCTCGATTTCCGGTTCTGAATTTGCCGAAATGTTTGTCGGTGTTGGCGCATCTCGCGTTCGCGACCTTTTTGATAAGGCCAAGAAAAATTCCCCAAGTATCATCTTTATCGATGAGATTGATGCCGTCGCTCATAAGCGTGACGCTCGTGGTGGCGCTGGCCGCGAAGATGAGCAGACCCTCAACCAGATCCTCGTCGAGATGGATGGTTTTGATAACGATACCGGTATTATCGTCATGGCCGCCACTAACCGCGTCGACATGCTCGACAAGGCACTTTTGCGCCCGGGTCGTTTCGACCGTCACGTTAATGTCACTTTGCCGGAACGCAAAGATCGTGTCGAAATTCTCAAAGTTCACTTCAAAAACAAACCAACAACCGAAGACGTCGATCTTGATGCCTTAGCTGCCAAGACTGCTGGTAGTAGTGGTGCGGACCTTGCTAATATTGCCAATGAGGCCGCTATCACCGCCGCTCGCTTTAACCACGACAAAATCACCAAGAAAGATGTCGATGAGGCTTTTGAACGCATCGCAATTGGTCCAGAGCGCAAATCTAAAGTCATGAACGAAAAAGAGCGCCGTATTACCGCCTATCACGAAGCTGGTCACGCTGTCGTCGGTCATGTTTTGCCAGATTCTGATCCAGTTCACAAAGTTACAATTATCCCACGCGGTCATACCGGTGGTGTTACCTGGTTCTTGCCACCAGAAGATCGCAGCTACAAAAACGTCTACGAACTTAAGGACGTTCTCGCACGCGCCATGGGTGGCCGTGTTGCTGAACGCATGATTCTTGGTACTGATGGCATTACGACTGGCGCCAGCTCCGATCTTCAGCATGTTGCAGAGCTTTCTCGCGAAATGGTTACCGAAGAGGGTATGGGCGCTAAGCTCCGCGATCAAGTTTTCAATACTAACGAAGTTAACTTCTTTGGCGATCGCGCTAAAATCTATTCCGAGAAAACTTCCGAAGTTATTGATAGCGAAATCGAAGCACTCAGCAAAGAAGCCGGCCACCGCGCCGAAGCCGTACTAAAAGCCAACAAAAAGAGTCTTGATGCTCTCGCTGCTGCTTTGCTCGAAAAAGAAACTCTCGAAGAATCCGAAGTTGCTGAAATTCTCAAAGATACCACCTTACCAGAAGCTGCTAAACTTCACGAATAGAGGCTGGTAGAATAGAATTATGGCGCAACGTAAAAATCACTTCCGCTCAGTTGTATCAATGGCCAATGCTAAGCTTTCCGTTAAGGCGGCAGCAGTCATTTTGGCTAGCTCGACATTAGTTTCAGCCTTACTTGGCATCTTTCGCGACCGCTGGCTAAACTCAATGTATTACGATACATATCCTGCCGGCCTTGACGCCTATACAGCTGCCTTTACCGTGCCAGATTTCTTATTCTTCCTGATTACCTCTGGCGCTTTAGCCGTTACTTTCATTCCGATTTTCAATCAGCGCCTCGTCAGTGGCAACAAAAAATCTGCCTGGGAACTCAGCGCTAGTCTCATAAACTTGTTAGCTATTATCAGCCTTATTGCGTCAATCCTCATTATGGTTTTTGCGGACCCACTCGTTCGTTATATTGTTGCGCCGGGTCTCAATGAATCGTCCATGGCACTCGCTATCAACATGATGCGCGTGATTGCAATAAATCCATTTTTGTTCTCGATTTCTACTGTATTGTCAAGTATGCAGCAGGCCGTTGGTCGCTTCGTTTTTTACGCCATTGCGCCAGCACTGTACAATGTTGGCATTATTATCGGCATTCTTGGTTTCACGAATGGCATCAATATCTTCGGTTGGCAAGTTTTTGAGGGTGGCATTATGGGTGTTGCCATCGGTGTGGTTTTTGGTGCGCTGATGCAGCTTGTCGTGAGTATTATCGGCCTGGTCGGCATTGGCTTTGAATATGAATTTAAAATCTATTGGAAAAACCAGGGTTTCCGCAAAGTTCTCAAAACTCTGCCAGTCCGTTCAATCGACCAGGGTATTGATTACATCACGAGTATCATGAATACAAACCTTGCGTCTCATATGGGCGAGCAGTCCATCCGCGCTTTCCAGCAGGGTTCTTCGTTGCATTCGATGCCAGTAAACTTGATTGGCGTCGCTATTTCGACCGCTTTCTTCCCGAAGCTCAGCGAAGAAGCTGGACGCAATGACGAAGCAAAATTCCGCGACACTCTACGCTCAGCATTGCGTATGATAGTTTGGATTTCCTTACCGATTTCCATTGTGGCCTTTTTTGCGCGTGGTTATGTAGTCAACTTCATCAAAAACGGTGGCGACCCGAAAATCGCCAGCGTATTGGCATGCTTTATAGTCGCAATCTTTACGCAGTCGTTATATCACATTGTTGCGCGTGGCTATTATGCTAAACAGAATACGCGCACGCCGCTGATCATCTCGATTATTGCCTTCATTGTGCAGGTTATTGCAGCCATCAGTCTAAGTTTTGCCGGCTTTGGCCCAGAAGGTCTTGCGCATGCCGTATCGATTAGCGCGCTATTTGAGGTAGTTGTCTTGTTATGGTTTGAGAATCGTGATATGGAGCGCAAACTCTTGACCAAAGATTTTTGGCGCGCCATGTTAAAGATGACAATCGCGTCAATCATTACTGGTTTTGTCGCTTATGCAATGACCAAGATTCTGCCACTTCGCGCTACGGACAACTCCTTCCTCGATACTTTCCCGAAGTTCTGCGTAATCACTTTGGTATCGGCTATTGTTTATGTGGTCGTTTGCTTGATTCTTCGCATCGAAGAAGTTCGTCCAGTCATCAACAAAATCAAGCAAATCCTCTTCCGCAACCTTTAAAAAATATACCGGAACGAACCGGTATATTTTTATGTATTCAGATTATTTTTCGTCCTTTTTCTCGGACTTCTTTTCTGATTTTTTCTCAGCTACTTTTTCGGCGACTTCTTTTTTCTTTTCTTCAACTGAGCTACGCGTTTCGGCTTCGAGTTTTTTGACTTCCTTTTTGCCGCGCTTAAACCATTTACTGGTCTTCTTTTTTGCTTCGTTGACTAATTTGTCGCCACCATCTTTTAAATCTTTGCGTGTCTCCTCGCCAGATTTTGGTGCAAGAACAACGCCCGCCACTGTGCCGGCAATTGCGCCAAAAATCGCACCAAGTACGAATTTGCCGCTGCCAGATTCTTTCTTTTCACTCATGACTTTTTACCTTTCTTTGTGCTCGAAGTTTTTTCTGCTTCACTTTCAGTGTAAGCGTTCACGAAGTGTTTGACAAGACCGCCAACAGTGGTCATGTCGCGTACGTTGCCGACGATGTCATCTGCCTTTTCGGCAATATCCTGGCTTTGTACGACAATTTTCTTTGCTTCTTTCGTGAAGTCGATTAGTTTAATGAGTAGTACAATTCCCACCACAATGAATAGGAATAATGCTGTTGAAAGGAAAATTACTAAAATCCAAGCAGCGGTTTCCATGCTTATTTCTCCATTTTGTTAAATTCTTCGTAAGCCTGGTAATAGTTCTTTGGATCACCAGTCGTGAGCCATTTGCCCCTACTTTTAACGACGAAGACGTCGCCAGACTTTGCGAGTTTTGTGATAGCATCAACGGTCCAGAGCTCGTCATCAAGACCAGTATTCTTTGGTACCAAATGTGCAAATACTTCTGGAGTTAGCAAATAACGGCCATAGGAAGTCAAATTCGATGGCGAAAGGTCTGGTGTAGCTGGCTTTTCGACAATGTGGCTCAAAGTTTGTTTCTTCTTATCTTTCATGGCAATCATGCCGTACTTATTCCAAACTTCTTCTGGCATTTCTTGTGCGGCAATAATGGCTTTTGCGTCTGGGTGTTTTTCGTAAGCTTCTACCAAAGTCTGAACGTCGCCTTTGCCGAAGATCAAGTCATCGCTATAAAGTGCCAAGAAGGCTTCGTCATCATTGAGGTATGGCTTTGCGGACGCAATTGGTGAACCGTTGCCATAAGGGAAGCTTGGATCCTGTTCGATAACGGTAATATTTGCAAGTGCAAGAACATCGCGTACGCATTCGAAGCGATCGAGTTTGCCCTGCGACTCAAGTTGTTTGTAGATTTTCTCACAAGGGTTCGTAAAGTAATCTTCGTAAATTGGCTTACCTTCGTGTGTAGCTACAATAATGATGTCTTTAATTCCGCCCGCGACACATTCTTCAACGACGTATTGCATGATTGGCTTCGGCCCTAATGGAATCATGGCTTTCGGTATGGTTTTGGTAATTGGCAAGAAGCGGCTTGCGAATCCGGCGTCGGTAATAACGGCTTTGGTAGGTTTTTTGTAGGACATTTATCTTTGCTCCTTTGTGTTAGATTACGCTAGTTTTTGCTTAATTAATACGTTCACGCTAGCTGGGTTGGCTTTTCCTTTCGATTTTTTCATCACCTGGCCAACTAGGAAGCCAATTGCCTTCATTTCGCCATTGCGAACATCTTCTGCCGCTTTGGCGCATTCTGACATCGCTAATACTTCGTCAATGATCGCACTCAGTGCGTCAGTATCGTTTTCCTGCAAGAGATTCATCTCTTTCGCCAAAATGTGTGGCGTTTTTGAGGTGTTCTTGCGGTCATACATTTCCATTAAAACAGCCTTTGCGCCGGTGGAGGAGAGCTCTTTCTTCTCAACCATATCGGACAATTCAATCAATTCGTCGGCGGTTGCCAATCCGAAGTTCTTGTCCTGATTTTCCTCGGCTAATAGCACGCCTGAAAACCAGTGCGCAATGCGTGCCGAGAGTTGCGCATTTTTCTTAACAGACTCAGCTAAACGATTCGCTAGAACAGGGTAGTTCAAAATCGCTTCGCGTTCGCTTGGATCGAGATTCAAGATGTCAAACAAACTACGGTATGCATCTGGCATCATTGGCATTTCTGCTTCAATCTTGTTCACGTAATCTTGCGTTAAAACAATCGGTGGCACATCTGGTTCTGGCATATAGCGGTAGTCCTGTGCCTCTTCCTTGCTGCGCTGAGAAGTTGTTTTTCCGGTTGTATCGTTCCAGCCACGCGTTTCCTGTTTAACTTTTTCACCCTTTTCAAGTAACGCAATTTGGCGCTTAACTTCATATTCGACTGCGCGCTCAATACTTCGGAAAGAATTCAGGTTTTTCGTCTCTGTGCGTGTACCAAGTACTTCGGTCTTAGACACTGAAACGTTCACATCAAAACGCATGTTGCCTTGGTATAAATCACCGTTCGTGACGCCAGCATAAACCATTAATCTATGCAATTCTTCGCAGTAGCTACGTACTTGAGCTGGTGAGTGCATGTCTGGCATCGAGACAATTTCAATCAAAGGCGTACCAGCACGGTTCAGGTCTACTAGCGAATAAGTACCAAAGTGGCTTAGCTTACCAGCGTCCTCTTCAAGGTGTGCGTGCTCAATATGGACATCGCTGCCATCTGGTAAATGAATCACGCCGGCGCCAATGATTGGCATATACATCTGCGTGATCTGGTAGCCTTTTGGTAAATCTGGATAATAATAGTGCTTGCGGTCAAAACGACTCGTCAAATTAATCTTACAATTCATCGCCAAGCCAGCCTTGACGGCTTTTTCGACGGCGGCCTTGTTTAAGACCGGCAACATTCCAGGTAATGCGTAATCAATTGGACTTACGCAGGAGTTTGGCTCCTTGTCGACTGCGTCATTATCTACGCCGCTAAACAATTTAGTTTTCGTGTTGAGCTGGACGTGGCATTCGACGCCGACTGTAATCTTGTAATCTCCCATTAAATTGCTCCTAAATCTTTTAGCGCTTGTTTATATGTGGCGAGCGCATTCTTTGCCTGTTTGAAATCTGGCTGAAAGTCACTTTCGTGCGCAATGCGATTGCGTAATTTATGTGCATTCCAGACTTTGTTGATTTCGCTGAATTTTGCGTCGCCAATCTTTTTTAGACGGTCGCCCATCGTGCGACCTTGTACACCCATCTGGCAAAGTGCCTTATCTAGCAACTTATCGCCTTGAATTACAACCATCGCATAAGATGCGTCGTTGCCTTGTTGTAGTGCATTTTCGATACGTAGAAAATCTACTTGATAAGCTTCTTTATCGAATAGCGTGCCACGTTTTTTCGTGAGACGTAACGTTATGAGCAGTGCTACGCCTGCAATCAGAACCGCCAGCAAGAAGAATATTAATGAATGGTCCACTATTCGACTCCTTCGAGCGATTTTGCGATTGCGAGCAACATCTGGTCATCGCCACGCCAACCACTCAACTGAGCGCCAACAGGTAAACCGTCTTTTGTTATGCCGGCTGGAACAGAAATTGAAGGCATGCCGGCCATACTTTGTGGCACACTCATCACATCTTCCATATACATCGCGAGTGGGTCGTTAATTTTTTCGCCGAACTTGAAGGCTGGCGCTGGAGCAACTGGGCAAAGTAATGCGTCAACTTTCTTAAATGCATCCTTGTAGGCATTAATCAAGAGTGTACGTGCTTTCTGCGCTTTCAGATAATATGCATCAAAGTAGCCAGAGCTTAATACGTAGTTGCCGACCAAGATGCGGCGCTTATTCTCTGGCATAAAGCCTTCATTGCGAGTTTCCTGATAGAGACTATCAAGGTCGGTCGTCTTGCTCGAGCGGAAACCGTAGCGCACGCCGTCGTAACGACTTAAGTTAGAGGCGACTTCGGCTGGCTGTACGATGTAATAAATCGCTAAACCGTATTTCAACATTGGAATGCTGATTTCTTCGACTTCGTAACCGGCCTTCTTTAACTTTTCGGCATATTCTTTCACGCAACGCACAACTTCGGAATCGACGCCGTCGCCCATGAAATCGGTAATCAGGCCAATCTTTTTGCCTTTTGGATCTGGCAAATCTTCTTTCCAGAATTTATCGAGCGTCGTGGAATCTTTTGGATCCTTGCCGGCCATGATGTCCATCACGAGGTTTGCATCATCAGCGGTCTTTGCAAAACAACCCATTACGTCGGTTGAAGATGCCATCGCGACGACGCCATAACGGCTAACTGTGCCGTAGGTTGGCTTTACGCCATAAACGCCGTTGAAGCTAGCTGGCTGGCGAATTGAACCACCAGTATCGCTACCGAGCGCAAATGGTACAATGCCAAGCGCGACTGCTACCGCGGAACCGCCACTTGAGCCACCCGCTACACGCTCTTTGTCGTAAGCGTTGGCGGTTGGGCCAAAATATGAGTTTTCAGTACTAGAGCCGTGCGCATAAGCATCGAGGTTGGTGCGACCAATCATAATCGCGCCTTCGTCCTCGAGTTTTTTGACGGCCGTCGCGGTAATTGGTGCTGGGAAATTATCCAACATTTTCGCCGCCGCAGTTGTTACGCCTTCAGGGCTCAAATAGTTATCTTTCAAAGCATAAGGCACGCCAGCTAAACGGCCAACCTTTTCGCCTTTTGCAATCTTTTCGTCAATCTCGCGAGCTTTTTCGAGTGCACGCGCTTCGTTCATCGAAATAAAACAATGATAATCTTCGTATTGTTTTGCTTTCTCTAGTGCCTCGCGCACGAGGTCGACAGCCTTCGTGTTCTTATCTGCAATTTTCATAATACTTTTGGTACCTTAATTTGGTGATCTTCGCATTCAGTCGTCAAAGCCAATAAATCTTCGCGGTTTGCCTCGAAGTCTTCAATTTCATCATTGCGCCAAACGTTTTCCATGTCGAAACATTGATAAGTTGGCTCGACGCCCTCCGTGTCGAGTTCGTCTAACTGGGAGATATAGCCCACGATATCATCAAGCTTCTTGATAAGCGGCTCGATTTCATCTTCCGCGATTGAAATATTGGATAGAGTTGCCAAATGCAAAACATCTTCGCGTGTAATAGACATAGTACCTTTTATTATAGCATCAAAAAGCGGAGTTTACAGATAAAACAGCGATTATTACTAGAAGTCCGAAAGTGGCCTAATATCCGCCCCAAGCTTACAGAGACGTTTGGCGAAATCCTCATAGCCACGCGCAATTGAATAAACGTTGCGCAGGATGGATTTGCCTGGTGCGCAGAGCATTGCCAACATTACTACTACGGCAGGACGTAGGGCAGGCGGCGCCATTAATTCGGCTGGACGCCAGTTCGTCGGTCCGTTGATAAAGATTCGGTGCGCATCGAGTAGTTCGACTTTAGCGTTTAAGTTATTTAACTCCGTGCTATAAATTGCGCGATTCTCGAATACCCAGTCATGAATCAGGGTACGGCCTTCGGCCGTGGCGGCAATCAACGAGAAGAACGGTAGACAGTCGATATTTAAGCCAGGGAATGGCATTGGATGAATCTTGTCTACTGGTGCCACGAGCTGGGACTTTAGGATTTTTATGTCAACTAACTTAGTGCGCCCATTGTAAGAAAGATACTCGTTAGAAATCTTAAACTTCTGACCCATCGTGCGAAGAATCTCAAGCTCAATTTCCAAAAAGTCTATCGGTACGCGCTTAACGGTAATTTCCGACTTTGTTGCGATGCCGGCCGCCAGGAAGCTCATCGCCTCAATAGGATCTTCGCTAGGAGTATACTCGACTTCTTTCGCAATACGATTAACGCCGTGAACTGTAATCGTAGTCGTGCCGAGGCCGTCAATTTTTACGCCGAGTTTTTCAAGATAGAAGCAAACGTCTTGGACCATATAATTCGGGCTAGCTCCGACAATTTTAGTCTCGCCGGGATAGAGTGCCGCCGCCATAATGGCATTTTCGGTGACCGTATCGCCACGTTCGGTCATGACGATTTTCTTTGGTCCTTTTTCAATCCTATTCACTTTTGCAGTATAGAAACCGGATTCGCACTTTGCGTCAACCTCCAAACCGAAAGTATGCAGTGCATGCATATGTGGCTCGACGGTGCGTGAACCTAGTGAACAGCCACCAGCGTAGGGCAGCTTGAACTCTTTAAATTTGTGTAGCAGCGGCCCCATAAACATGATAATCGTGCGAGTGCGACGTGCTGCATTTAAGTCCATCTTTTCGAGCTCGAGGCGTTTTGGTGGAATAATCTCAAGATCGTGCCCATCGTTAATCCAGTTTGCTTTTACGCCAATCGATTCGAGTACTTCGATGATTCGGTATACTTCTTCGATGCGTGCCAAATGATGCAAGATGGTGCGTTCTTCATTCAAGAGTGCCGCGCAGAGCAGGCCAACTGCGGCGTTTTTGGATGAATTAATCGTGACGCTGCCGTGCAATTCCTTGCCACCATTAATGATGTATCCCTGGTTGCTGTTCTCACCGAGAGACATAATGTTATAACTAAGAGCGCGGCTAATTTTGCGAATTATTTCAAGTGATGCATTTTGTTTTCCGTGCTCAATGCGGTTAATTGCTGATTGACTTGTTCCGACCTTCTCGGCAAGTTCGGCTTGAGTCATATCTTGTCTGGTACGAGCGGCTGCGATTAGCTTGCCGATTTCGACCATGTAATTCGCTTGCTTGTTCATAGTTTAAATATATCACCACGCGCATAAATAACACAATACACTATATATAGCGTGTCATACGCTACATCTAGCGTATGTGGAAAACTCTAAGCGTGAAATATGTAAAAAATAGCGTTTCACGCCACCCCTGATACGCTATATTTAGCGTTTAGTTACCCAAAAATCTTTTATCTGTTCTTGTTGTATTATTTACATTTTTCCTTGCCAAGCCCCATATATAGCGTTACCATAATGACAACGCACACCAAATGTAGTGCCGGTAATGTTTAAAACACACAAATTATTTTTTTCACTCAAAACATAACGGAGGTAATTATGTTTAAGTCAATTCGTAAACGTGATGGCAAGGTTGTCTCATTCAAGCAGGAGAAGATTGCCGAGGCTATCGCTAAAGCAGGCGCCGCTACTGGTGAGTTCGGTCATGATCGCGCAGAAAATATCGCCGAAAAAGTAGTTCGCGTTGCACAGGACGAGATTAAAACTCGTATCCCAACCGTCGAACAAATCCAAGATATCGTCGAAAAAGTCTTGATGGAATCTGCCTTTAAGCGCACCGCAAAGGCCTACATTGAATATCGTGCCGAACGCAACCGTGTCCGCGAGGCTAAGACTAAATTAATGCAGACCTACAATACAATTTCTCAGCTTGATGCCGAAGAAGACTCCGATGTAAAGCGTGGCAATGCTAACGTCGATGGCAACTCCGCAATGGGTAAGATGCTCCAGTTCGGTGCAGAAGGCTCCAAGGAATATGCTAAGATTTGCATCCTTAAACCAGAATTCAGCTACGCTCATGATCATGGCGATATCCACATTCACGATTTGGACTTCTTAGCAACCGGTACTTTAACTTGCTGCCAGACTGATCCACTCAAGCTATTCGAACGTGGTTTTAATACCGGTCACGGTTTCCTCCGTACGCCTCAGTCTATCGGTACTGCCGCTGCTTTGGCTGCTATTATCCTCCAGGCTAACCAGAATGAACAACACGGCGGACAATCTATTCCTAACTTCGACTATGCAATGGCGCCATCCGTTAACAAAACTTTCCGCAAGTCTCTCAAGGAAAATATCAAGAAATACGAAGAATTTACCGGCAAAGAACTCAAAATTGAGATCAAAGACGACATTACCTACGGCGACGAAAAGAAGCTCAAGAAAGCCAAAGTTCCAGAGAGTGTAATCAAAGCTTCCATCGAAGATACTGAGCATCAAACTCTCCAAGCCATGGAAGGCTTCGTCCATAACCTCAACACTATGCACAGCCGTGCCGGTGCTCAGGTTCCATTTACCTCCATTAACTTCGGTACTGATACGAGCCCAGAAGGCCGCCTCGTTTCCAAGATGTTGCTCGAAGCGACTATGAATGGTCTCGGCCATCATGAAACGCCAATCTTCCCAATCTCCATTTTCAAGGTTAAGGAAGGCGTCAACTACAATCCAGAAGATCCGAACTATGACCTCTTCAAGCGTGCAATGGAAGTTTCCGCCAAACGTCTCTTCCCGAACTTCACCTTTATTGATGCGCCATTCAACTTGCAATACTACAAGCCAGGTGATCCAGATACCGAAATTGCCACCATGGGCTGCCGCACGCGCGTCTTCGGTTCCTGCTTCAAAGAAACTGATGGTCATGTTTCAGGCCGCGGTAACTGTTCCTTTACTACGATTAACCTAGTTCGCATCGGCATCAAGCACGGTATTTGCCTCGGCGAACGTAAAGAGCCAGATTGGGACGGTTTTTATAAAGAACTCGACGAGAAGCTCAATCTCGTTGCCGACCAGCTCTTGCAACGCTTTGAATTCCAAGGTAATCAAAAGGTCAAGAACTTCCCATTCCTCATGGGGCAAGGCAACTGGGTTGGCAGCGAAAAGCTTGGACCAAACGATAAACTCCGCGACGTCATCAAACACGGTACGCTTTCGATTGGCTTCATTGGTCTCGCTGAGACTCTCGTGGCAATGGTTGGTAAACATCATGGCGAATCAGCCGAGTCGCAAGAAATCGGTCTTGAAATCATTGGCCACATGCGCGACTTCTGCGATGAGATGACCAAGAAACACAAACTTAACTTCTCATTGCTTGCTACGCCAGCTGAAGGTTTGTCTGGTCGCTTTACTCGTATGGACCGCAAGGAATACGGCACCATCAAGGGTGTAACCGATCGCGATTTCTATACCAACTCCTTCCATGTCCCGGTCTACTATCCAATATCCGCTTTCGAGAAGATTGATATTGAAGCTCCGTATCACGCTCTCTGTAACGCCGGCCACATCACCTACATCGAAATGGATGGTGATCCTTCCGACAATATTGAAGCCTTTGAAGCGGTCATTCGCCACATGAAGGAAGCTGGCATCGGTTACGGTTCTGTCAACCACCCAGTTGATCGCGACCCAGTCTGTGGCTTTTCTGGCATTATCGAAGGCGACGTTTGCCCAAGCTGTGGCCGCCACGAAATGGATGGCGAAGTTGGCTTCGAACGCCTCCGCCGCATTACTGGCTATCTCGTAGGCTCACTCGAGCGCTGGAACGATGGTAAGAAAGCCGAAGAGGCCGCTCGCGTCAAACACAATGTTTCCGTCGGACAATACGATGTTGATACTAAAGTTAAACGCGAAGGCAAGAAGGCTGCTCAAAAAGCCGCTCTCGGCAAAGCTTAATGAAAACTACGCATACAAACAAACTTTGCGACCCACAGATGGATGTGCCGGATGGCTACATCCGTCTGTCTGGCGATCTCGAGCACGATAACATCGTGAACGGACCAGGCCTGCGTGCCGTGATTTGGACGCAGGGCTGTCGCCAACATTGTCCTGGCTGTCAGAATCCTGAAACTTGGACCGAGGAGGCAGGCGTCGGCGCGCTCGTTAAAATCGACAAAGTCAAAGACGAACTTCGTAAGCTCAAAGGGCAGAGCGGTCTGACTTTTTGTGGCGGCGAGCCATTATTGCAAGCTAAGGCATGCCTTGAGATTGCTAAATTCTGCAAGGAAGAACTTGGCTGGAATGTCTGGTCATTTACGGGCCTAATTTATGATCACCTTCCGCATGAAGGTCCAGTCTGGGATTTTGTCTGCGAACTCGATGCACTAATTGACGGCCCCTTCATTATGTCGCAGCGCGACCTAACTCTAAAATTCCGTGGCAGCCGCAATCAGCGCATATTGCATCTTGACCACGGTAAAATCGTTTCGCAGGAATAATATGCCCCGTTCAAAGAAGAAAGCTAAATTTAATTATCTCGTGCTCGCGCGAAAATCTGTCGCCGCTGCTTTGTTGATTGGCCTTGGCGACTATGTTTTATTGAAACTTGGTCAGCCTCTTGGACCATTTTTGTTCAGTTTTGGCTTGCTTGGCGTTTGTGTATTAGGCGCCAACTTATTTACCGGCAAATGTGGCTTTTTAGTCGAAGACAAAATAAAGCCTCTGCATCTGGCGTTAGTGTTATTAATTAATCTAATAGCAGGTTATATTTTCGGTCTGATTTTCAGTCTCTGTGATGCGAGTATTATGGCGGCGGCAAGCGAAAAAGTCGCCAGCTGGGATATGTCTTGGAGCCTCTTTGTTCGCTCGATACTTTGTGGCGTCATTATGTATCTTGCGGTCGCGATTTATCGCAAAGGGTCAAAGCTTGGCATTTTGCTTGGCGTGCCGCTTTTCATCTTTTGTGGCTTTCAACACTGTATCGCCAACGTCATTACGCTCGGCGTCGCCCAGACATTCAGCTGGACGCTCCTAGTTTGTATACTTGGCAACTTTGTTGGTTCCATTGCGACCTGGTATCTATGCAAAGATAAATAGTTGAGCGCAACTAACTTAGCCTACGAGATTTGCAATCCCGAAGGATAGCGAAAAAATCAGCAAACCAGCCAGCAGTGTACCACAACTAACTGCGATCATTGTCTTTTTGAAATCAAGATTCAAAAAACTCGCCGCAATTGTGCCAGTCCATGCGCCAGTGCCAGGCATTGGAATACCAACGAAAAACATTAATGCTAAGTAGATGCTAGTTCGTGTTTTTGCGGTTAATTTTTTCCCGCCACGTTTGCCTTTTTGTGTGCACCATTGGCAAAACCTGCCGATATATTTTTTGTCGGCCCCCCACTCAAGAAATCTTTGCGCAAACACAAAAATGAAGGGCATTGGCAACAAGTTGCCAATCATCGCAACGATTAGTGACGGTAATTCCGGCAAATCCATTCCTGCCGCAATCGGTATTGCGCCACGCAGCTCGATTACCGGCAGCATAGCTACCGCCAAAACTATTAGAAATTTCTCCAGCATTCTCACCCTATCTTTTCTCTATTTTACCATTTTTTGCCTTTGTTTTTCGATGCTACAATCAAATTATGGTAGATTCAAAAGCTTGGGATTGGAAAATTGTCAAAGGTAAACGCGAACAAACTTGGCTTAATCCGAGTATTGAGTCGTATTATCTTATCAACCGTTGGCACGAACAAGGTAAAACGGACTTTCTGGACCTTGGATGCGGCCTCGGTCGCCATACGATTCAATTTGCTAAAGCTGGCTTCATTACGTCTGGTTTCGATTTAAGCGAAGAGTCGATTCGTCGTACTGCCGAATATGCCAAGTCCGAGGGGCTCGAAGTCGACCTCCGAATTGGTGACATGCTTGAGTTGCCATACGATGACGCAAGCTTCGATTGTATCTTGTGTCGAAACGTAATTTCTCACACCGATACTGCTGGTATGCGCAAAATTACTGCCGAGTTGATGCGCGTAATGCGTCCAGGCGGGGAGTGCTATCTGACGCTTGGTTCTAAAGAAACTTGGGGTTTCAAGCAGGATTGGCCGGTAGTCGACGAAAACACTAAAATCCGCGTCGAAGACGGCCCTGAAAATGGCATCCCGCACTTCTATGCCGACTACGATTTGATCCAGGACCTATTCAAAGATTTCAGGATAGAGCTCATTTATCAGCTCGAAGATTTTTACGACAAGAACGGTAAAACTCTTAACTCCTGGCACTATCATGTCCTGATCCGCAAACAACCTTAAGTTATAATCATATTCATGAAGAGCAAACATCCAGCGGCTGTTTTGACTACTAAAATTTTCGCGGCGATATTACTGGTGGCAGTATTCGTCTTCGCTGGATTAAGCGTTCTAAGACCGTCGCAAACTAACACTCGAATTAGCTCGCCGGAGCCAAACGATAATATCGAGCCAGACAAAGATTATGTAATTAGTATCGTGGGCGACATTTCTTTAGCGGATAATTGGAGCGTGATGCCGCAGTACGATAGCCGAGGTAAGGGCGTAAATGGAATTTTGTCAGAGGAAGTCCTAAAAGTTATGCGCGAAAGTGATTTTATGGTTGCGAATAATGAATTCACCGTCAGCAATCGTGGCGCAAAGACACCCGGCAAATATTATACTTTTCGCGCCAAGCCCGAGCGCTTATCGATTTACGACGAAATGGGCGTCGATATGGTGACTCTCGCCAATAATCATGTCTATGATTTTGGTCCGCTCGCATTCGGCGATATGCTCGATAGTTTTGATGCGATCGAAATGCCATACGTTGGTGCTGGCCGAAATCTAGAAGAAGCCAAAAAGCCATATTATTTAACCTTGCCGAGCGGCTATCGCGTCGCATTCGTTAATGCAACTCGTGCCGAAAAATGGGGCATTGACACTCCTGGCGCGACTGACACGGCCGGCGGTGTGCTGCTTTGTTATGATACGGCCGAGTTTATCGATACGATTAAAACGGCAAAAGCAAACAGCGACTATGTCGTGGCAATTATTCATTGGGGCACCGAGAGTTCGCATCGGCTAGAGCAGGTCCAAATTACTACCGCCCAAGATTACATTAATGCTGGCGCAGACATTATTGTCGGCGGCCACGCGCATACATTGCAAGGAATTGATTACAATGACGGAAAGCCGATTATCTATAATCTTGGCGATTTTATCTTTAACGACCAGACCGAAGATACTGGCATTTTGCAAATCAAATTCCTTGCTAGTGGCGGCGTAAAGTTCTATTTCTTGCCCGGCAAACAACAGAATGTCTTTACGGATTTGCTTACCGGCGACGCGCGCACTCAAAAAATCAACGAAATATTATCTTGGGGTGGCTCGAACGCCAAAATTCTCGACGACGGCGAAATTGTTGCAAAATAGCTTCTATGTATTAACATGGCCGGAGTCGGAAATGATTCATTTGATGTGAACCGTGCTGGCGCTTTTGGGGCGATTGTCCTATTATGGAAATATGATTTTAAGCGACAGAGGCGCGAATGATTAATTCATCAGAGCGAGTAGTCGGTAGCGAGGAATCGCCGGCCGGGGGCACGTCTTGGCAAAACCCGGGAGAATTTCCACCATTTAATGGCGGAAAGTCCGCAATGGAGATAGCCTTGGATGCGAAGAGGGCCAATAGAGAGAAGGTTCGATCCGAAGCTGAGGCACAGTACCAATCAGAATTATCTAGGCCATATGAAGAGAGTGCAGAGCGAGAGGGTATAACAGAATTCTCCACTGAATTCGATGGCCAAAAAATCGATGGATATGAATTTGCTGGTTCAGAGTTTAAGATGCTTGTCTCAGTCATCGGTGCAGTTGGTCAATCGCTCGAAGGTTCGTCGCGAGAGATTGATTTACATAAATGGGTTAGCTCTTCTAGGGAGTATATTTCTACTTCTTTAATATCCGATCAAAAGATCAACCTATTCGACAAGAAAGGTCTGGTTTTTGGCTTTAACAATCTTGGAAAAGGCAATTTTTTGAGCGCGGCGCCTGCGGATCATGGAGTACTCAGGGATATTGGCAAAATGGGGCAGTATAAAGAACGGGTCATGAATCCGGATGAGCTATTAGCGGCAACTGGCACTGCGGATGCTCTTACTCCTTGGAATGAAGTTGAGCTAAAAGGCGATACGCTTCCCGATTCGATCGTAGTTTTTGGAAGTTCGCAAGAGCAAATAAGCGACGAGGCCAAAAAGGCGGCGCTGTTCTTCGGTGTGCCAATCTATTTGGTGCGAACAGATATTTATGGTGAACCGACCGACAGACACGACGACAGGGAGGTTTCCGACGAGGTAAAGGAATTTTGGGAAAATCGAGATAATCCTGTTTCGGGCCGGGTTGAGCAAGAGATGAGCGCCTTGCTAGATGAAATTTGGTCTTATTACGAAACCGAAGAGATTGGAAAGCGCGTCATGAAATACCTGGGCGGTTACGAAAGTGAATTACGAGCAGCAAAAGAGAGTAGCTCGAATGCAGAAGAGTTTACGAGAAAACTTCTAGCTGGCCTAGGGCAAGAAAACATAGCCGCGCTAAAAGAATGGATTGCGGACGGTGATTAAGGCATAGTTTTGTCAAACGATAGATATGAGCGAATTGGGCGGGCATTAACACTATGTCGGAAGAATATACAAGCAAGACAAAACGATGAGATGCTACAATGAGAGTATAAAAGATTTGAGGATGTAATCATGTCGGAAACAATTAAAACTGGCGGTGAAGAGTCCGCTGAAAATATAGAGGCGACAAGCCAGTTCGAAGTTTTAACTGAAATGAGTGGTCAGTTTGACCCAGATAAAGCAAGAAGACTTGCAGAACGAGATAAACAGAAAACTGAAACTAGAGACAGAAGCTCCGAATATTTAGCCGCAATGCCAGAAAAGCAAGAGGAAGAACTCAGCCCACAAGAAGCCGCAAATGAATATTTATCTCTACTCGATGAACTTAGCCGAGATTTTTCAAATCCATATTATAGCAACGAACGAAAAGGGCAACATCATTACGCAAATAATATAACTACAGAACTCGGGCTTAGGTACAGCGACAACCCGCACTATCGTTGGAGTGGCTATGCTAGCACGGAAGCTGGAGAAACCGATGGAACTATGCTTCGTATCGCTAGTGCCGATAGCATCATAGCAAGTGAAATTGGTTGGAGAGATGATGGCGAAGAAGCAGGTAAAAAGATAGAGCAAATCGATAAAAGTATCGCCGCTTTAGATGCTGATTATTCAAAGAAAGGTAGGTTGGGGAAATTCTTTGGAAAAAGGAAATATGAAAAAGCAAAGAAAAATCTAGAACAATCAAAGCAAACAGTAGAATATCAATTTGGTCGGAAATACAACGCCAATATAGCTAAAGAATTAGCCATATCGTACAACGATCGAGGCGATTATGATTTTAATGGTGGAGATTATGGCCGGTCTCAAAACGAAGCAAGGAATCGCCAATTCTTCGGATTAGATGACCCAGAACGTGCTAAAAAAGTCGAACGAGCTATTGAGCTTCGAAGAAAATATGAGGCTGAATGGAGTAAGAAAAAATAGTTCAGGGTATTAATAGACGAATCTTTGGCGGTTATGACCAACAATGATAATCTGAAAAATCTAAAATTCGACTTCAATAATAACATCGAGCTGTATTATGGCTTAAGTTACTCAGTCAATCGAGAAAATCATTCGCCAAGGGTCTATAACACCAAGGAGGAGACTCCGGTCGTTTTAGATTTTTATGACCTTTTTGAGAAAAACTATAGCGATAGTGCCAAGCAGCTAGTTGCTAATATGGGGGAATATGAAAATATTGCGATAGCGGCTCTGAGTGCAAAATCTACAGACTATCCAATTTTGATCGATTATCTTAAAAAGACGAACGACACAAGGCGGCGCGTCATCGAAGATATTTTGAAAAAACCAGGTCTAGATCAAATCGATTTTGGGCGCATAAAAACCTTTTATGGCCTGAATTTAAGCGACGAAATAGTCATATATCTCAGTTTCTTTGTTTCCGGCGGTTTTGGCTTTATGCATGACGATAAGTCCACCATTGTATTAGGTGTAAAGCATAACCCGGAGAAGAACTATTATGGCGTTTCCGGCACGCTTGTGTGCAAATTAATTCATGAATTTTCACACCCATATATCGGCGAAATTATCCATAAAAGCAATCTTTCACTTACGAGACACGAAGATACTCCACCAGAGTATTATTCTGAAAACTATCTAGAAGAAGCCTTAGTTCGCGCGATGGAAATAATATCTTCTAGCGAAATCTTCGGCGGAGAATACAAAAACTGGGCTACAAAAAAGCAGGCAGATGCCGGCTTTATGCTTACTATAAAAATCCTGGAAAATTATTACGCCAATCAAGAATCGATTAAGGACATTTCGGACTTAATTCAAAATCTGATCAGTGCAGGAATTGTCGAAAAATACTAATAATTCAGTATGGTGGATCTTACTGGGCTCGAACCAGTGACCTTACGAATGTGAATCGTACGCTCTAGCCAACTGAGCTAAAGATCCATAGCAAGATTATAACATAAAATATTCTCTCTGGCCCGACTCTAGGATATCTTGAGCAGCAAAAGCATAAGCGATATTGACAAAAATAAAAAAATATGCTACAATGAAAGGGTAGAGTTCAGCTAATGCAGAGTATCTGCGCTGCTCTACTAAGATAGAATGTTAACAATTAGAACCAACGGCGTAGTGAAGAAAAACGCCACAAAAGTCATCAATAAGATGATCCAGCAGCTCAGCATCGAAGAATCTTCCGTCAAGGCGTTAGATCAGGCTGGCATCCAGTCAACCGAAAATGATGTCTCGTCAATGAAGGAGACTATCGAAACCTGCAGCAAGCTCGGCGAAGGCTATGCATTTATCAATCAAAAGTATAGCTTATATGCAGAGAATGTTCCCATCGTGGCAGACTTTTGCGGCAGGAAAATCACCCGTATGGGTACTGTCGCGGGATTCACTATCGCGAAAGTTATCTATTTAGGGGATGACCTCTTCGCATTCGTCAATAATAGCGACTTCGTCTACATCGTGCCCAAGGAGGGCATTGGTTACTACTATTGAGCAACATTCAGCTCTTTAGCCCCGTGGGAAATGCCCTACGGGGCAATTTTTTATTTAATTTTTCCCAGAGCATCGATTATTGCAAGATTTTTGATAGCTGTCTTTCATACCTAGCGGCAGGGCAGATAAGATGTTATAGTATAAACAGATGAGTATAGAACTAGATTTTGATGCACTCCAAAAAGAACGCCAGGAATTGACGGATTTTTTGAGTCAGCCAGACGCTTATGCAGACAAAAATTTTGCCGCCAAAAATCGTCGCCTTTCAGAGGTGGACGAGCTAATTAGACTTGGCAAAAAACGCGAACAGCTCCAGAACGATATCAAGGAAGCCGAATCCGATCCAGAATTGGCCGAAATGAAGCCAGGCTTCGAGCAAGAACTTGCCGAAACAGAAGCAAAACTCGCCGACATGCTAATTCCGAAAGACCCTAACGACGACAAGGCCGCCATTATCGAAATTCGCGCTGGTGCCGGTGGCGACGAAGCATCTCTTTTTGCCGGCGATCTCTATCGCATGTATATTCGTTATGCCGAAACTCATGGCCTCAAGACTGAACTCCAGTCCGAGAGCGTCAATGATGCTGGCGGCTATAAGGAAGTTATCTTTCGTGTTTATGGCGACCAAGCTT
The DNA here is from genome assembly GCA_946532885.1 of uncultured Candidatus Saccharibacteria bacterium. GTDB lineage: Bacteria > Patescibacteriota > Saccharimonadia > Saccharimonadales > Saccharimonadaceae > UBA2834. Next base: position 24,896 of record CAMNBP010000006.1, read on the forward strand.
ACGGTAAGTTGAAATTCGAGGGCGGCGTTCATCGCGTTCAGCGTGTCCCTGTTACCGAATCTCAGGGGCGCATCCATACGAGTACCGCCACGGTCGCGGTGCTTCCAGAAGCCGAAGAAGAAGATTTTGAAATTAAACCAGAAGATCTCCGCATCGATATTTATCGTTCCGGTGGCCATGGTGGGCAGGGCGTTAATACGACCGACTCTGCTGTGCGCATTACGCATTTACCGACTGGGCTTGTTGTCGCCATGCAAGACGAGCGCAGCCAACAGCAAAACCGCATTAAGGCAATGACCGTGTTACGAAGTCGCCTCCTCGAGCGTAAGATTGCTGAAGACCGCGCCAATGCTTCGGATCAGCGTAAATCTCTGATTGGTACTGGCGATCGCTCCGAAAAAATCCGTACCTATAACTATCCTCAGGACCGTATTACTGATCACCGTATTCATTATTCGCGCAGTAATATTGCTGCCGCCATGAACGGCGATATTGAGGACATAATTGAAGAGCTTATCAAGAATGAACGCGAGCTCATGGCTTAGCGCTGCAGCAAGCTCTATTGATCGACTAGACGCTGAACTTATCTTGGCGAATGCAATACAAAAAGAGCGCATATTCTTGCATGGACATCCAGAATATGAATTAAACGAGCGAGAGAAAGCGAAAGCTGACCAAGACCTAGCGCGCCGTCAAAAAAGAGAACCCTTGGCATATATTTTGGGCTACAAAGAATTTTATGGCCGAAAATTTCAGGTCACACCAGACACTCTAATTCCGCGTCCCGAAACCGAAGCAATTATTGATTTCGTCAAATCTCTACCTTTTGTTACCTCCTTTCCTCAAACCGAGACGCTAAGAATTCTCGACGTTGGTACCGGTAGCGGCTGTATCGCTATTACGCTTGGCCTAGAATTGCCAAATTCTCAGATTACCGCTGTCGATATTTCCGCCAAAGCGCTCGACTGCGCTCAGTATAATATTCAGGCTCTCGGCGCCACAAACATAAGTACAAAGATTTCGAATCTACTCGAAAGCACCCCTGAAAAATACGATATTATCGTCGCAAATTTACCCTATGTCGACCCAGATTGGGAATGGCTCGATCGCGAAACACTTTCCTATGAGCCTGATTCTGCATTGTATGCCGACGATGGGGGTCTCGCGCTCATAAAAAAACTTATCCTAGATGCTCCAGCTCATCTAAGCGAGGGCGGCTATCTTATTCTCGAGGCAGACCTCTCGCAACATCAAAAAATCCGCACCTTCGCGACCGAAAATACGGATTTTATCTCTAGTACTTCCCAAAGCCACCAGTCTTTGGTGCTGGCCTTGCGTTTGCCTCAAAGCGCTGCGCCATCGCCTGACGCGCGTTAGCTTGTTGCGCAGCCTGTTGGCGTGCTCCAGCCCCTGTTGCGTGAATGTTTGCAATGCGTTCTTGCTGCAAATGATTCAGGCCACCAGCCTCGCGGTTTGCGTAGAATGATTGGCGACGGTCCTCAAAATCTTTCTTGTTTTTGCTATATTTTGCCCGAATTGCCGCCCTGCGGGCCGCTTCTTCGGCCATTTGTTCCTGATAAGTCTTGGCTCGGGCGTAAGTGTTCACTTTTTGAGCAACTTGCGAATTCCCGTACCCCTGCACGACTTGACGATTTTGATCAATCTCGCGTCTCGCACTAAAACTTTCCTCCGAAGTGGCGCCAAAATTCCCTTGATTTTGCGCTCGTGCATAGCTAGAACTATGCGTCACGTCAGACGTATTAGTCTTTGAGAAGCGGTTAATTAGCTTAATATTTAATCCCATTAACCCCATTATATCATCCCGCCAATCTTGACAAAAATGCTTAAATTTGATATAATAATAATGCTTTATTAATCTTTTGCCATTGGTCGCAAAAGGGGGAGCGCAGTTTAACATGAAAAGTCTAATCATTACTGCGTAAAACGACCTTATATACGCAGTAGAAGAAGTTTCCCATTTTTTCAGCAAAGGCACACACTGCATTTGCTAGACTGATCGAAAGGAAGTGATACGTATGGCAGCAACTAGACGTGTTAGAAACGCGGCAATCATGCTACTTGTGGTATTGTGTGCATCCGCCTTTGTGTTATTTGGCGGACCACGCTTAATCACAAGCGCCTATGCCGCAGCGGCCGAAGCGGTGAATGATAGAGAAATTCACTACTTCACTTACGACGTCGACAACGCCAATTTCGGTCCATCAGCCTATGATGAAGCCCAACAGGCCATCTCAGATGGAAAAGTGCAAAACACCGTAGATTATGTGTTTAGGGTCGATGAGAGCAATACTGTCGAGGGGAATCTCTACGACAGAATGAAGCTAGATCCGGCACTGACTGGTGCAATTACCACTGACATCCTGATGCGCGGCCAAGTTGATTGGCAACTTATCCTAGGCGATCGTTACACTGAGTTCAAGGACATCGAAATTGGACGTTTGGCAGACGCACTGCATCTGGCATTCAGGGCTGACCCAGCCTTCTGGGACTTCGTTATTGCGAACGACATGAATTTCTTCAAGTCAGGCAGCGTAAGGGTTGAAGAGATCTCTGATTATACCTCTTCCATGTACATGCTGGAGGATATGATCGATGGAGATAAACCCGCCGTTGTAGTTCGTGATAGCTCCAACACAGGGGGCCATGTCGTTATTTTCGACCTGGGCAAGGCGGGAGTTTACAAATACCGTCTTGAGTGTGGGTATCAACCAATCGACGTGGACTACTGGCCAACGCCGGAAGAGCCTACGCCTGAGCCGACCCCGGAACCTACTCCGGAGCCTACTCCTGAACCCACCCCGGAACCGACCCCGGAACCTACTCCGGAGCCTACTCCGACTCCTGAGCCGACCCCAGAGCCTACACCCGAACCTACGCCTGAACCGAAAG
>CAMNBP010000007.1 GCA_946532885.1 uncultured Candidatus Saccharibacteria bacterium
ACATCACCATTAGAGAGAACTACGCTGTTCTCAAAATCATTAAAGCGGAAGCTTTGGTCGGTCTGAATTAAGCTTACCTTGAGTGCTGGTGGTAAAGTAGCCTTCGTATCGAAGTCGTGCCATTCAGACGTATTGTCAGCCATTTTGGTCTTAGTGGAGCTGTATTTGATGCTAGTATTCAAATCTGGATCGTAGATACCAGAGTAGTTAGCCAAATCACGAACGGTCGTGTTATCTTCCTGGCTATACCAGCTAATTAAGATACGGTTGAAGTTGCCGTCACTGCCAGCGTCATTGTAGGCACTGCCGATGCCGGTACGAAGTGGAATGATTTTTACGTCAGACGTCTCAGTAAGCGTACCGAGATAATCATCAGAGGCGAGAGAGAGTTTAACACAGGTGTAGGCCATGTCAATGTTGTCACTGAGGCCTTTTGCTCTGCTGTAATTTGGGTTGGTTGGGTCATTAATACTTTTAACGAGAGTTTCATTGGCGCCATTTTCGCCTTTGGCACGACCAAGCGCGTCACGAACGAGGTCGCAGTCATCACTAGAACCACTGGTGTTAATGGCGGAAATTACGTTATTGCATTTATTGCCAGAGAGACGAGCTTCATTACTCATACAAGTGTTGTATTGCAAAAGCAACACCTTGGCATCCTCGACGCCAGCCAAAGCAGCGTCATAGGCAGACTGAGAAAGATCATAGTTCGTGGAGCCGATAATATCCTGAATCATAATACTGACGAAGCCAATCGTGACAATACCGATTAGCAGACAGAAGAATACGACCGTGTAGATTGCGGCGGCACCTTCCTTAGTTTTTACCTGTGGTTGTGACATTTTCTCTCTTTCCTTTTTTATTACCCTTAACCTTTTTTATTCGAATTACCACCTGTGCGCATGGAGAAGTCAAACTTGTTCACTGCACAGTACGCAAAATCTGCTGAGCTAAAATCTGTACCAGTTATATCGTCAGTACCCTGACAGAAATCGCTACTACTCATAATGTTAACGCCGCCACGTAGCGTAGCGAGAATGAAGCTAATTGAGACGAAGCTTTGCTTGGTGATTGTGCTCTGCGTTACTGGATGGACCGTTAGGTCGTAAATTGCCAAATCGGTTTCGTCGCTGTTAATCATTTCGACTGGTTCCTGATTCGAAATAGTCATATCGAGTGTATGGCTGTTGCCGGTATAGGTAGTACGAAGTGGATCGGTCTCTGCGCCGCTTGCCGCTAACCATTTACTAGTACAGACTAAATGATTTGGGTCGTAGACGCGAGCCAATTTGAAGCGTTCCGTGCGAGTACTTACTGCGCCGGTTGCCTCATCGGTATGATTATACTTAATAAAGACACCGTGGCTGTTATCGCCGTTTAAGATAATGGCCGTATTCCAGACATAAGTGTAATCACTGACACAGAAAGCGCCAGCCTTTTGGCGTAAATCTGTGGTCGACATATTCCATTCACGGAAATATTTGTTCATGTTGTTAATAATTTCGTCGTTTACAACATAGCCATCGTGGTTGGTGTCGATATCGTAAATATAATCGGCGGAATTGATGCGTTTTTCCATATCTTCAACGATCTGTTGGCCAGATGCATTAATGGCGCGCAAAGCGAGACCTTTCTGATAGATTTGTGTCATCTGAATAATTAGGTTCGCGACTGCCAAGACAATGATGCCAAGGAACATAGTGGCCATAGTCGTCTCGATGATTGTGAAACCTTTGCGAGTGCGTTTTTTCATTACTCGATCACCTCCGGATTATACAAACGAATAATCGTAGTTAGAGTTGACGGCGCGTCTAGGCCAACGGCCTGCCAACAGGTACGGATATAAAAATCGAAATATTCTGCATTATCGCCGGCGCGAACAATGGCTGTGGTGTCGCCCTTTACGGCTATTACCCAGATACCCTCAATAGACTCAGCTTTGCGGAAAATCTTGGTTTCTGCAAGAGATTCTTCTGTATCGGAATCAGTCGAAGTGCCAATCGCCGAATCGTCGATATGGCCCAAACTAAGCACAGAATAGACGCCACGCGGATAAAGCGAGCCCGGGCGCAAAACATAATCAGTACCATTTGTGGATGTTTTCTTTTTACTGATGAGGATTTCATTTCTTAAATCGTCATACGTAGCCGAAGTATCATTCACTAAACTAGTTGGATCATAAAGTGCTGTACTTGGTTCAAGTAGTCGCGTATTAATTACAAAAACTTTCTTGGCCGCATCACCTGTTCGGCTGCCCATTTGTTTTCGATAGGCATCGGCACAAGTTTCCACATCGCTCGCGTTAATATCATAATCCGCCGTGTTAAACGAACTACTGTTCAGCGTGTAATCTTTGATGATTGTCTTCCAGAGATTGGAATATTGCTGTTTGGCCTCTGGATATTCGCGCTCTGCTACATAATTATTTTGAATAAAGCGAATCGCTTCGGCCTGGGCATCAATTTCGTTACGAGCCATGGTAATTTCGACGGCGCGCTCGGCTTGATACATGCCAGAATTCATCGTATGGATTGCCATGACAGCTAGAGTCGCAAAGATAGACAAAGCAATCACGACTTCGATGAGAGTGTCGCCTTTTTTGCGCTGAGACTTCGTACTCATTACTGACATTCGTTTCCTCCATCATCCATGTTGGTTAACACGACGGCAGACGAGTTGTGACCATCAGCTTCAATCTTGATCATGCGGCGTTTACCATAAGTAGCCAGCATATCCGCAGAGTTAATACAGAGTTTTACGTCTTCGGTACGAGTAAAACGATTATTCATCAGGCCCTCACGAATCGTAGCTTTGAGAACGCCGTTCTGTTCATTTGAACAAGTACCATTGGCAATATCAGTATAATCAAATGAATCATAAATATTGGTGCTACCGGAATAATTCATCGTAAACGTATGGATAGCGCCAGAACGAGGCGAACGTACGATTAAAATGATATATTCGGCATTTTCGCCCTTCTTGGTGGTTTCGATTGTTGCATCCCATTTATAACGCTCATCGGTCAAAAGCCCAGTAACTTGGCACTGCGTGGAATCTTTGTCGAATAGATTTGTAATCTTGAGGTTCTTGATTAGTTCAAGTTCGGACATGGCACCAATTAATTCATCGGCATTACCACCATCAGCAGTAAGAGAGTCGCGGTAAGCATTATATTCGATGCCAATCAAATTGGTTACCTGCATGCGATGACCATTTTCGAGACCAAGAGTAACAGCAATGCCGTAAACGCTACATTTGCTGCGGCCACGACCGCCTTTATTGTCGCCAAGAATTTTACTACCGAGAGAATCGCCACTGATGTCACCACAGTCGTCGTCGTTGGCGCGCTCATTGATTTGCACGCGACTTACGAGGTCGTACTGATTGCGCAAGAGAGCGGCCGCTGATTCGACAGTATCGCGATAACGTTGTCGGGAAATTGTCGAACTGACGCCAATTAAAGCACCAACAAGCACCATGCCACTGATGGCCAACGAAAGCATCACCTCAATAATAGTGAAGCCTGAAGCGCGATGCGCACCACCTCTTTTTACCATATCCTTATTATACATTAGCATTTTGATTTTTGTCTAATGCACTCGACGTTTTTTCGCCGAGTGCATAGAGTTTTTTAATAACGAGTTGGCAACTCCCGTGAGTATGTCGTGATTGCCTGCGAATAACGCTGAGACTGGCTATAGCTCCAAAGATAGGTGAACGGATTAACTGCAAAGCGTTCAGCGGCCTGCGAGTCTTCTCTTTGCCACCAGGTTGCATTGGTGCTTGAAGGCATCTGGGCGGCTGGCATGCCACCACCGTAAGTACGGTTGAGATAGAGCTTCTTTGCAATGACAGGACCAGTCACCGTGAGTTGAGTATTACAGTTATTGACGCTAACTGCTACTCCGCTACCTGGATAACATGTATCAATGCTATTTTCTGCAATGAGCCAGGCATCGATATGATCAACGGTTGGATCAATCTTAATATCACGAGCGATAAAGATGTTTTGCGGAATTTCACTGATGCTCGTGTAGCGAGTATCTTCAAGATCATCAATGTTGCCATAATGGAAGTTCTGGTTAATATAGAGCGTACCTTTTACGTGCGTAACATAAGTATTGCTTGAGTGTTCGCCGTCAGTCGAGGTCCACATTTGGTTAATATACGTACGGTAGACTGGGCGCCCCCAGAAGTCGTACCCAACGAGTACTGTGCGTTCGCCGCCAGCATCAGTCTTAGCGTCGCCATTAACCTTCGTGTAATATGAGCCATTTGCTAAGCAGGAGAAGCTGGTAGTGGTATTACCGCCACGCGCACGTGGCACATAGTTACCGTGGACTTCATCATAGTCGCAGGCGCCTTCGAGCTTTAGCTGATATACTCGTCCGTTCGTATTAATGCCATTATCTTCAGAATCTGGCCGCGTATAGCGCGTCATGATCTGGTTGTAAATATTTTCTGGATCGCTAGCAATTAATTTATTGACGCCAGCCTGACCGACATGACGACTACTAGACCCAGAGCCGCACTGGTTGTTTGTGATTGTTAGCGGCGAGACATAGCAATAACGCATAGCATCAGTGAGGGTGCCAATACCACCCCAGAGCATAGCACCAGAAGCAAGACCAAGGGTTTGATTCCTGGCGGATACTACTTCAAATTCGGACCATGAGCCGTAGCTACGTGGAGTGCCACCAGGATGGGTGCGATTCGATACGGCAGTATTAATCTTATCTTCCGCATAAGCGCCATTATTATAAACTTGGAAGTTCGGCTTTTTAGCGACAGTTGAACAGGTTGGCTGAGAAATACGCCACATGCGAGTGCCTTCATTTTCGCTTGCCGTAATACCATTCCATTCATCGTCCTCGCTGGTAATGTTGCCGGAATTGTTATGACTATCAGATGGCCAGGCGGCTATCACCGTACATACTTTCGCGCCAATAGGTAGAGTTTCAGCAACGTTTATACTTACAGTATTGAGTGTGGTTTTTCCTGGGTCATAGATGCCACTACCGCTCGCTTCTTGGCGACAGTTTTTTGCACCACCAGAGATGAATGATGTACAGACGCCCGAAAGGTTAGTATCACCCGTAATGGCTCTACCACTAAAGTATTCTTTATTAGTATATACATCGGAGCTACGGATGAAAGTATTGCGATACTTTTCATCAATCGTGAATGAGATGACCTGATACCTAGTCTCCTTAGTCTTTGTTGAGTAAGGGGTATCGCCGTTTGCTGGTGTATTAGTACGATCCTCGACTGTAATAGAAGGCGTAATCGTATATGTGCTTGTACCAGGCATAACAAATGGATTATCGTTCGACGTCGTTTCTGGCTTTAATTTGTAGTTATAAGGGATATAAACCTCAGCAGTGGATGTCGCGCTGCCTCCGCCATTATGAGTTCTATCTATTTCATGATTGTTGTTAATCCAAAGATCGGTCCAGGTAAGTGTTTGTTGAAAACTCTTACCGAGATGTTCGACTCCGATAGTATATGCTGTACTTTGGTCTGAAGTCGATGGGGAATAGGTTGTCTTTGCATAAGAGTTGCCGTTCCAGATATCTTTACCGACATTGGACGATCCCTTAATGGAGCCGTTATTCCAGGTAACGGATGTAGAGGTCGAGAGGCCGCTCATATATCTGGCTTCCGATGCGCTAACATTGTAAGAGATATCTTTATTAAGATCAAAGTATTGGTTAGACTGCTCTGCACCTTCACACATGTCTTCTTTGAAATGTACGCGGTTGGTCGGGCGAGCCCAAAGACGAACCGTCCAGTTGCCACTATCTTTCATACCAGTACTTTGCCAATCGGTGCTACCATTTGTGGCGGTTTTACGCACACTAATTTGGCCACGGTTTCTACCGTTTTGGACGCCCTGTAAGCTACCATCCGAACAGGTCGCCCTTTGACGATGCACCCTAATACACTTAGTTACGGTCGAGGTCGTTGGAGCTGCAGGATGGTCGAAGTATGACTCGAAAGTTAATGTTTGGCAAAATCTCTTCGTTTCGTCTGGATAAAGAGTGCCGGTAAACGTTTCAGTGTTGAATGGAACTACTACTGCAGTAGAATTTTCAGCCAAAGATGTACTGCCGTTGCGATTCTGGCCCCTCGGACTTACATCCCAGTTGCGCAAATCTTTACCAGATACCGATGTGCTCCAAGAAGAAGTTACGCTACCATGCGCATTATCTGTTTTGCGGTAAAGTTCATGCTGGAAACTAATCGTATAGTTACCGTCCGGCACTTCAACAATCTCATCGTGTTGATATTCAGTACCACCAACTTGAACTTTAACGCCGCCAGTGATCGAATTTGATATGCCACGGGAAATAGTGCGACATTGTGGGGTTGCAGTCGTAGAGTGCGATTTACCGCTGACGGATGATACCTTATCTTGATAAGTCAACTGCTGACAAATGGTTTTTTCTTCACCTGGCAAAAGTGTGCCGGTAATATCTGGCGTATTTCTAACGGTTGTCCAGGTGGAAGTATTTACTGACCATTTAGTGTCATTAGTATTACTTCCCTGGCCAGATGCAGCTACGCTCCACGTCGTACCAGGATTATAGCTACTTGGTGTTGCGCCAGTTTTTCTTAATTGGTGCGTGAATGTAATAGAATAAACGCCTCCATTAGATGAAATGTCCCCATTACTGCCAGATACTGAGCTTTGGCCTTCGTAAGTTGCGGTTTGCTCTTCCATGGCGGAACCGTAGCAAAAGCCCCATAAATTATTTGGCCAACTACTAACAGCGCTGTAGCCCATGTATTGACGGAAAGAGACGTAATTAGGCCATACGCTACTCTTTGTGCCGGATTTATTTGAGGTATATCCACCGACAGTGTGACCTAACGGACTCTTCAGAGTACCCTCACCGCGGGCCTGTGCCATATTTAGGGTTCCCCAGTGCCCCCATGCGCCATCAACCATTGAATAACTGTCCGTATAAGCGGTACTCGTCACGAAACGACCCCAAGAACCGCGACCGTTGTATCCGGCATGCCAAAAACCTCCGATATCTGCACAGACGCTACTGATTCTCACATGGTCGCTATGGTTCGCATTCCAATAGATGCCTGTGTTATAAAATATCGGATCCTTCGTACCACTACCGTTGTATCTATACCAAATCCAAGACCACCCCGTACAGTCGACGCGATAATAACTGTCATATGCACCACATGTAGTAGGAGAGCCTGCGCCACTATATACAGCAAAGCCGCTTTCGCCCGACCAACCGTCAGCATAAGTTGCAACACTAAAAAGTATAGTGAGCAAAAAGGCATAAGCAGTGATCCTTATAATACTTAGTTTCCTTCCCATTCTGCGCCTTTCTGTGTATTTCTTTTTAATTCTTCTGCCGGCACTACAAAATCTTCGTCCGGCGGCATAAAGCTTTTAACGATTTCTGAATAGTGTTGCTTTTTCTCTTCATTTTCGGTCATGCCGTAATACATATTGATGGTCGCATAGAAATCAAGACGAACATCATATATTTCACCATCTACTAAATTCTCATATTTCTCTAGAGTTTCAGCGCAAAGCTGACCATTACCTTCAGCTTCGTAGAGCACGGCTGCATAATTGATTGCTAAATAGATTTTATCGGCATCGGTTTTTGCGTCATTGATTTTTTGCTCGAATTCATTTTTCACTTCGCTATAAGATTCTTCGGAAAAATTACCAGATTCAAGCTTTTCTATCGCCTCGTTCGCGGCCTCACTAGCTTCATTGCCACTCTTGACCGATTCTTGGAAGACGGCTTCTTCTTCTTGGCGCGCTATCAATGGGCTTATTACATCCTTCCAGAGGAATGGACCACCAATAGCTAGTGCGAGGATTAAGATTACGACCGTGATTGTAATGGCCTTGCGACGGCCGGTCCAAAAAGTATCAGCGATCTTTTGATGACGCGCTGCACGCTTTCTTGAATCTTCATCTTTTTTCGCAGCAGCAGCTTTAGCTTTTTCTTCACGAATCAGCTCGTTCTTCTGTTGTTGCATGCGACGAATTACTTCTTTTTTACGTTCTTCTGCGCCCTCAACGCGCACGAAGTAATCAGTCTTTTCTTTTTTTCCTATGTCTTTGGAATCAAAAACCACCTCTTTATTTAGGTCATGATTCTCGACACGCTTATTAACCTCTCCCTGAGAATCGACATCATTTGTGCTCATACAATTATTTTAGCATAAGCACAATCATTTTTTTAATAACGAGTTGGCATTTCGCGTTGATATGTCGTAATAGCCTGCATATAGCGCTGGGTCTGCGAATAGCCCCACAGATATACCATAGGATTCAACTTAAAGATTTCGGCTGGTTGAGAGTTGCTCGAAATGCCACCGTTGCCGCCGTATGTACGGTTAAGGTAAAGTTTCTTTGTAATGACTGGGCCAGTAATGGTGAGCTGCGAATCGCAGTTATTAACGCTAACAGCGGCACCGCCCGAGACATAACAAGTATCAATACTGTTTTCAGCTAAGAGCCATGCATCAAGATGAGTTACTTCACTTGAAATCTTGATATCTTTTGCAATGAAGATTGTTTGTGGCACCTCACTGACGCTCGTATACATAGTATTCTCTTGATCATCAATGTTGCCATAGCGGAAGTTCTGGTTAATATAGAGTGTGCCTTTGACCTGGACAACATAGGTATTGCTGGAGTGCTCACCGTCCGTGGATGTCCAGAGCTGGCTGATATAGGTCGAGTATCTTGGGCGGCCAAACCAGTCGTAGCCAGTAATAACCGTGCGTTCACCATTTTCAGTCTTGGCGTCGCCGGAGGCAACTTTCGTGTAGTACGAACCGTTGTTAAGACAAGTGAAGGATGGGCGAGTACCGTCGCTGCTACGTTCAGTATATCTTCCCGTGCGGTCATCATAATCGCAGGCGCCTTCGAGTTTTAGCTGATAAGCATTGTTTTCACCAGTACCGCCATTTACGCCATCATAATCAGCCGACGTATAGCGGGTAAGAATCTGATTGTAGATATTTTCCGGATCGCTACCCAACAGCTTATTAACCGTTTGATGACCAACCTCATTGCTATTGCATCTATTGTTAGCAAAGCTGAGCGACGAGAAGTAGCAGGCGCGTTTGAACGGTTCAGAGTTGGCGCCCCAGAGCGATGCACCGGAGCCTAAGCCATCGATTTTACCGCCAGCTACGATTTCGAAATCTGACCAGGAACCGAACAGTGAGTTGTTGCGTTTGGAGATGAAGCCGATTGCATTCTGCTCAGCATAAGCGCCGGTCGAAAGGACGTGGAAGTTTGGTTTCTTAGCAACAGCGAAGCAGCTAGGGTCCGATAGGTGCCAGTAGCTACCACCTTCTGTCAGGGCGCCATTTTGATTGCTGCCTTCGGTCAACGTAGTAGATGGAAGATTATGGCTATCAGCTGGCCAGACTGCGCCAACAATACAGACTTTCGTACCGATTGCCTCTGCGTCAGAGATTGATACGGAATAGCCATTTTTCTCAATATGACTGTCGCCAGCGATGCGATCGGTTTCGGCGCCACCAGTAATTGCGGCAACCTGTTCGCAGTTGCGAGCTCTAGCGGTACCAGAAATCAATGTGCTACACATATTTCCAAAGCTCGTCGTTCCACTATTATCGGCGTAGTATCTAGCATTATTAGCAAGCGTTACGCTGGCCTGAGAAACATCACTGTTTACCTTGAAAGCGAAAATTTGGAATTTTGTTTTCTTGGAACGCGTTGCGTAGGCGGAATCACCGTTGACGAGTGGATTCACGCGAGGCTCGATTTTGTACGACAGTGTTATATTGTCCGCCGTAGCGCCAGCAAGTGCGTACTTACGGTTGGCATCGATATGTAACGAAGTTGTGTAATTGTATGGTGTATAGACCGTAGCAGTAGCAGTATTAGTCCAAGTAAGACTGGAAGTGTTATGAGAGGTATCTATAGCGCCACCGTCTTTCATCCATAAATCTGTCCAACTGAGAGATTGGCTAAATGATTTACCTAAGTGGTCATTGGTAATGGAGTATGTAGACGAACTCGGCGATTGAGAGACATTCGAATATGAATTTCCAGAGAAAATACCCTTGCCAGAGTTCGCACGCCCCTGAAGACTGGCGTTATTCCAACTACGAGTGCTCAGATCTTGAAGATAATCGTCAGACGACGCAGTGATGCCGTAAGAAATACTTATATTCTTATTATAATATTGGTTGCTGAGCTCAGCGCCTTCGCACATCTCGCTCTTGAAAACTACCCTGTCGTTCGGTTTTGTCCAGGCAGCAACAGACGCCGTGCGGGAATTGTAATTAAATCCTTCTGGCGTACTCGGAGTAGATGCCGCCCAAGAATTACCGGAGTTTTTACTAACACGAATTAGGCCGTAATTCTTGCCACCATCAACACCGTAAAGCTGACCGTCGGCACAAGTAGCATCAGTACGTTTAACCTTGACGCAGGCCGTATAGCTACCACTTTGGTTGCCATTTGTCTTGTCTACAACTTTGTCATAATGAAGCGTCTGGCAGAAAGTCTTTGTTTCGCCTGGGAGCAAATCGACCGTAAATGATTCTTGCGAATAAGTAATTGGCGTAGTTGAGCTGCCCTTTTCGATTGCGGCAGTCTGTAGTTTGTTAGTAGAACTACCACGCGCAGTGCCCATTGGTGAGGTATCTTGATTATTAGAATCCTTGCCGCTGACAGTGGTGTAATAATTCGTACTAGCGGTACCACCAGCCTCATCAGCTGAGCCTTCGCGTTTGATGGTATGCTGGAAGGAAATCGTCGCAGTAGCAGTATCAACCGTTACTGGCGTATTGCCATTATTCTCGGTATTACCGACCTTACCCTGCACGGTGCCAGTAAATGTGGCCTTTTTGCGACTTACGGTACGACAAGTATTCTCTGTATTACCAGGGCTTCGTGTAGTGCTGCCACCGCTTTCTTTGACGGTTTTATCATAATTTAACTGCTGACAAACAGTCTTGCTTTCACCAGGCGTCAAAGTACCACTCACTACGACTTTGTCGTTACCGAGTGATAATGAAGTTAGTGTTGAATTCGTTAAAGAAAATGTGCCATTTGCAGCATTGCCGCCACCAGAAACAGTAGTATTGTAATTGCTGCCAGGATTGTATCCGCTGGTGCTGCTAACTTTGCGCATTTTGTGCGTAAAGGTAATCGTATATGCACCGCCCGCTGATGAGCGATCGCCTTCATCACCGGCAACTTCAGTCTTACCTTCGTAGGTGGCCTCCTTACTAGACATGCCTGGACCATAGCAGAAGGCGTACACATTGCTTGGAAAACCGCTGCCGTTATATGTCTCGCCTTTGACGTAATAGTGGGCCGTCTTGTAGTCTTTTAAGACTGTGGTGGTAACATACGAATGCGTAGCCTCATACATAATAGTACTGCCGCTCTTGAGTTTGTGACCGAGACTGCCGTTGTGAGTTTTTTCTGCCATATAACTCGGGACATGGCCAGTTTTTAGTGTGTTCCAATGCCCCCACTTACCGCCAACGGCTACATACGAACCGCTGTGATAGCTCGCAACGATAGAGAAATACGAGTCCCAGCTATACGCCTGAACGTTTTGGCCAATATGCCAAAAACCTTCGATGCCTGCTTTAGTACATTCGCCACTAATAGAAACAGATCCCGTATTGCCGCTATAAGCAATGTTATAAAAGGTTACACTTTTACCACGATTAGCATCTCCACCAACGTATTTGTAGTAAATCCAGGAATAGCCCGAACAGTCGGCGCGATACATGTTGTCATATCTACCACATGGCGTAGTACCTTTGCCACCACCCGTAAAGCCACCGCCGCCGGATTCACTACCAATCCAACCGTCAGCATAAACACCAGGCGCAACAAGAATCAGTGCGAATAGAAGCGAGCATGCTGCCGCTCTTAATAGATGTTTAATATATTTATTCTTCGCCATCGCCATAATCCACTAACCCCGTTGGTCCATCTTCCGGCAGATATTTAATCATTTCTTGATTGTAGAAGTCGGCTTTTTCCGGATCGCCGGCCCTATCATAAATACCACTTAGCATTGCGTAATAATCAGCCATCGCATAGTCGGTCATACCTTCAGGCTTAAATTCGAGAATTACCTCAGCAGCATTATCTGCATTGCCCTCAACTTCAAAGATGAAATTGCCATATTCAAGCGTCAGATACATCTTGTCTTGACCTTCAGCTTTGTCAATTTCTGTCTTGAACAAATCACGTGCTTTATCGTAAGCTTCGGAAGAATGTTCACCCTCTTCCATGATTTCTTGGGCCTTATTGAGAACTTCGGTAGCACTCATGGATGATTGAATTGAAGAATTGCTTTCATCATCGACTTTGGTTTTCTGGAAAATTGGAATAATCATAGTCTGGACGATCATCGGAATAAAGACAAATGCTGAGATAATAGCGATGATGGCAACGAAAGTAGCGATTTTGCGCTTGCCGCGCCAAAAAGTATCATATAACTTCTGAAGTCGAGTACGGCGCTTTTGAGTGTGCTCAACTTTTTTCTCGGCACGTTCGGCTGAACGTTGCTGCTCTTTCGCTTCGCGACGGAGGGCGTTTTGCTTCTTCTCCATTTCGCGAATCGCAGCCTTTTTACGTTCCTCGGCGCCTTCAATTTTCACAAAAAGCTTGCCAGTATCAGCTTCTTTGATGTTTTTAGAATGAAATTTAATATCTTTTTCGTCGATTGGAATACCATCAATTGCGACAGTTTCCTTTGCCTTGCGGCGAGCTTCTTCCTCGGATAGTTTATCAACTTCCGGTTCAGCATCAACGGAGCTCTTTATATTTGGCGAATTTTTCGCCAATTCGTTTTTATCACCACCCAAAGGGTTTGCGTCATTTACGCTCATACCATAATTTTAACATAAGCGTAAATGATTTTTTGGCAAAAACTGGTCTAAATTATTTAGCGTATTCGATAGCGCGAGTCTCGCGAATGACATTAACTTTGATAACGCCAGGATATTGCATCGTTGCCTCAATTTTGTCAGCAATGTCGCGAGCAAGCTTTAATGCGGAAAGGTCATCAATTTGTTTTGGTTCAACAATGACGCGGATTTCTCGACCCGCAGAGATTGCGTAGGCCTTATCAATGCCAGGGAAGCTAGTGGCAACGTTTTCAAGAGCCTTCATGCGCTCAGCAAAATTCTCAGCCGAAACGTTGCGTGCGCCTGGGCGTGCAGCTGAAATAGCGTCGACAATTTTAACAATAATAGCTTCTGGGGTACTCGGCTCGACGTCATCATGGTGCGCAGCAATGGCGTGGACTACTCTTTCGTCCATGCCATATTTTTTAGCGAGCTCTGCACCAATGTCGGCATGCTTACCCTCAATTTTATGCGTGACGGCCTTGCCCATATCATGAAGCAAAGTTGCAGTCTTCGTAATCCGAACATCGGCACCAATCTCTTCAGCAATCATGCCGGCAATATGCGCCATTTCAATGGAATGTAGAAGCACGTTCTGGCCGTAGCTAGTACGGAACTTTAGTTCACCAAGAAGATGAAGAATTTCGCTCGGGATACCAACGACGCCAACTTCGCGGGCGGCATCTTCGCCGGCGCGAACAACTTCTTTTTCGATTTCGCGTTCAGCTTTTGCGACGGCATCCTCAATACTAGAAGGGTTGATGCGACCGTCTTTCATGAGGCGCTCAAGTGCATAGCGAGCAACCTGACGACGAATTGGATCGAAGCTACTGAGGACTACCATGCCTGGAGTATCGTCAACGAGCACATCAACGCCAGTAGCATGCTGAAGAGCTTGGATATTACGGCCTTCCTTACCAATAATGCGACCCTTCATGTCGTCATCTGGAAGCTTGAGGCTAGTAACGGTGCGATCAGCAGTAACTTCGGAAGACATACGTTCCATGGCCGTTAAGAGCATTGCCTCGGCGGTTTCGTCAATGTGATCGTTGTAGGCTTTTTGTTCTTTCAATATTAAGCCCTTAAGGTCGTCACGAATGTCTTTTTCGGTCATCTGCATTAGTTTTTCTTTGGCGTCAGCCTTGGTAAGGCCGGCAATTTTTTCGAGCTTTTCCTGGGCCTTAGTGCGAATACCACGAATCTCATCTTTGAGATCTTCAATTTCCGCTTCTTGTTTGCGAAGGCCCTCAGCACGCTTGTCGATTTGGTCGAGTTTTTTATCGAGCGAAGTTTCACGCTCAATCAAGCGATCTTCGTTTTTCTTCCACTCTTTGCGGCGCTCATTTTCTTCTCTTTGAGCACGAGAAGTGGTATCGGCAGCCTCTTTTTTGGCGTTCAAAACGATTTCTGAGGCTTCATGCTTGGCTTTACGAATTAATTCGTCAGCCTTGTCTTTGCCGCCTTTTTCATTGTGTTTGTTATACGCATAAAAACCACCCATGCCGGCACCAGCGCCAAGCACTAAGGCGATTACTACTGGAATAAAATCCATCTCCCTTCTTTCCTATGCACAAAACTCAAGTTATCAAGAAAAGGTGCATATCAATCATTAAAATCAGTAAAAATTTAAATCCCCCTATTTAGAGTATAACAGACGCTTTATTTTTTCGGTGGCGTAATATTCGCCTCACGACCATATTCCGGCATCGCGAGTTCGAGCTTTTCGCCGCGTTGATTGTAGATCGGGATTTTCAACTGATCGCCCAATGTATTGATGACAGTTGCACCGATACGTAAGCCAGTAAAACTGCCCGGACCAACATAGTAATGTAGTTCTGTTAAATCTTGCCAATCGGCTTGATTCTCGACAAGCTTATCGTGAATAAATTTCAGCAGGTCGCGCGCCAAACTGCGACCCGAATCCCATTCGTAATGTTGGTTATCGAGTTCCAAAATAGTCTTCGGCGAAGAACAATCTAGATAGAGTTTCATCTTATATTAATCTCCCGACTATTTTCGTCAATGTATTTGATTTCGACAACCTTACGATTATCCGGCAAAACACCACGAATACTTTCGCCCCACTCTACGACCGTAATCATATTTGGGTCTCGAATAGATTCTTCGAGATCCTCCGACATCAAGCCTGGATCTTCTAGTCGATAAAAATCATAGTGCGCAAGTTGATATTTTTCGCCTTGATAAAGCTTTGAAATAGTGAACGATGGCGAGGTTACCGCAGCTTTTATGCCAAGACCCTTAGCTAGGCCACGTGTAAAAGTAGTTTTTCCGGCGCCAACGTCCCCCAATAACTCAATCACCTGGGGCGCAGTCAAAGATTTAGCGAACTTCTCGCCGTAATCAATCATTTCCGCCTCAGAACCAATTAGCATAAAAATATTTTACCATATTCCTGGGATTTATCCAGGGTATACCGCGGGCGGTAATCATATTTCGTATGCCATTTTACAAGAAGTATTAACAAGCATATCGGCAGATATATCGCCAAATATATTACTTTTCCTGATTCTAATTGGAAGATTGACCAAGGAATGTCGGAAATCCAGTTAACAACGAATAACTGGAGCCAGAGGATTTTTTCGAGTATAAAAACTAATAAAAACAAGCTAAGCTTCAACGACAGTGCAAATGACAACATCATTACAATCGGTATGAATGGCGTTACTAAGATATTAGAAAGAACGCCTAGTACCGCAATACTGCCAAAATAATAAAGGCTAAGCGGCAAACAACTTAACTGTGCAGAAATCGATACTAAGACCATCGTTGCGAAATAACCCGGTGCTCTGTTCTGATAGTAATATCGGGAAATAACTGGCAATATTAATAGTATTCCCGCATAAGACGCAAACGACAACTGTCAGCCCACACTAAAGAATTTTTCGGGTGATAATATTACACTTAATGACGCAACGTAAGCCAGTAGCCGTACCGGATGAAGTCGTCGGCCGTAATACCAAAAAAATAAAGATAATAGTACAGCCAATCCTGCACGCAAGAGGCTTGGACTAAAGCCAGCAATATAAATAAAAGCCACCACAGTTATCAATGAGCCCGCAAACACAGCGAAGCGCGAGACTGTCTTTAAATATTTTTTAGCTAAGCCCACAATGACCGATAGCGCATATCCAGATGCGACTACAATATGTGCGAGTCCGGCAATTCGTAATCTTTGATTTAATTCGTCGGACATCGAGACTTTTTCACCCAACAAAAATCCTAAGGCCAAAGCAGATTGATCTGAATCGTGGATTTGCTCTGTCAGATTATTCGACAATCATCGACGAATTCGCAGCGATAAGTCTGGCGAATCAGACCTACTAATTGATATTAGTCGTGGGTGTCAGAAATATAAGTCATACGAACCAAAGCCGGCCTGAGCTTTTCCACTGAGGGTTACTGTGTCGAATTTTTCGAAATCTATCGATGTGCTAGGCATCTTGACATAGACTTGACTTTTTTGCTTTTCTGTGCTATAATTATAAGATATGTGGTCGATTACGAAAACGACCTCTTTTTCTTGGATTTTTGGATCGTTTGCTACCGTGCCAGATATAACCACTGTCTGATCAATCAACTGTTTAGCGAGATTTTTCGCATCTACAAAAGACGACACGGACAAAAGACCAACGATAACTCCTGCTGCCAAAGCAAATACGATGCGAAAGAACGAATGCATGATAAAAGACATGATAATTGCGCAAACAAAAACTAGTCATAAAGCCCAAAAACCCGTAACACTTCAGCCACAATACCCCGCGACAAGTGCCGTAATGGCTGAGCCAAGCGAGCAACAAAGCGGAATCGATGATGCATGAATAGTCCTCTGCATGAAAGTAATTATGAACGAATCCTATAATCGAAAAAGCACGAGCATAATATTGCCGAGGTGCGCATGATATAATTTAAGGGTGAAAAAAATCAAACCTTTTATTAGCAAAAACATCGTTCGCGTTCTGTTTTATGTCGCCGTGGCTATTCTTTTTACAATTTTTCTAGAGTATCGATATTACATCAACAACTGGGAGTATACTTGGCGTTTCGTGTTTGGAAGCCCGCTCGCATTCCTCTTCAATGCATTTTTAATGATGCTAGGCGTGTTCGCTTTTTGGGCTATTTTCCGTCGTCCAGGAATCGTAATCGGTGCAATGTGGACTTTTATTACAATACTGACCTACATCCACATCAATAAATACAACTCCCGCGGCACGCCAGTATTGCCAGAGGATTTTCAATTGGCGAGCCAGGCTTCGTCTTTATCTAAATTTGTCAGCATCGATTCAATCGTGCGCCTCTTCGTGGCGATTGCGCTTTTCTGGATCTTAATGTTCTTCCTCGATAAATTCATTAAGCGACACAAGGAGAACATTTACGGCAACGATATGACCGAGCAAAGCTGGTTCCGTCGCCATATTATCACCGAACGTTTTGCCGTTTTATTGATTTCGGTATTATTGATGGTGGTCTGTACAGACTTCGTACGTCATAATGACGGCCAACGCTACACTGACACTTTTCTTGGCACAACTTTAATTGCCTGGAATCAGAATCGCAATTACAGCGACAATGGGTTTATTTTGGGCTTTTTGTACAATTTACAGAAACTAAAACTCGATGAGCCTGAAGGTTATAGCGAAGAAGAAATCAAAGAAATTAAAGAACACTATACAAAAATTGCCGCAACAGAAAATGAAAACCGTACCGACATGGCCGGCGAAAATGTAAGTTTTGTAGTGATTTTGAATGAGTCGTTCTTTGACCCGAGTGTTGAATTTCAGGGTCAAAAATTCGAAGATTATTATCAACATGAAGGTGGCGACGTAATGCCAGTACTGCACGAGTTGGAAAAGAAATATCCGAGTGGCTTAATGTACAGCCTCGATTACGGCGGTGGCACAGCGAACATCGAGTTCGAATCTTTGACCGGCTTAACAAATTATTGGGTAAATACTGTTCCGTACACTGCCCTGATTCCAAAAGCGGGCGAAATCCCGTCCATCGCATCGATGCTGACGGCGCAGAATTATGTTTCGACCGCGATTCATCCATACAATAACGGCATGTATAAACGCAATATTGCTTTGGCGAACGAAGGTTTTCATAGTTTCATTAGCGACACGGAAATGAAAAATCAGGAACATGACGGCAAGTCGGAATACATAAACGATCGTTCCGCATATAAGGAAACATACGATTTATTGAAATCTACTGATAAGAATCAAGTCCTAGCATTAATTACGATGCAAAACCATACACCGTACAATGCAGATACTTACGAAGAATTACAATTCACGATAACTAATGATAATTTGAGCGAAGAGCGTAAATCGCAGATTGCCACGTATTACCAGAGTCTGCATGATTCCGACCAATATCTTGGCGAATTCATCCAGAATCTTGAGCAGCTCGATAAAAAAGTTGTTGTGCTATTTTATGGCGACCACTCAGCCGGTTTATTTGATATCACTAACGACAACGAGGTCAAAGAAGTGCGTGACTTATCCCGCGTAACGCCGTATTTCATTTATGCGAATTTCGATTACAGATTCAATGATTTACATCTACCGACCACGACACCGAATTGCATGGTAAATACCACGCTGAATATGTTTAATTACCAAAAAGACGCAATCCATTATTTACTAGATGACGTCTGTGCAGAAGAACCAATTTTGACGGCGACATATTTAGAAGACAAAACGCTTTCTGATTCAAAGATATTGAAACAATACGAACTTGTTACCTACGATATTTTGAGTGGCAAGAAAAATTGGATGAGTGAATAGTTTCGCTCATCCAACTTATAATTAAGCTTTCGGAAATAGCGGTTCGGTCGGCGGTACGATTTGCTCTGCCGTAAAGATTGTGGCAATTTTTTCAGCAGTTTCTGGGATAAAGAGTCCCATTTTATCGCAGAGGCTCAATAGATCACTCGCAAGAGATTCGAGCACCTGTTTAGCAGCGGCTGGGTCAGTTTTTGCGAGAGCCCAAGGTTTTTCCTCGTCGATTCTCTTGTTAAGGTTTTGAATTTCTTTCCAGACTAATTCAAAAGCGTTATTAAACTCGTATTTTTCCATGAAAGCATCAAAGCCGTCAATTTCACGATTCGTGCGATTGAGACCGGATACTTCATTCTTTTTGCAGAGCGTAGTGAGGCGCTGGACAAGATTGCCGAGGTCGTTGGCGAGCTCATTATACGAAGCTTCGTATTTATCCCAAGTAAAGTCGGAGTCTTCCGTCGTAGATGCATGGCGCAAGAAGTAATAACGGAAAGGCGTAAGGCCGTGCTTAGCGAGAATATCTACCGGATCAACGACATTGCCGATTGATTTGGACATTTTCTCGCCATTTACGGTAATAAAACCATGGGCTAGCAAATTCTTTGGCAATGGCAAATTGAGACCGAGTAGGATTGTTGGCCAAATGCCAGCATGAAAACGAAGAATGTCCTTACCGACGATCTGCGTATGTGCCGGCCAAGTATCTGAGATGTCTTTGTCTGGGTAGCCGAGGATTGTAATGTAGTTAGCGAGTGCGTCAATCCAAACGTACATGACTTGCGACTCGTCGCCTGGAACAGGAATGCCCCACTCAACTTGGTCTTTCGGGCGAGAGATTGAAACGTCCGGCATATCTTTTAATAAATTAAGAAACTCTTTTTTACGGAAAGCTGGCGTAATTTTAAGTTCGTCGGATTCAATTGCTTCGCGAATGCGGTCCTTGAAGTCGGAGATGCGAAGATAGTAGTTTTCTTCGCTCAATTTAATGTAAGGTTTCTTATGGTCAGGGCAAATGCCATCGTTTTCATCGTGTTCTTTATCAGTAACAAAGTTTTCACAGCCTTCACAATACCAACCTTCATATTTGTCCTTGTAAATATGGTCGGAAAGCTTAGTCCAAATTGCTTGGCAGCGTTTTTCGTGATCTGGATCAGTCGTGCGCACAAAATCAGTATATTCAACACCGAGCGAATGAATAAAATCTTGAAATTTAGTAGCATTTTGGTCGACGAATTCTTGAGTAGGAATGCCCTGCTCGGCTGCTTTTTTGAAGATTTTGCTACCATGCTCGTCGGTGCCAGCCTGAAGACGGACAGTTTTGCCACACATCATCATATATCGACGCAGCACGTCCGCAAGAAGATAGTCCATAGCATGTCCAAGGTGCGGATTACCGTTGACATATGGAATTGCTGTAGTGATATATGTTTCTTTCATAAAAAACATTATAACACCTCAAAAAGCTAGCGTTTGAGAGATTGCGCAAAAGATGTTTTAGAGAGACATGATAATGATAATCGCAACGATTACAACTGCGAGAGCCGCTACGGCGCCAAGAATGATGAAGAGTGGCTTATTGCTCTTTTTTGCGCCTGGGGCCGTAACAACGTTAGCGGCAACTACAGGTGGTTCTTCTGGCTTAGTTTCACCAGTTGCAGGATCGACATCGTTTGAAATGTCGCCGTCTACGAAACCAGCAGTTTCGGCCGGTTTCTTGTCGGCATCAGCAGAAACGTTTGTTTTAGCAGGATTATCGATTGGGTCATTCGTATTCGTAAAATCAACTGGACCGGATGTGGCACCCGACGCTGCGCCTGAATTTGTCGCGCCACCAGCAAGGTTCATATCTGGATTATCAGCCATTTGCTGTTTAAGTTCGGCGTCACTGGTTGGAGTATTATCTAAACTAATGTCATTTACATCAAAAGTGTTCTGAATATTATTGCCGTCGTTTGCAGTAGCAGCAACAGCTTCATTAATGGCATCCATATCGAGAATAGGCTCATCAGTCGTCGACGTAGCTGCGACGTCAGCCCCAG
The DNA here is from genome assembly GCA_946532885.1 of uncultured Candidatus Saccharibacteria bacterium. GTDB lineage: Bacteria > Patescibacteriota > Saccharimonadia > Saccharimonadales > Saccharimonadaceae > UBA2834. Next base: position 20,750 of record CAMNBP010000007.1, read on the forward strand.
AAATATCTTGATTTGGTTTTACGGTTGGATCATTTGGCGCCATTAGTTGTCTCCAGTTGAGTTTATATAATACCAGTTATGTTTATTTTATGATGATTGTAGATTTTTTTCAAGTTTCACCCAATCTTCAATGCTCAAGTCGGCCGGACGCGCATTCAGTGAAATGCCTAATTGTTCGAATAGCTGAGTAAGTTGCTCTTTGGAGATATGACCTGCAACCGCAAGATTGGTAATAAGTTTTTTGCGTGGAGACGAGAAGCCAAGTTTTATTAAGGAAATAGTACGCTCGGTAGCAAGTGGCTGCTTTAGTGGCTCCAAGATTACGACCTGACTGTCCACTTTTGGTGGCGGTGTAAAGAATGTGCGGTTCACAATCGGACCAGCAGTAACCTTTGCGTAAATCTGCGCAGATAAACCTAAAATAGAATAGTCCCCTGGCTGAGCCGTCAGACGCTCGGCGACTTCTTTCTGCATTAAGAGCACAATTTTAGCAGGACGATGCTCGGCGTGAAGAAATTTTTGAATAATCGGCGAAGTGATGTAATAAGGAATATTACCAGCAACAACATATTTATCTGGTAAATTCAGTGACGAGATGTCTAGCGAGAGAATGTCTTTATTAATGACTACTAAATCTTTACCCGGAAAAGATTTGGGTAAGTTTGCCGCCAAACGTTCGTCCAGCTCAACGGCCGTGACTTTATCGAAAAACTGGAATAAAGCCGAGGTAAGCGTACCGAGACCAGGGCCAATTTCGAGTACCTCATTGACTCCATCCGTACTGGCCATATCGGCAATATCGAGCAAAATATCGCGATCCTTCAGCCAGTTCTGCCCTAATGATTTTTTGTTCTTAAGTGCCATATTACCACCAGTGTTTCTTAACCCAGAATTCATACGCGGCGCTCCAGCCGCCATAGCGTCCGACCGCATAACTATTGCACCAGCGCAATTGAGTGATTGGGTTAGTTTCCCAGTCGGCACCAGCGCTTGCCATTTTACTTCCTGGTAAGGCCTGGCAAAGGCCGGTTGCGCCACTAGAGCGGTTGCGAGAAAGCGGATTCCAGTGCGATTCGCGTTCGACAATGAAATTTACGTAGCCATAGTCAGAAGACGAAATGCCCGCGGCGGCCATCCAATCTTCATGTGAGCCGGCCGGCAAGACAACTTTCATACCAATAGTAACTTGCTGTTGAATTGGTTCAACCAATACAACTTCGGACACGAATTCGCGCGAGATAACTTGGCCGTCATGCATCTCAATGTTATAGACGACGCTCTTTTTACCAGGAACGCCAGCCTGCGTGATTTGGCGGGTACCATAATCCACAGAGAAATCCATCGTCGTCATCTCGGTAAACGGAATTTCTTCCTCGAGCGTAACCGTTTGCTTACCCTGGAAGAAAACGGAAAGATTAATGTTATCCGTAATCTTCTGACTATCACTGAGCGATACCCAGTTAACTTCTGGGCTGCGATCAATGCCCTGCTCAGCCAAGAAGTCGCCCACCGTTTTGCTCTGAGTGCGGATAGAAGCGATGCGGCCGTTAAAATTCAAAACAACCGTTTTGGCGCGAATGACCTTATATGCAGTCATCATGCCAGTTTCGAGGAATTTGTCGTACGGAACCAAATTGACTTCATCGGCCGCCAAAAGCTCGACGCCAGCGTCTGCCACGATAGTCTCTGGATCAGTTGAGGAAGTGTGCACGAATATTTCACGATTACCGTCAATTACGACCATGTCGCGAGCACGATAAATGTTGATATTGAAATTATCTTCGTTAATCTCTTCATCGACACCAGGTTCAATTTTGTCGCCATCATTAATTTTTATCTGGGCACGCTCAAGAAGCTCACCTACAGTCTTTGCTTCGCTACGGAGAACTGTTTTTTCTTCGTTATCAAATAGCGTCACATAATGCGTATCGGCATTTTCTTCAGATGCATAGGCGGCTTCGGTCGTTGCGCGCGCATTCAAAGATTGCTGCTTTGCGCAGATACCAAAAAATAGAAAAATAATCAGAAGGCCTAAAACGTATAACGGGAGGTTGTCTCTCGTTTTGCGTATTCTCATACACTTAAATTTTAGCATAATGGAGGTATTTACTCAATCTTAACAGGGGTAATATCATCGTTCGACCAAACGATAATTATATTTAGCGCGAAGCAAAAAATGCGTTTTATCGAGACTATATTTCTTGCCTGGAGTGAATTTTTTAATTTCTTGCAGACAACGCTCGGCCTGCGGTCTCGTGATTGGACAGTTATGGCGAGATAGAAATGCGCGCAAAATTTCAACGTTCTCTGGCGATTTGGTACTATCTAATAAATCACACAACAAAGACAATTCGTCACCTAGAATAGCGTCCAATGTTTGCTCGATATCTTGTCTTAGGTTAACCTGGCGTTGGTATATCTGTAACAGTTGTTGCTTCGTGTCACTATCCATGCGCTCGCTAAATAGGCGTCGTAGGCGATTACGCAAATATTCATCGTCATTATTTGTCTGATCTTGGCGAAAAACGAGCTGATGTGCTGCCGCATATCTATAAATATCAGCCTTAGTTAAGTTCAGCATCGGCCGGAAAATAGTCTTATCGCCAAAAGGAGCAATTCCCCGCCAGCCCGTACCGCGAAGAATATTAATTGCCATTGACTCGATGCAATCATCGGCATGATGAGCCGTAACTAATGTGGCCTGGTTTTTGGAGGCCAATGATTTTAAGAAATCATAACGACAACGGCGAGCGAGCTCTTCCGAACAATCACTCCCCAATGGCAAACGGGCCGATTCAAAGCGAAAACCATACTGCCTGGCGAGTTTCTCAACAAAAAGACAGTCGGCATCGGCACTTTCACGGATACCGTGATTAAAGTGTGCAACTATCGTATCAGTCGGCCAGTCGAACATGTCTAGCAATGCGACGGAGTCAATTCCGCCAGAGATGGCCAAAACATATTTGCTCATGTGGTACAATTATTCCATATAAGGAGGCGAAAATAAAATGCTAATGGTTGGCTCAAGATTTATCGGTATGCCAATACTAAGTTTACATATTGGTGGGCAAACAGCCATCGTTAAGCGAACTATTGTTGACCCAGAAGACCTGAAAATTATCGCCTTTGAACTTGACGGGCCGATTTTGCAAGACCCAGAAATTGGCAACTACTTGATGACAGAAGATATTCGCGAAACTAGTCCTCAGGGTCTAGTCGTAGATTCCGCCGATCGCTTCGTCAATGCCGAAGATGTAATTCGCCTAAATAAAATTCTAGAGCTGAATTTTGATCTGAACGGCTTAAAGGTAGTAACAAAAGAAGATAAGAAATTCAAAACCTTGGGCAAAATCGTTGATTATACGGTCGATTCGTCTACTCTTTCGATATTCCAACTGATTGCACAAAAGCCATTCATGGCATCATTTACTGACCCACAATTAACAATTAATCGTTCACAAATTACCGAAATTGACGATTTCAAAGTTACGATAAAAGACGGCAAGGAAAAAGTTAAAGTTGAACCTACCGTCGAAAAGACAAAAGACGATTTCATCCCTAGCTACACGAACCCTTTTCGCAAGCCAAACTATTCGCCAGCAGAAGATGAAATGTCAGATAATTCGTCGAGTATATCTGAGTAATTAAAACCTTGGCGCAACAAATATTGTATGAATTTTTGTTGGTCAGGATAGCGAGCAGATTTTTTGGCAATTATTTTGCGTAGTTCACTTTGGTCATTGCGATCACCCTCGGCTAAGGCCCGATCAATAATTTGCGAACCGACGCCTTTTTGTTGGAGTTCTTGACGCAGTTTTTTAGTACTGCTGCCCTTGCGAGCGTTATGATTCTCGACCCAAAAGGCGGCGAATTTTTCATCATCGAGATAGCCGCGCTCATTGAGTCGGTCTAAGACTAGTGGCACTAAGGAAGGATCGTATCCTTCTTTAACTTTAGTTTGATATTCGCCAGTCTTGCGATTCTTTACGCGAATTTTGCGACTCAACGTCTTGCGTTTTAAATAATCCCGGATTTCTTTTATAGAATGCGGGCGCGAAAAAACATATTCGAGCGCACGACTATAGAGCTTACCAAAGTCTGAGGCACGTTTTAATTCGACCAAATCCGCATCGTTTAATTGTTTGCCAATTTTGATGCCAAAATCGACAACTTGGGAGATATCAAGCGAGCAAAAGAATTTTTGATCAACATAAATATTGACGCGGTTTTGGTCGCGGACCGCTTCTTTGATGTCGGTGATCTGATGAGACGAATTTGAGTCCGCCTCATCAGAATCATAAATTGTGATAGTTTTGAGCATTAAGCTTCTGTAGCCTTAGCAGCCTCGCGAACTTTGGCTTCGATTTCGGCGGCTAGCTCTGGTTTCTCTTTGAACAGTGTTTTAACGGCTTCACGGCCCTGGCCGATAGTTTCGCCATTGTATTTGAAGAAGGCTCCAGCCTTATCGATAACGCCATACTGGACACCTAAATCAAGAATGTCACCAGTCTTGCTGATACCTTCGTTATACATAATGTCGAATTCGGCCGTACGGAATGGTGCAGCAATCTTATTTTTTACAACTTTAATCTTGGTGCGGTTACCTGCAATATTTTCGCCGTTCTTAATTTGGCCAATACGGCGAATATCGATACGAACGGATGCGTAGAATTTCAAGGCATTACCACCGGTAGTAGTTTCCGGATTGCCAAATAGGACACCGATCTTCATACGAATCTGGTTGATGAAGATAACGGTCGCCTTAGTCTTACTGATGACACCAGTAAGTTTGCGCATGGCTTGCGACATCAAACGTGCTTGTAGGCCCATTTGTGCGTCACCCATATCACCATCAATCTCCGCCTGAGGCACAAGTGCTGCGACGGAGTCGACCACGATTAAATCGACTGCGCCAGAACGAACGAGGGTCTCACAAATTTCGAGAGCTTGTTCGCCGTTGTCTGGCTGAGAAATTAGTAAATTAGCAGTATCTACGCCTATCTTGCGCGCATAGGATGGATCGAGTGCGTGCTCAGCATCGATGAATGCTGCCTGGCCGCCCTGTTTCTGAATTTCAGCAATAGCATGCAAGGCTAAAGTGGTCTTACCAGAAGATTCTGGACCATAAATTTCAATAATACGACCTTTTGGATAACCACCGCCAAGTGCTAAATCGAGCGCCAACGAACCAGATGAGAATAATTCGACATCAATCTTGGACTGTTCGCCCAGCTTCATGATGGAGCCATTACCAAACTGCTTCGTGATTTGCGCGAGCGCCAAATTGAGAGCTTCTTTTTTGCCTTCGTCTTCAACGGAAGGTTTTTTGTCTTTTGGTTTATTATCAGATTCTGCCGCCACCGCATCTGGACTTTTCTTAGCCACTTATACCTCCTTGTTTCTTCTTATATTTTACCTGATTGATATCTTAAAATCTAGTTAGTAAGATGCATGTCGACTGGTTTTCGCGAGTAACGTGGCCGATTACGCTCCGCCACATATGGCGCGAGGCCATCAA
>CAMNBP010000008.1 GCA_946532885.1 uncultured Candidatus Saccharibacteria bacterium
GTTGGTCTGGTCCAGGTCCTGGTTGGTCTGGTCCAGGTCCTGGTTGGTCTGGTCCTGGCTGGTCTGGTCCTGGCTCATCCGGAACATCCTCATTTACGAAGTGGAACTCAACGCCACTCTTCTCATCAAGAATCTTTATTTCCAATAAGTTTGCACACCCAGCTTTCCATGTTTCCGTCACGTGGTAATAATTACTGGTCTCGGTATCCAAGAACATATAGCTGATTTCGACTGCCTTAGCACCATGCTTGCCCGTACGCTCATCAGCACCCATAATCCATTCGAGCTTATCGTCGCTCGTCTCAATGTTTCCAGAATCATGATATTGCTTGCCTTCAAGATCAATTACTCGCACCCGAGTATCAGGATTGGCAATCAGGGCAGCAACTTTCTCCGCCATAGCCTGCTTTTCCGTATCCCCCATGCCATTTAGTTTTTCCGCAGCCGCATTATAGTCAAGGTCCGCAAAGCCATCTACCTTATTGTCTACCAAAATTGCCGCAGCAACCGTAGATTGACGTTCCGCCAAGTAAATCATTGCGCCCTTCATCTGCTCAGGGCTAGCTTCTTCTGGGCCAGATATACCGTACAGATAGGAATAGATGTCACGGTTAGCCGCCACGGAAACTTGATTATTCTTGTCCGGATCGCCAAAGCAGCCTTCGGCGTTATTCAAATTAAATAATTGCTCTGCCTTGGTCGGAATCAAAGCATCGCCGTTCTTGTCGGCCAACTCTGGCGCAAATGCATGCGGAGAGAACTCAAGTCCTAATTGCTCAACAATATCCTGCTGTACGCTTTCTTCGTGCGCAGTTTCCAATGTTTGAGCCTCAGCGTCCAAGTTAACGCCGCCAGGGTCAGTCTCACCTCCGCTAACACTGGCGATAGGGGTAGGTTCAACTGGCGGTTGCGCATTTTCATTAACGCCTTCTGCGCCTTTTCTCGCTGCGCTAGCCCCAGCAAGCACCGTCAAGGAAAGACCAAGCGCCAAAGCCGCATTCACGAGCCGTCTCCCCTGTTTTTTTTGTTCTTTGCTCTTAATTGCTTCGGCACGAGCGCGATCGGCGCTTTCGTCCAGAATCGCCTCTCCATTACCCAAATCATCACCGCCAGCTAAACGCCATATGTCTTCAGCCGTCTCCGATCTACTCCTTGGTTCTCCTTCAGCCATCTTATGTTTCCTTTTATATTTTTATTTTTGACCTATTTTCCTCGATAATACCACTAGCATTTTCAAAAAGTCAAGCCCCGCACAACAGAAAAGTTCAGCTATTGCAAGCCACGAAAAAGGCCACCCTGATATCAAAGGTGGCCTTCTTCGCTTTTTATCTTATGGTTTTTCTCCTATTTTTGTTTTTATGTTGGCGTTTCTATCGTATAGGCATTCTCTTTTTAGCTAAGTAATTTTTTGGCTAGTTCTACGATTCTATTTCCGTAGAAGACTGGTTCGCGTTTCATTTTTTCTAGAGCTACCGCAGAAGTTGTCGTTTCTGACTGCTCTACTAATTCCTTTGTGTAGTAACCGTCTTCATCTACTGGAATAGCTTCGTAGGCAAGTTCGCTACCGGGGATCTTAAATAATCCATTTTCCATACTATTTTTATTATTTGTTTCCTTTCTTTTATTTTTTATTTTTACTTTCTAGATACCCGGCGGAAGTAATTTTTGTTTGTTGGTTTTTGCTTTTGCTTATCCAACTGTCCTTATACTATCACGCTTATGCTTTTTTGTCAAGCACGATTATGCTCTATTTTTACAAATTGTCAAATTTAACAGATACAAAACGCCTATTGATTTTTTGTAAAATTATTATTTTCGCGCCGAACTCGCCCGTGAAATTATTCATTCCACGGTATAAAGATACGACAAAAAAGCACCTCGTCTTTTCTAGGAACGGTATTTGTTCCTAGAAAAGCGCGAGATGCTTTTTCTTTTAGGCTTTCTCTAGCGAGATTGTTATATTCTTACCGTCAACCTTCACGATTTCATCGTAATCATAGTTGCCATCTTTGCTAAATTCAGTTGCCAACACCTCATCTTTCAAGGTCTGAAGATGTTTTGCTGGAACCTCACAGCTAACGCACAACTTTATTCTGTCGTCGACATTCAAGCCGGCTTTTTTGCGCGCCGCCTGAACAAAACGAATCAGTTCACGAACAAATCCTTCGTCCTTCAATTCGTCCGTCAACTTTTTGTCGAGCACTAATTCTTTGCCATGAACAACTTTCTTGACATTTACCTCCTCGGCAATAATCTGTTCGTAGAAGTCATCCAACTTCTCGCCACCATAAGTAAGGCTTGCAAGTGGCTGACGCACCTTAATCTGACCAAAGCCATCATCGCGCGCCATACGCAAAGCTAAGCCTTCTGTAATTACGGTGCGGCATTCGCCCATTCGGTTAATCACATCTTCGTCAATCTTACCGGCTTCCGGCCAATCAAGTAGATGCACGCTTTCACTACCCATCATGTTTTGCCAGAGCTCTTCCGCCAAGAATGGCACGAATGGCGCCAAGATTAATGCCGTATAGCTCAACACGAAGTGTAAAGTTTCATAAGCTTCATTCTTATCAGTAGTAGACTCAGATTTCCAGAAACGGCGGCGGCTGCGACGTACGAACCAGTTCGAAAGATCATCAATAAATGGCAATACGCCGGCAAGCGCAGCTGGGATATTATAGGCCTTCATATTATCTGTAATCTCATTGCGCAACTGATATACGCGGCTCACGATCCATTTATCGAGCTCATTCTCGAGCTTTTCTGGCGCCTCTAGCGTCTTTTTCTTATACTCCCAGCCATCCACCTCGGCATACATTGTAAAGAAGTCGTAGACATTCCAGATCATCGTAAGCTTACGCGCGGTGTCTGAAACATCCTTATCGATCAAAGCAAAATCTTCGCCGGCGAGTACTGGACTAGACAACAGCTGGAAGCGTAAAGCATCCGCCGAAAACTTATCCATCAACTCGTTCGGATCAGTATAGTTACCAAGCGACTTGCTCATCTTACGGCCATCATTACCAGCCAAAGTACCCGTCGTAATCACATTCTTATAAGCACATTCGCCAAACAGTGCGGTATTCACGACATGTACATAATAGAACCACGCGCGCACTTGACCGACATATTCCACGATGAAATCCGCTGGATAATTCTTCTCGAACTTTTCCTTATTTTCGAATGGATAATGCATCTGCGCAAACGGCATTGAGCCGGATTCAAACCAGCAATCCAAGACCTTTTCGATACGCTTAAAATGCTCACCGTCGATATCGAATTCAATCTCATCTACCCATGGACGATGATAATCCTCAAGGCGCACGCCTGAAAGTTCGTAAAGCTCATCATAAGATCCGACGACCTTGATTGAACCCTTATCGCCTTTCCAAACTGGCATTGCCGTTGCCCAGAAGCGGTCGCGGCTCAAGTTCCAATCCGGCGCCTGTTCAATATTCTTTGCAAAGCGACCATGCTTGAGGTGTGCTGGGAACCAGTTAATATCCTCATTCTTCTCAAGCATCAATTCCTTACTGTCCTCCACATCGAAGAACCAGCTCGGGAACGCGCGATACATAATGCGCTGTTTGCTGCGTGGATTGAATGGGTATTCGTGCTTGATGTATTCAATCTTCCAAATGATCCCCTTTTCTTCTAGGCATTTCGCGATGAATTTATTACCGGCCCAGACCTCAATACCATTCTCGTCGGTATCGCGCACGCCAATTTCGTGCAATTTTTCTGCCCACTCTGGGAAGTAATAGCCATTATCGTCAATCGTATGACGCACCGGCACCTTATCGCGTTTACAGAGCGCATAGTCGTCTTCACCATAAGCTGGCGCGATATGCACAATGCCAGTACCATCTTCAGCGCTCACGAAATCCGCAATGTGAACTTTATGAGCATTCTCATTGTTGCCAATCTCGTCATCCATCGTCATTAATGGTTCATACTTCAAACCATCGAGGTCTTTACCAGAATACTTTTTCTCGGCTTTCACGCCCTCGCCAAACAACTTTTCGGCAAGTTTCGTCGCAACAATCATTTTTTCGCCATCAACGTCATAGAGGCCGTATTCAAGCTTTTCCGAGACAGCAAGTGCCATATTTGCCGGCAAAGTCCAAGGCGTAGTCGTCCAAGCCAAAATATATTCGTCACGATCAACTAATTTAAACTTAACATAAGCCGAAGGGTCCGTAACGGTCTGATACGCGTCATTATCCATCGTAACTTCTGCTTTTGAAACAGGCGTTGCGAACTTCGTATCATACATTAATACCTTTTCGCCTTCATAGATTTTACCCTTCTCGTAAAGCGTCTTAAATGCCCACCAGACGGACTCCATGAAGTCCTTATTCATCGTACGATAAGCACCCTTAAAATCTACCCAACGGCCAATGCGATCGATTGTCGATTCCCAAGTTTCGGAGTTAGCCACCATCGATTCACGAGCTTTCGTAATGTAAGTTTCGAGTGGCCATTTCGTGCCAATTTCACGCCTATCAGTGATTCCTAGTTGCTTCTCGACAAAATTCTCGGCAGGCAAACCATGGCAGTCCCAACCCCAGCGACGCTCTACGCGTTTTCCGTTCATCGTCCAAAAACGCGGCACGGCATCCTTCACGATACTGGAAAGGAGCGTACCGTGATGCGGATTACCCGTAATAAATGGCGGGCCATCATAAAATACATACGAGTTATCAATTTCGCGTTGCTCGACCGACTTTTCAAAAGTCTTATTTTTCTTCCAGTACTCAACCAATGCTTTTTCGTATTCACTCGCACGGCGTCGTACACCATATTTATATTTCATGCCCACTTCTCCTTTCCTTATTGAATAAAAAAATTCCAATTTGCATTGGAACTCTTTTGAGCGGTACCATCCAATTTCTAACCACTCCCTCAGTGGCTAGCACTTAATTATCTTTCACGCAGATTCACGAGCAATTCTACTAGGTTTACCCTCCTTATTACAGTGGTAATCAGGACCTCGCATTTTAAGTAAACTTTTCTTTTGCCAGCCTCGCAGTTGATCGCTGCTCAAACGCTTTATGCTTGCATTATATCATATTTATTCAGAAAACAAAAAATGTCCGCAAAGCTACGCACATTTTTGATTCAATTCCCTACTAGTCCGACTCAATTAAGAATATTTTTTGCGCAAAGCCACCACGCCTCTTCGCCTTCTTTTCCCGCGCATTTTCAACCGCCGCCATACTGCTACCCTGCGCTTCTGCCAAAGCTTTCACGACTTCCATGACGTCCGCCAATTCCTCAATGCGATGCTCTCCGCGTTCAGCTAGTACTTCTGCGCACTCTTCCCGTAATTTCTTTTCCAATTCTGTCAAATACTCTTCGTCGTTCAGAATTCGCGTTTTCGCTTCGCGACCATCCGCCTTAATTATTTCCGGAATTTTATCACGAACCAACTTTTCGTATTTCATTAATGCTCCAGTAAATAAAATGAGACGTCATCCATTTTTGGCAACATTGTACCGCGCCATAATTGCACTAATTTGCCACTGTCATCAATCGCCAAAATCGAAGGATATTCCACAATATCATAGCTACGCGCCAAACTTTCACCTTCCGGACTATCCGGATCATAACTTTCTGGCGCCTTACCGAGACGATGCTCTATATCGCGCAAAAATTCAATCACACTACGTGCGTAATCCGTATTATCGCGCCAAAGCACTACCACCCTCATTAATTATCTCTCCTTATTTTTACGCGCTTCCATGCGTTTGCGTTGCTCAACGATGCTCTGTTCGAGCTCTTCCAAGGTCTTAAACTCACGAAAAACACTCACAAAGCGCACATAGGCCATGTCGTTCGTTTCCGACAAGACTTCCAAAATCTTTTCGCCAATTACTTTCGACGGGATTTCATCCTTGCCTAGCGCATAAATGGCGTCTTCAACCTTGGATACTACGTTTTGTACATCCAAATCGCTATCGAAATATTTTCCGACACTATTACGTACGGCCTTCGCCAACTTTTCACGGTCAAAAACTTCTTTGCTACCGCTGCGCTTGCGCACCATCATGCCAGGACGCTCAATGCGTTCATAGGTCGTAAAACGATGTTTGCCATCCAAAGACACACGACGACGACGAATCATCGTGCCATCTTGCGTCTCACGACTTTCGATAACTTTACTTTCGCCAATTTTGAGGCCACTCATAAAACACCTGAGCTCCTCTCTTAGTCTTTATTCTTCTTGCGACGGCGCAGAATAGCTGGAATTTCGTTATCGTTATTCACGCTATCTGTGCGAATAGAATCCCACATATTTACTGTTGTTGCATCGGCGAAATCTGCCGGCTTGCTCTCTGGTTGCATATCGTCTTCTCTGACTGGAGCTTCGTTATGGTCAAGCTCGGTATCAGTCGATACTGGTGCTGAAGTTTCTTTAGCTTCCTCTTCTTGCTTAAAAACTTCCTGAGCACGTGGATCGTCACGGTAATATTCTGAGTCAAAACCCGTTGCCACCACCGTAACAATAACTTCATCTTCAAGTTCTGGGCGAATGCTGGCACCCCAAATAATATTTGCGTCTGGACTGACACTTGCAGTAATTAGCGAAGCTGCTTCCTCCATCTCGGCCATCGTTACGTCTGGACCACCAGTAACAGAGAACAATACGCCGCGTGCGCCATCAATCGAAACCTCGATCAAAGGAGACTCAATTGCCTGCTGGGCCGCAATCGTTGCACGGTTTTCGCCTGAAGCACGACCAATACCCATCAATGCAGAACCGGCGTCCTTCATAATGGCCTTCACGTCTGCAAAGTCCAAATTAATCATCGCGTTTTCGTCGGTAATCAATTCTGAGATACCCTGAACGCCCTGACGTAAGACATCGTCAGCAATCTTAAAAGTTTCAGTGAGTGGAGTTCTTGAATCAATCGTCTGAAGCAAGCGATCATTTGGAATAGTGATCAATGCATCAACATTGCGTGCAAAATGGTCGATTGCCCAATCAGCATTAGCCTTGCGCTTTGCGCCTTCAAATGAGAATGGCTTCGTCACGACACCTACCGTTAGAATACCCTGTTTACGCGCTTCTTCGGCTACGATATAGCTTGCACCAGAGCCAGTACCACCACCAGCACCAAATGTCACAAAAGCCATATCGGCGCCTTCCAATGCCTCGCGAATTTCATCGCGGCTTTCTTCAGCGGCTTTTTCTCCGACTGTTGGGTCTGCACCGGCACCAAGACCATTAGTAGTATCTTTACCAAGATAAACCTTGCGGTCAGCTTTTGAACTATGCAATGCTTGCGCATCAGTGTTCATCGCAATAAATTCAACGCCAGCTAAACCCGCTTCGCGCATACGATTTACTGCTGAACCACCGGCGCCACCAACACCAATAACTTTAATACTAGCTGTGCTTTCCACCTCACTAGGCTTGACTTCAGGCATGTATTAACTCCTCACTTTTCAATTCTATCTATAATAATAACAATAAATTATTCGTTTGACTAGGTAATCTGTTATTTTTATTTGAACAAATTTAGTAATTTGCGAATGCCACCTTCGCCTTTATTCTTTTTCTTTTTAGCACTACCAACATCAACACTCTTCATCCCCATCAGGGAAGCTTCATAATCCGCATACATTAAGCCAATCGCAGTCGCAAATTCCGGTTTGCTCACATCTTCATTTACGCCAGACAGGTTAATCGGCTTGCCAATGCGAACAGCCAGTTCCATCTGTGAACGAACATAATTTTCGATGTCCTTCATTTTTGCACCGCCACCAGTTAAGATAATACCTTCAGGTAATCGGCGATCGTAACCAGCATGCTTCAAATGCTTGCGCATCATCTCAAATATTTCTTCAAGGCGCGACTCTACTACTTCGTCAACATCTTTGCGCGAGAATGTATATTCATCACGGCCACGTTTAATCACAATATCCTTAGCGCTCCCCTCGCCAAACTGACAAGACACAAAGCGAAGCTTAATTTCTTCCGCAATTTCCGGAATAGTCTTCAAATAAGCGGCCAAATCATTCGTCACATCATTACTGCCACATGGACAAACACCAACGTACTGCAATTCGCCTTCATCATAAATCGCAATACTCGTAGTGCCACCGCCCATATCAATCACTGCAACGCCATTTTCTTTTTGATGACTCGTCAACACTGCCCTTGAAGCCGCTAACACCGCTGGCTCTACAATCGATGGCTGTAGATTTGCTACCGTACAAGCCTTGATTACATTGTCATAATCGAGCTTCATGGTTGAAATCACATTTGCCCGCATTTCAAGACGCGCGCCCTTCATTCCGACAGGTTCGCGAATACCACCTTGACCATCAAGAATATATTCGTAAGGCAAATTTTTTAAAATCTGGCGAGTTGCCGGCACCTTACCGGCAATTGAAGTATCAATAATTCGGCCAAGATCGATTTCGTCAATCTCATGGTCCGCCACGCCAACCGCAATCATGCCATCGACTTTCGTGCTACTGATATTGACGCCATTAATACTCACCGCAGCATCCGGCGCTTCCAGCCCGCTCATCTTTTCGGCAGCCACCAAGGCATGATCAATCCCCACGCTTGGCGCATTAATATCACTAATCGCACCACGGCGTACGCCCTCGGACGGCGCTTCACCATATCCGACTACACGAATCCCATCGTGCGTCATTTCGCCAATGGCGGCGCGCACAAAATTACTACCAATATCTAACCCCACCACAAAGCGAGTCTTATCATCCATATTTTTATTGTAGCATAACTACTTATGCTTGAGTCAGAATTTCATAACCGTCTTCGGTTACGAGAATCGTATGCTCAAAATGACAACCCAACGAACCGTCTTTTAGGCAGACCGTCCAGCCATCATCATCTTCCACCACTACGGTATCAGGCTTACCGAGACTCGACATTGGTTCGATACAAATCGTATCACCAACTTGCAAGGTATATCCGTGGCCCTTCTTGCCATAATTTGGCACCTCCGGCTCCATATGCATCTTCGTACCGATGCCATGACCAACATAGTTCTTAATCACGCCGAGTTTACCTTTTTCGAGCACTTTCTGCACAGCATACCCGATATCGCCCAGTTTCGCGCCCGGCTTTACCTGTTCAATGCCCTCGTACAGCGAGGATTCCGTAAAACTCAACAAATGTTTTTGCGCGGCAGTAGGTTTACCGCCTACAATCATCGTGAAGGCTGAATCAACATAATAGCCCTGATACTTAATCACCAGGTCATAACTTACTTTATCGCCATCCTCAAGTTCGATATCCTTTGGCGTACCATGAATTAATTCATCATTCACTGAGATACAAATTGCGCCCGGAAAATCCACTTCCGGTTCGTAGTAAGCAATTCCGCAGCCATAATCCGTAATCTTTTTTGCTACCCAAGCGTCAATTTCTTTCCCAGTCAAACCTGCCTTAGTATATTCTTTCAGCTCGGCAAAAATTCGTGCCATAATCTTACCGCCCGCACGCATTGCCTCGACTTTTTTCTGATCCATTAATTCTCCTCTGTTTTAGTCAACTCCCATTGTTTTAGGATTTTCTCAATTCTTTCAGTCACGACCTCTACCGGTCCTTCACCGTCAACTTCCTCGAAGCGCACCCCATCATCCTCAAGAATCTGACGCATATTCTTAATTGTACTACGAAATATCCCCCAACGCTGCTCAATAGATTCACGCGTATCATCGGCGCGACCACGCTCTTCTAGCCTACGCCATAACTCGTCATCCGATACCTTAATGATGATCGCGCCATCGATCTTCTTGCTATCACCGTGCTCGACAATCCATTTTGCCTGCCACTCATCGCGTGGATAACCATCAAGGAATGCATTTCCAACTTCGTTCTCGGCTTTCACAATTGCTTCGTGCATCATATTAACCACGAATTCATCGTCCACCAAACCACCAGTCAACATCACTTTATCAAGTTCCGGATTTTTTTGATCGCGCAACAATTGCCCAACCGACAACCAACGCCAATTATATTTCGCAGCTAAAGTTTGTCCCTGTAGACTCTTGCCACTTCCCGCGGGACCAAATAGTATAACCATGCTTTCTCCTTCTGATTTTTTATTTTATCGCATTAAAAATACCCCGCGTAGGGGTATTTCTTATTTAAGACCTAATTTCATTCGTTCGGCTTTTTCAGCTTTGCGTTGTTCACGAAGGATCGCCTTCGTGCGGCGTTCACGCTTGGAAATCGGCTTTGAGAAGCGCATACCTTCCTTTGCGGTTGCCATCACACCACTCTGAAGAACCTTACGGTTAAAACGGCGGATGATGTTTTCATTCGCTTCGTTCTGGTCTTTCCTGGTTACTTTGATTGCCATACTGATTGCCATTTTATCACATTTTTAAATCTGTTTCAAGCGTGTTATCGCGCCCTCAACTCTAGTCGTACCCTGCCACTCGTTCTTACTAAGACTAAACTGTACCAAAACGCGCGTATTCGTCTCCAGATTCAACCATTCCGTCGGCGCAAAAAAGGCCATCATCTTCATCTCATTGCCATTTTTGTCGCTCATAATCAGCGACAAATGTCTCTCTTTCAAGATACGTTTCCCCTTAATTAATAGTTCTGCTTCAAATAACGGCTCCGCATTCCCTTCGCCAAATGGTTCCAGTAAGCAAATTTCATCATATAACTCTTCGCTAATGCCACCCAAATCCTTTAGCTCGATATCCGTTCGCATATCCAAGAATCGTTCCTGATCTATCAATTTCAGCGAATCATAATAGTTGTTCACGCGCTGCTTGAAATCCTTCAAAACATTAGCCTTCATGCCAACGCCACACGCCAACGCGTGCCCGCCGCCAGTCAACAGCAAATCTTTGCATTCCTGTATTACCTTGGCTAACGAAAAATCACCAAAACTACGCCCACTTCCCTTTAACTCACCCCGTTTCACCTTCGTTAATGCAAATGCTGGCTTCTTATATTTCTCGACAATCTGCCCGGCAATAATCCCCAAAACACCTTCATGCCATTCACCGCAAACCACAATCACGCGATCATTTGCATCATAGACTTTTTCAACTTCTTTCGAAGCCTCATCTTGAATCCTGCGACGTTCCTGGTTTAATCCCTCAAGATCCTGCGCCAATACAAAAGCTTCACTCCGATTTTGCGACATCAAGAGTTTTAGTGCCAACTCCGCACTTTTCATTCGCCCCGCCGCATTAATGCGTGGGCCCAACTGAAATCCCACTGCATGCGTATTAATCTTATTTAATTTAACGCCAGCAACTTTCGCTAGCTCTCTTAGGCCAACTCGACGCGTTTTCGACAGCACCAACATGCCAAAATAGCTCAAAATACGATTCTCTTCACGCAGTACCATTGAATCGCAAATCGTACCAATCGCCACTAAATCCAATAACCATTTTTCTTGCCCGTCACAGACGCCGCCATTTTGGCGCATATTTAATGCGCGCGCCAAAGTGAACGCCACGCCCACTCCGGCCATATGTTTTCCATATTTCTCATCGGCACGTTTTGGATTAATTACCGCCACCGCCGATTTTGGCACTTCTGGAATCTCGTGATGATCCGTCACGATCGTATCGATTTTTCTTTTCTTTAATTCGCGAATTATTTTTCCGGAGCCAGAACCATTATCTACTGTAATCACCAACCCGGCGCCATATTTTTCTATCCTCGGTACCGCCGACTCATTCATGCCATAACCGTCCATAAAACGATCCGGCAAAAATACCTCAATTTCATTACAACCGAAATGCTTCAAAGCCTCATAAAGTACCGTACTCGCCGTCACGCCATCTGCATCGTAATCACCAAAAATTGCAATTTTTTCACCGCTATCACGCGCTTGTTCAATTCGTGCAACAGCCTTTTCCATATCACACATTAGATACGGATCAAACAGTTTCTCGTATTTAGGATACAAAAAAGCTTCATCGAGCCCACGCTGCGCGAGAAGCTTGCGAAAAATCCCCGTCATCCTATTGTCTTGCTAGGTGGAGTTTTACTTGAATCAGCCTGCTGGCTTTTGATTACGATACTTTGAAGCTCTTTCAAAATTGGGAACTGCTTATTAGTCTGGTAAATACTAGTATTCCCCTTCTTAGTCACGATCAGGAAACCACCTTTGGTTAGACGTTTTAATTCACGCTGAATATTACCCGGATCCTCTTTGATCAGTTTCGATAAACCACGCACGTGAGTCTTGAAGTCAGGGTATTTTGCAAATACGACAATAATCTTCCTTCGGACACGACTCGTCACGAATACGTCTAACATTAGCCTCCTTATTTGTTATTATTTTATGCGATTTTTGTATTTTTAACAACACACATTTCCGAATTATTTTTACAACGTCCTCTCGCCCTTCTCTGTGATAGGATAAATGTATGAACTACTATCTGATTGCGCCCGCCAAAACCTTTAATCAATCAGAGAATCTTTTGACTTATCAATCAGAAGCCAAACTCCAGATTGGCCAAATTGTCGCCATTCCGCTCGGCAAACAACAAACCATTGGTATTGTTGTCGAAAAAACAACAAAACCATCCTTCGCAACTAAGTCCATTTTGCAAACCATCTACGACGAGGCCTTGCCAAAACAACTCATTAAGGCGCTCTTTTGGCTTACCGACTATTATCGCTGTCCAATGTCGGCCGTCGTACAGGCAATTTTACCTCGCGGTATAACTAAAAAACGTCGCATTATTACCGAAAAACTGCCTGCCCCAGAAAAACTTCAATCAAATCAATTGAATGCCGCCCAAAAACGTGCCGTCAAGGCCATAGAGCAAAGCCGCGCCAACACTATTCTGCTTCACGGTATTACTGGGTCTGGCAAAACCAACGTTTATATTGAGCTCGCCAAACAGCATCTTAACGCCGGCGAATCCGTCATTATTCTTGTTCCAGAAATCGCTCTCACCTCTCAAATTGTTCGCAATTTCCGCGCCCATTTCGATAACATTTTACTCATCCATTCCGGTCAAACCGAGTCGCTTCGCCATCAAATCTGGCAAAAAGCACTTCAGTCCAATCAGGCACAAATCGTAATCGGCCCACGCTCCGCGCTTTTCACACCCGTCAAAAATCTTGGTCTCATTATCATCGATGAGGCGCACGAACCAGCCTACCAGCAAGATCAAAATCCAAAATATTCCGCCCTTCGACTATCGTCCGTCATGACAAAAACTATTCTCGGCACTGCTACGCCACTCATTGCCGACTATTACGTCTGTCAGCAACACGATGCCATTGTGGAGCTAAACGAACTTGCCATTAAGAACGAAAAAACCGCCCAAACTACTGTTATCGACCTCAAGGATCGCGCCAGTTTTACCAAAAATCGCCTTCTCAGCAACCAACTCATCGAATCGATTAAGCAGTCACTTGGCAACCATACCCAGACCATGATTTTCCATAATCGTCGCGGCACTGCGCCGCTCACCGTCTGCGATCATTGTGGCTGGCAGTCGCTCTGCCCAAACTGCTTCCTTCCTCTAGTATTACATGCCGATAATTACCAGATGCGCTGTCATACTTGCGGCCACGCCGAAACCGTACCAACAGTCTGTCCTGAATGCGGCAACCCAAGCATTCATCACAAAGGTTTTGGCACCAAGTATCTCGAACAAGAGCTTCAAAAGCTATTTCCGAAAGCCCGTATCGCACGTTTCGATGCCGATACAGACTCCAGCCAGCAGCTCAGCAAAATTTACAGCCAAGTACATGACGGCGAAATTGACATTATTGTCGGCACCCAAATGATCGCGAAGGGTTTCGATTTTCCAAAATTAACCACGCTCGGCATCGTCCAAGCCGACGCGCAACTTGCCCTTCCGGACTACTCATCCGAAGAACGAACATTCCAATTACTCACGCAAGTCATTGGCCGCGCCACGCGTGGACACCAAAATACCCACATCTTCATTCAGACATATCAACCTACTCACCCCATAATCAATTTCGCAATGAATACGGATTATACTGGCCTATATAAATATTTACTCCAAAAGCGCAAACAAAGCAGCCTACCACCATACAGTTTCTTGCTCAAACTTTCACTCACGTACAAAACTGAAAGCATTGTCGTTTCGAACGCCAGAAAATTGTATAAAAAAATTGTTCAAAATTCTCAAAAACTCCAACTTTCACAAGTTTCCATCACCCCGCCCATGCCGGCTTTCCACGAACGCACAAATACCGGCTACACGTGGGAGATTATTGTCAAAGCCAAATCGCGCAATAGTCTTTTGCGTATTTTCGATTCACTCGACAAATCTTCCTACCTTCATTTTGAACTCGACCCTATCTCCCTGCTCTAACTTTAAGCGTAAGCAATAGCTTTTACCCCTAAAAAATGTTAGAATAGCAATCAATATGAGCAAAAACGTTGAGAAAAAACCAGTTATCGTCACTCCTGACCCACGATTACGTCAAAAATCTACCAAAGTTTCACAGATAGATGACGAAGTTCGCCAAATCATCGATGAGATGGTTCAATCTTGTATTGATTGGGAAAATGAGCACGAATTTGAGCTCTCTGCCGCTATGGCCGCACCACAACTTGGCTACAATCGTCGCATCATTGTCGTACGCGAAGATATGGGCGACAAAAACAATACCAACTTTATTGCTCTCATTAATCCAGAAGTTATTAAGACCGAAGGCAAAACCCTCTACGATTACGAGGGCTGCCTTTCAGTACCAAGCATCTACGGCAAAGTGCCTCGCCCTTCTAAGGCCCGCATCAAAGCCCAGCTCGAAGACGGCACCGAAGTTCGTCTCAAACCGACCGACTTTCTCGCTCGCACTATCTTGCACGAAATTGATCATCTTGACGGTATTCTCTTCATTGATCACATCAAAGACGATCCAAACGCCTTTTATAAACTCGACGACAAGGGCGACCTAGTCCCACTCGATTACGACAAATATATTAAAGGCAATAAGGATCTCTTCCCAGATGACGACAACGAATAATCAAATCATTTTCTTCGGCAACGAACAGCTTGCCCAAGGCATTAAAGCCAGTACACCAATTTTCGACGCCATAATTGAAAATCATTATCAAATTTGCGCGCTCGTTCTACCCGCCGCCCACGTTCGCAAACCATTCCCCATCGCCCTTCAGGCCCAAAAAGCCGGCATTCCGATTCACTACGTCGCTAAAGCCGCCGAACTTCTTCCAATCATCGAACAGTATCACCCACAACTCGGCGTACTAGCCGCTTTCGGTAAGCTTGTTCCAGATAGCGCCATTAACGCTATACCTGGCGGCATTATTAATATTCACCCTTCTCTCCTACCAAAATATCGCGGCACTACCCCAATCGAAAGTGCATTACTAAACGGCGATCAAACTACTGGCGTGTCTATCATGCGCCTCGTTAAAGCTATGGACGCCGGCCCGCTTCTTGCCCAGGCCGAAGTCGAAATTACCCCCGAAACCACCAAACAATCGCTCTACGAACAACTCGCCGCCAAAGGCACCGAATTACTACTACAAGTTTTACCTGGAGCCCTTACAAAAAATGCCCCCGAGACCGCACAGGACGAAGCTCAAGCAACTTTCACTGCTAAACTAGATAAGTCACAGTCGGAACTCAAATTTGCCGAGAAAGGTGCCCAGGAGCTCGTACGCGAGGTTGTAGCCTTTGCCGGTTTTCCTAAGTCCAAAGCCGTCTTAATCAATAAGCCCTGCACTATTACCGTCGCCCACGTCGCCGATCAACCAAACACCGAACTCGATCAGCTCTGCGCCGACGGAAAATACTTCGTCATCGACCGTCTACTTCCGGAAAACTCCAAAGAAATGGACGCCAAAAGTTTCTTAAACGGCTTCAAAAAATAAACCACAAAAAATACCCCCACGCAGGGGGTATTTTTAAATATTTTCTAAAATCGCATCTTTTTGAGAGCGGATTTCATCTTGCAGCTCTTTCAGGACATTTTCAAGAATCTGTACATAATTCGGGCAGTTCTTGTTTAGCCAAGTAGCAGTCACGAAGTTATTTAGAATATCAGCACTGCCATCTTCCCCGCCATTATTTAATAACGACTGGTAAATCGAACTATTCTTATAATCGCCAGCTTCGTTCAAAAAACGCTGAATCGTCTCTGGATCATTGTCAATAATTTTGCCAAATTCCGCGAGTTGAGCCTCGTTCAAACCTTCGCTCATTTTTTTGCCAATTCGCGTCTCGAACTGGTCTTGCGCATACTCCAAAAAACCAGCCTTTTGCGACTCCGGCAAAGAGGAGAGCCCCACCGATTCAAGGAATGTATCGCTAAAATTATACATGCTTATTTTCTCCTATCTGCACCCATTTTAGCATAAAAGCTTAAGCCTATAAAATTTTCTTTTTCTTATATTCGCGCACAAAGAACTCAATACGATCGCCTAATTCAAGCTGAATCTTCTTTGTCGTCTTAAATGACAAACCGCCGATTTCGCTTTCTGCCAACGAAGGAACATCTACCTTACCCTCTTGTACGTTCACGACCTCGCCGTCGCCCAATAACTCTTTCTTACGATAGAAGCGACAAAGCATACCTGGCGAAACGCGACCTCTCGTTACTTGGCCACCAGCAATAATCTCAGTCTTATCCGTGCGGAACACGCCCTTAACTTCGAGCTCGCCAGTATCTTCTTCTACTACTTCTGCATCAAGCATCTCTTCCATGTCATGCTTAGCGTCATCAAGTAATTCGTAAATCACACGGAATACGCGTACTGGCACACCGTTACGTTCTGCCATCTTTGCAATCGCATTTGGCACTGTAACATTAAAACCGTAAATCACTGTCTTGCTGCCAGAGGCCATATAAACATCGTTTTCGGATATTGCGCCAACGCCAGTCGACACGATATTTAATGTAATTTCACCTTGTGTATCAATCATACGAAGCGAATCCACCACCGAAGTCACCGAACCTTGCACGTCGCCCTTCACGATAACATTGAAGGTCTTCGTATTATCAGCCACATTCATCATGCGAAGCATATCTGTCGCCGTAACGTTCGCTGAAGCAGTTTCGTTGCTTTCGGCTTGTGCATTCAACAACGCCATCTTGCGCGCAGTCTTTTCATCTGGCACTTCTTCAAATTTATCACCGAAATTCGGCAATTCTTTGAAGCCGGTCACAATCACCGGTGTTGAAGGCGATGCTTTACCTTTTGGTTTGTTTTTCCAGTCCAGCATCGTACGAATCTTCGCATAGGTTTTGCCCGCTACGATAAATTCACCAACTTTCAATTCACCGCCAGTCACCAAGAGATTCACGACCGAACCCTTACCAACTTCCATATGACTCTCAATCACAAGACCTTCAGCTGGAATCTTCACGTCGGCCTTTAACTCGTCAATATCTGCCGTCAGCAAAATCATATCAAGCAATTGCTCGACGTTTTCGCCGGTCTTCGCCGAAATCGGCACCATAATCGTATCGCCGCCCCACTCTTCTGGGTTTAGATTAAAATCAGTTGCAAGCTGTGCTTTAGTGCGATCAATATTTGCGCCTTCCTTATCGATCTTATTGATTGCGACGATAATCTTCGCATTCGCTGCTTCGGCAAACTTAATTGCCTCTGCCGTCTGCGGCTTCACGCCATCATCCGCCGCCACGACAATCACCACAATATCAGTCAACATTGCGCCGTGTTGGCGAATTGCCGCAAAAGCTTCGTGGCCAGGCGTATCAAGGAAAGTAATCTTACGATCTTTGTATTCCATCTGATAAGCCGAAATATGCTGCGTAATACCACCCGCCTCATCGTCGACAGTCTTTTTCTTTAATAAAGTATCCAACAAAGTCGTTTTGCCGTGGTCAACGTGACCCATTACGGCAACTACTGGCGGACGCAGTTTTGCATCTTTCGACAATTCACGTTTAATGCCCGGAATCTTTGCAGAATTTTCCTTCTTCACGAAACGCACATTCGTAAAACCGAGTTCTTCGGTCATAATCTGGGCCGTTTCGGCGTCCAAACGTTGGTTAATCGTGGCCATAATGCCATTCTTAAACAACTCACCAATCAAATGCGTCACCGAAACACCCAAGGCATTTGCTAGCTCGTCTACCGTAATCGAGCCAGAAATTTGTATTACCTTTTCTTCCATTTTCCAGCTCCTTTCTATTTAGATGATAAAAACGTATAAAAAATACGCAAAAACTCCCTTTATTTTACCACATTATGCACCTTATGACAATCTTAAACGCCACGCAGCAAAAAACTCCCCTCTCGGAGAGTTTTTTGTAGCTCTAGACTTATTATTTTTTGTCGGTAAAGCTCAAAGAAATCTTGCGACCCTCTTTGTCGATATCGAGAATCTTAAATTCTTTGCGTTCGTTGAGCGTGAAGATCTTTTCTGGATCCACATCACTACCCTCGCCGAGCTCAGAAACGTGTACCAAAGCTTCTACTGCTGGTGAAATCTGAACGAATGCACCAAATGGAGTGATACGAGTAATCGTACCTTCAACTTTGTCACCCTTCTTGAAGTTGGCAATCTCAGAAAGCCATGGGTCTTCCTGAAGTTGCTTCATAGAGAGGCTGAGGCGATCTTTGTCGATTGCAATGATCTTTGCTTCGACCGTTTCACCAACCTTAACGTAATCAGCTGGGCTGTTTACGCGTTCCCAAGAAATCTCGGAAATATGAACGAGACCTTCGATACCGTCAACATTGACAAAGATACCAAAGTCTACGACACCGGTCACTACACCCTTTACTACATCGCCAACAGCGAGTTTAGCAAAGCGTTCTGCGAGACCATCCTTGATTGCTTCTTTCTCAGAAAGAATCAATTTGTTTGTCTTGCGATCGGCGTCAAGAATACGGACGCGAATTGTTTGACCAACGAGCGTATTGAGGCGTTGCAAGATTTCATCTTTATCAGAACCGCCAACGCGTGGATAGTGTTCTGCTGAAAGTTGTGAAACTGGCAAGAAACCACGAATACCTTCGTATTCTACGAGCAAGCCACCACGGTTTGCATCGAATGGTTGAACCTCGATGATTTCGCCAGCTTCGAGCTTGGCAGAAATTTCGTCCCAACCTTTTTCTTTGACAGCTTTGCGAAGCGAAAGCAAAACCATACCGTCATCCATCTCAGTATCAACTACTGAAGCGGAGACTTTGTCGCCTTCCTTCAACTGGCGGCCAAATGCCACCTCACGACGTGGTACGAGACCAACACCGCGTGCACCGAGGTCAATCAAGATCTCGTGCTTCTTTACGGACATAACGACGCCGTCAATCGTGTCACCAAGGACAATTGGATTGCTTTCCTCTGCAGCGAGGAGTTCATCCATAGTTACATTAGCTTTTGTAGCCATTGATTATATTTTTCCTTCCGTCGGGAATGCTCATTATTCTTCGTTCCTACAAAAAATAGTGAGCATCCCCCACTGCTCACTATTTTACCTTAAAACGCTTATCTAGTAAAGCAAAAGCTATTTGCGAACCTTCTCTTTTGCCAAGGCCACGTTCAAGCTAATCAAATATGCCGACACGGCCATACCGATAATTGCAAAAGTTGCATCGACTGGACCAGTCTTTGGCATTTCCTTGTTCGTGCTTGCACCGTTTTCGCTCTTATCGCTTGAGTTGGTACCGTTGTTCGATCCGCTATTCGCAGAGCTATCATGCGTGTTCTTCTCTTCGCTCGATGAAGTACCGCTTTCGCCTTTATTTTCGCTTGAGCTAGCACCGTTGTTCGAGCCATTTCCATTCTCGCTACCGCCGTTTTCGCTCGAGCCAGATTCGCCATTATTACTGTTCGCGCTACTATTGTTGGTATTTTCATCTCCATCAACAGTTATTACGCTCGTCTCACTACTGGCAATCTGCTCATCGGTAGTTTTTGGCTTCTTATTCATCGTCAAGGCTACTACGAGACCGGCAATTAGGATTACAGCAATCAAACCAATTACTGCTCCCCAACCCCAGCGCCTATACTTCGTATTCGTATCCATTTTCCTTCTCCCTAAAATTGCCTAAATTATACCACCGTATCGCCTCTATCCCAAGCATAACCATCTTATATCCCCCATAAATTCATCCTTTTTCTTTATGGCTCATACACCTATCTTCGTAAACTTTTTCTATTATGGCCCATATTCCCATCTCGCCGAGATGGTATTTGTCTCGGCAAGATGGGAATATGGGCTATAATAGAGCTATGTATTTATGTGTGGACATCGGTGGGACTAAAACTCTTTTAGCGCTCGTCGACAAGACCGGCAAGCTACTTCATTCCCTTAAATTTCCAACCATCGACAACCAAAAGAAGTTCTACTCTGTTCTCAAGCAGCAAATAAAAGTCAATTTCGTTATGTCCTGCATCGACGTCATCTCCGTCGCTATGCCGGGCATCGTCAAAAACAACCAAGCCGTCTGGCTCGGCAACCTCAACTGGCACGATTTCGACATCGCCAAACTCCTAAACGCTGATTTCGATAAACCAGTTTACGTCGAGAATGATGCCAATCTCGCTGCTCTCGCTGAGGCCCGCGGCTGTACTGGTCGCAGTCTCTATTTCACATTCTCCACTGGCATAGGTGGAGGCGTCGTCGAAGATGGCCATCTCGTCAAACGTTTCCTCGAATTCGAGCCCGGCCATAACGAATACGTTTACCTCGGCGAGAAAGCCGAATGGGAAGACCTTGCCGCCGCCAGCGCTATCAACAAAAAATACAACAAACTCGTCAACGAAATCATCGATCCACAAGATTGGCAAGACATCGTCAATCGCATGTTACTCGGCCTTGTCCCTCTCACGACCTCCATTAAACCAGACCGCCTCATCTTTGGCGGCCCACTCGGCCTCGCCCTCAACACCTATCGCGATCGCCTGCGTAAAGGTCTCGACTGCGAACTCCCCGCTAAAATCAAACGTCCGCGCTTAATGGTGGCTAAGTACGGCAGTTTCTCTGTAATTTACGGATGCTACTACTATGCCAAATCTCAACAAACTCGTCGCTAAGCTTCAGCAAGACTACCCTAATATAACCTTCACGCCCGGCCCACGTGCTACTTTTCGCCCCCCACACACCATCATTTATCCCTCAGATGCATCTCCGCTGCTCCTTTTGCATGAGCTCGGCCATTATATTATTCACCAGACGGATTTTTCCTCTGATATTCAGCTCCTCAGAATCGAAGCCGATGCCTGGGAACAAGCCAAACATCTCGCCGACCAATACCAGGTCAAATGGGACGAAGATTTTGCCCAAGATCACCTCGATAGCTACCGCGACTACCTCTATACAGCTTCGCTTTGCCCCAACTGCAACATCACCGGTTATCAAGATAATCAAGGCACATATCACTGCCCCCTATGCGACAAGCGTTGGCCCAGCCCAGGTCGTCCCGAGGATTAAAAAACACCCCGCCGAAACGAGGTGTTTTTTCTGATATCTATTAAAACTAATTAAGCGTTCTTTTTGGCTTTACCGCGCTTGGAGATGCGGCCACCTTTTGCACCAGCAATCTTTGCCAGTTCAGGGTTAGCAGCAAAACCACCAGTGTGACCATTACGACCACCTTTGCGGCCGATTTCAGCGTAGAAATCCTTGCCATATTTAGTTTTGTTAGTTGCGGCAGCTTTCTGACCGCCAGCTTTAGTTCCAGCCATCTTATATTTTTCCATTCTGCCCACCAAATTTATTAATATATAACCACCCTTTTGGAAGCCGCAACTCCGAAGAATTGCCCCTTTTCAGGTGCTTATGGTAATTCTAGCATAATGCTTACATTTTGTCAAGTCGTTTTTGCTTAAAAATATGTCATAATATACGAACAACCCCTACAGTCCCAGATTCTCCACCAAAAATGCCCCCGAATTTCACCATTCGGAGGCATCTATACTCGTCTTTTTAGCCAGAAGGCTCTTAGAGCGCGTTCTGTGCGGTCGTTCTCTTATTTTTTACCAAACAACCCTTTAACTTTTTCCGCAATTCCGCCCGCCAAGAATCCAGCCACCGCATTATAGATCTCGTTTGCCTTGCCCTCGTCGATTTTCAGCTTTTCGGTCAAGATCTTAATAATATCGTCTTTCTTGCCGACCAACGACTGGCCATCCAATAACCCCGCCGCCTTCTCCGCCAAGCCTTCCGGCAATTCCACTTTTTCTTTAATCGCAGCTATAATTTGATCCTTATCCATACACTCTCCTTTTCTTTCATTATAAACAAAAAAACACCCGACTGGGCGTTTCTAAAATGGTGGAGTAGATTAGACCGAAGCCTAATCATACCCCATGTATAAAAAATGGTGGGGATATGTGGACTTGAACCACAGACCTCGTCATTATCAGTGACGCGCTCTAACCAGCTGAGCTATATCCCCAACTGCAAATAATTCTACTAGATTCATCTGATTTTTGCAAGTTTATAGTAAAATAGAAATATGTATTGGGAATTTCAACCAGTCTGGTGTATCGTGGGCCTCATCGCGATGGTTGTTGGCGTACTGGTCGTGCGCTTCCACAAGCAAATTTGTGATAATCTCGCCGGAGGTGTCGCAAACTACGAAAAAATGAAATTAGCCGGTCTCATCATCTCCGCCATCGGCTTTATCTTCATGACTTGTCTTCATACAACCATCCTTCGCTTTGCTCTACACATCATTGCGCCAGGACGCTTCTAACAAAAACAAAAAACCGCCATTTTTACTATGGCGGCTTTTTCGCGTCTTACAATTCTACGCGGAAACAGTGCGTGTCGCGTAGTTCCGCCCCATGGCTTTCATAGAATCCCGCAGCACCTTCTTTTTTCTCACGACTCGAACTCGTAAATTCTAATCTGCGACAACCTTTTTGGCGCCCCCAATCTTTAATCGCCTCGAGCATTTGTCCACCCACACCCTGCCCGCGGCAACTATCGTCGACCACTAAATCTTCCAAGTAGGCATTGCGATCTAGCGTCGCCATCACGATCGACATAATCGCCATCGCCACCACTTCATCTTTTTCGTTTATCGCCAACAAGATATCGTGATATGGCGATTCGATTAACTCCTCAATTTTTTCACGATCAATTGGCGAACCATCATGTCGCGCACTCAACTGTTGACGCAACTTCCCCATCGCGGCCGCCACGTCGCCGTCATATTCTGTCATCGGCGCAATATCAATCATGCTCCTATCTCCTTTTCAATTAATGCAGCCAAGCTCGCGCCAGCCGCCTCTACTAATTCACTTGTTTCGGCTTCGACCAAAATTCGTAATTTATTTTCTGTGCCAGAATAACGACAGAACACACGACCTCGTCCATCTAGCACTTTTTCAGACTCCGCTAGCGCCTCATTCCAGCCCGTTACTTCATCAAGCGGCTTCTTTTCTCGCACCTTCAATCCCCATTGCTTGCTTGGCATCATTTCATAATCTGGCCACAAATCCGCCAAGCGACAACCTTTTTCGTGCGCAATCTTCATAATCATCAAAGCAGAGAACACACCGTCGCTGCTATTTAACCATGGTAAATACATAATATGCCCAGAAAACTCACTACCGATTACGTAGCCGTTCTCCAAACATTTTTGCGCCACATTGCGGTCACCGTTCACGACTTTTTCGACTTTTATCCCCTTCGATTCAAGATATTTGATTGCGCCCAAGTTCGAATATTCCGTCAAGACCACCGTATCGCCAAATAATTCGCCCTTCTCTTTCAAGTACTGCGCCATTAACGACACCTCGCGGTCGCCATCCCAAATTCGACCCTCTTCATCAACCACCATTACGCGATCAGCGTCGCCATCCATTGTTACACCTGGCAGACCGCGCTCTTTTGCGATTTTTGCTACATTCTCCGGATATAGCGCACCACAACCATCATTGATATTCTTGCCATTTGGTTCCGGACTAATTACCTCGACCTCCAAACCAAATGCCTCCAATACGGCCTTATCAAAATACTGACCAGCGCCAGACGCTGCATCATACACAAACTTTCCTTCAAGCTTCAAGTCGCCCAAAATTTCTCGCGCTGCCCCTATGTAAGCGTCTAGGGCTTCTTGGTTTGGCGTCAAATCCAAACTCATGTCACCCGTTGGCTCGACGTCCTCATCGACATCGCCCTCAAAATACAACGCCTCCACTTCTAGCTCGGATTCATCAGATAGTTTATCGCCATCCGATTGGAACACCTTTACGCCATTATCGGTCGCTGGATTATGCGAGGCGGTCATCATTACGCCACCGTCAACATCATGATTGTGTTTAACTAAAACTGACAAAGCCGGAGTCGGCAATATCCCGTAATCTACAATCTCCGCGCCAGCCGCTTTTGCACCAGCCGCAAAATCACGCGACATCCATGCACCGCTCTCGCGCGTATCGCGCCCCATTACGATTTTCGCATTTTGCTTCAAGTATTTAGCCACGGATTGACCGAGTTTCCGCATGGCATTTGGTCGAAGCGGCCATTTACCAACCTCCGCACGAATTCCGTCCGTAGCGCCAAAAATTCGTTTTTCCATACCATTTATACTACCATATTTCGACTCTCCTCGCCGCCAACCGACCCAATCATACTTCGCGCTATTTTATCGTCAAAATTGTTCAAGTTGTAATTTTTACAGCACTCACCCCTGTTAATTTTGTATAACAATTTTACTCAAAACTATTGACACTGCAAAAAATATTGCTTATAGTTAAATTAGCTTATGTAAATATTCGCAGTTTATATGAGCAGTACCATTGCAAAAACAAACATTTCAAAATACATCAAAAACAAAAACATCAAAAAGAAGCTCCAGCGTAGATCGTGGCAA
>CAMNBP010000009.1 GCA_946532885.1 uncultured Candidatus Saccharibacteria bacterium
GTTATACGGTCGATGATCGTAACGAGAGTCTTGGCAAGAAGATTCGCGAGGCAACGAAGATGAAGATTCCTTGCGTATTGATTGTTGGTCCAAAGGATGCGGAAGCTGGCGAAATTAGCGTACGCTTGCGCGATTCCGAGGAGAAGATAAAGCTAGCCGATTTGAAGGCATTTATCGAAAAGATGTAATCAAAGATCCCCCGTGAGGGGGATTTTTGTTGGTATATAGTTCATGGTATAATAAGCATAAGTTTAATAGGGTGAGTAAGAATGGAAGAAAAAGGTGAATTTAGCGCGCGTCCGGAAGTGAAGCCGGCTGAGTCCGTAATTTTGCCAGTACAAAAGAAGAGTAAAATCTCGACAATTTTATGCGTGGTTTTAGCAATAGCGGTGGTGGGGTTGAGCATGTTTATCGCTTGCGACAAGTTACTCGTGAAAGATGATAAAAAAGATAATACAACACCAGAGAGCGTTGCGATTTCTGACGAAGATAAAGAGATTGTAGAAAAATACAAACGTGAACAGAAATTAAAGGATATATCGAAAGAACTTAGAGATGTAGTTCGCATTTATCTGGGCGGAAAGCTGGATGGGGCAATTACTGCGTATGATTATGCCAGTGTGGCGGGGCGTGTTGATGCCGATAAGGATTTGTCGACTTCGGTATTGGGCACCTATACAACTCTGATTGAGCCCCATAGCGGCGATCAGGTTGAAGGCTTCATTCAAGATGATTTGGACTTCGCTCTGCCAGCAAGGGTTGCCGAATCTTTGCAGAAGCAAGGTTTCAAGAAAGATGAAGCATTATCCGGTGGAATGTGGAGCATAGAACATTACGAAACCGAAGATGGCCTAATCTGTGAGTTTACGACAAATAAGAGCTTTCCATATTATATTAGCTGTGGTGATGTGAGCAATATATCCGAAGAAAAGAAAGATTTGGTACGTGCTCTTGGTGAAGCTTATAAAAAGAGTGAGGGGGAAGAGATTTCTTATATTACGGCTACCGTGGATGATATTAAGGATGGCGCAAATGGTCACCAAAGAATAGCTGCAGGTGGCGAAAATGCTGCGTTGTTGTTCTATCGCAATAGTAGCGACAGTGAATGGGTATTTTACAAGGGTACGCAAGCTGCACTTGATTGTGACGAATTTAATAATGATGACTTAAGGGATGCGTTTGTTGGCGAAACTTGCTGGGATAAGTCCGGGGCCAGTTCTACTGTAAAAACTAAATAATTATGAAAGCACTCCTTCGTGGAGTGCTTTTTGATGGTGTAAAATAGAGTATATGTCTGAGATTTTGACGGGATTGAATAGGGCGCAAAAAGAGGCGGTTGAGACTTTGACCGGACCAGTATTGATTTTGGCGGGTGCAGGATCCGGCAAGACGAAAACTTTGACGCATAGAATTGCAAATTTGATTGCGAATGGCGTGCAGCCGTACGAAATCTTGGCTCTGACTTTTACGAATAAGGCGGCGCGCGAAATGCGCGAGCGTTTGGCGACTTTATTGGGAATGCCAAATTCGCACGCTTTCATGCCATGGATGGGGACTTTTCACTCGATTTGTGTGAGAATTTTGCGGATTGAAGCGGAAAACGTTGGTTTATCGAAAAACTTCGTAATATACGATACGGATGATAGATTGACGTTAATTAAGCGAGCGATGAAAGAACTCGGCATTAACGATAAGAATTTGAAACCGAAGGCCTGCGAGTCGGCAATTTCGAAAGCAAAAAACGAGGGGCGTGATCCAGATGAGATGTTGGCTAGCGCAACCTATCCACAGCAACAGAAGATAGCAGAAGTTTATGAAAAATATGAGGACATGCGGAAACATGCCGATGCAGTAGACTTTGATGATTTACTGTTGGAAGTGGCGCGAATGTTCCGTTTGCGACCGGATTTAAGAACAAAATGGCAACATAAATTCCGCCATATTTTGATAGACGAGTATCAGGACACGAACCATATCCAGTATGAAATGGTAAAACTACTAGTGAATGAAGATCGTAATATTTGCTGCGTGGGTGATGACTGGCAGTCGATTTATTCATGGCGTGGTGCGGATTTTACGAATATTTTGAATTTTGAACGTGATTTTCCGGGTGCAAAAGTAATCAAACTGGAACAAAACTATCGCTCAACACAGAACATCTTGGACGCAGCACAAAAAGTGATTACGAAAAATACACAACGTAGTGATAAGGTGTTGTTTACGGAAGCGGGGCACGGTGCGCCAGTTGAAATTAAGGCATTACGTGACGAAAAAGATGAAGCATCGTGGGTGGCACGGACGATTAAAAATAGCGGCCGGCCACTAAGCGATTTCGCGGTGCTGTATCGTACGAATGCGCAGTCGCAAGCTTTTGAACATGCATTTGCGCAAATGGTGATTCCATATAAGTTAGTGGGTGGCGTGCGATTCTATGACCGTAAAGAGATTAAAGATATCTTGGCGTATTTGCACCTAATTGTGAATCCGCTTGATACGGTAGCACTGCAGAGGGTAGTAAATGTGCCGGCGCGTGGTATTGGAACGGCGTCGTTGCAGAAGATTTTGAATGGCGAAGACGATAAATTATCCGGTAAAGCAGCAAAGAATTACGAAGATTTTTTGCGGATTCTACTTGATTTGCGAAAAGCACATGCGAATGCAATGCAGCCGGCAGAAATTATCGAAAAATTGTTGCAAAAGATTGATTACCGACAATATTTAAATGATGGTGACAAATTGAAAGCCGAGGAGCGCAACGAAAACGTCACGGCATTGATTGGTGAAGCGGGCGGTTATGCGACTTTGGATGAATTCTTGGCCGATGCGGCGTTGATGTCTTCGGCAGATGAAGATAACGGCGACCACGCTGTGACCTTGATGACTTTACATGCAGCCAAGGGGTTGGAATTCCCAGTAGTGTTCTTAGTGGGGATGGAAGAAGGTTTGTTGCCGCATGTGCGCTCAATGGATGAATCTGTAGAAGACGTTGAAGAGGAGCGCCGTTTGGCCTATGTTGGCATGACGCGTGCAATGCAGCAGCTGTATTTGAGTTATGTGCAGTCGCGTTTTGTATTTGGCGGGCGTAACTATAATTTTCCATCACGCTTT
Organism: uncultured Candidatus Saccharibacteria bacterium; assembly: GCA_946532885.1. GTDB lineage: Bacteria > Patescibacteriota > Saccharimonadia > Saccharimonadales > Saccharimonadaceae > UBA2834. Next base: position 3,109 of record CAMNBP010000009.1, read on the forward strand.
TTGCAGGATTTAGGTTTTAATCCGTATGGATTATCGAGTAGTGGTTCGATTTCGCGCGATGATTTTGAAGATGACGATGATTTCGGCGAGCATGATAGTTTTCGCGATAAGGACGGTGACGGTTTTACAGATGGTTGGGACTCGGAGGGGAGTGATCCATTTCCGCCAGACTTGCCAGTGTATTATTAATATGATATAATATGAATGCCGATCAAGAGATTGGTGTTCTTTTTTATCTACGAAACAGTCGTCTTTTCAAAGAAGGAGGTGGTCTTTTTGGATGCAATCAAAGTTGAGAAGTATTTAAAAAGATGTGATGAAGAGATTTTGAGTCCGGCGATTGCGGCAGGGCTCGACCAAGAGTGCTACTATGGATACTTACAGGAAGTGTACCGGGTAATTTCGGTCGACTGCGCTTTTAGTGTGACTTATAAAGGCATGATGGAGCGCGCGCATGAGGAATTGCTCTGGGCTTATCGTCAGAATATTGACGTGAAGTGGGTGACGCACCTGGCGGAAGTATTTAGCTTGCAGTTGGACTTGGTGGAATTATTGATGGGGTTTGCTTGCGAAAATGCCAGCCGAGAGATTTATGGTGTAATTCGCGCACAGGTGGACTTCATGAAACTGGTGCTGCAAAGACAGCATTACAGTTTTGATATGATTACGTTTTATGCGCAATCGAACTGGTTGCTTGGCAAAACCAAGCCAGCATCAGAGATATCGAGCTTGATGGTGCGTAATCATGAAATGATGACAGAATTGGAACGACTGTTTGTAGAAGAGAAATGAAACACATTATGTTCAAAGGCTCCGGCGCGCGGTCGGGGCCTTTTGGCTGACGCTCATTGGATTGACTTTCTATCTGTTTTGTGCTATAATTTGACTGTTTGGTACTTTTTGGGTGCCAGACGATTTTTTCTGATTGTTTTTCACACTGAATATGGAGGTGGTGTAAGTATGGAAAACAAGATCTTTATGAACGGAATTAATCTCGTTCGTTCAGTACTTTCCCAGATGAATAATCTGGAAGGCGTCGGCATGATGGGCTACAGCTCGGTGATGGAGAATGTGGTCGAGGCAGGTCTGACGATTCTGAACGACAAGGCCTCAGTTGTGATGATTGACGGCGCGCCGGTAGATTTGCTGGATGATTGCCTAGACGATGAAGCTTTCATCGTGCCGCTCTTCAAATCCCATGAAGTAGTGATGCGTTTGCGTGAAGTGAATCGTTTGAGCGACGAATATCTGGAGAGCTCTGGGAAGTATGCGCAACGGTTTGAAAAGACGTTGGTTTCTCCGGAGAAATCTTTCGCAGAATCCAGGGGATTCCAAATCCACATTGTCGTCAATGGTTTGAACGGCGATTTTGGCGAGGAATGTACAGTGGCCGCTAAATTGATTGAACTCTATGACGAATGGGAAAGCGAAGAGTTGGGTGAATTTGGCGTACTACTGCATCGTATGCTGAAAATCGCGCGCGAGGCAGCGGATTGCCTGGTGGATCGTCTCGAGGAAAGCGAAGATTTGACGGATGAAGAATTCGAAATGCAAATGAGGGCAATGGGTCTGCGCGATGACGCGACTGACAGAATCCTGATGATGCGCGAAGACCATCTGGATTGGATGGATTTTCCTTGCAACGGCGACTGCGCCAACTGCGAGCATTTCACGATGGGGGAAGATTGCGAAGACGATGAGGAGGACGAGGAGGAATGATTCCGAAAGCCCTGGGCGTGAGTCCGGGGCTTTTTGATGTGAAGTGTTGACTTTGATGATTAATTATGATATAAATATATAGCCTGCAAATTCTGATCCGGAATTTGTGGTGTATCTTTTACTTTTTGTTCCATTGTCATGCATGAGAAAAATACTGGAGGTGTAATTAACATGACAAAAGAAAGAATCGAAGCAAAGCTGGATGTCGTTGAATCTGTGATGGATGTGTATGAGTCCTGGTTCCTGAGTGGTGACACTCGGTGCCTGGCCAACATGCACGATCTGGTGGTGAGACCGCTGCTGGATGAGATTGAGGAGCCCGTAAGTGAGCTCGATGCGGATTGCAGTGAGCTGAAAATGCGCTTCGCGGCGCAGATGCTCCGCTCGATGATCTGCTGCAGGCTGTTCCGGGAGCTGGAGATTTCTACGGCAATGCTGGCGCCTGTCGCGGCGAACGGCGACTTTCACGTGGCCAGCCTGGTGATGAACGCCCGCAGAATCGAGGCCGCCAGCCGTATGGCTGATGATGTGCTGGCGCTCGGCGAAGAGTGGGATAGCCTGGTTGAAGGCGAAAGCTATGGCCGCCTGATGCGTATCTTCCGTGAGCGCTTGGCCGCACTGAAGGAAGAGGCAGAGAACGCCATCGCGGAGTTCAATGAGCACCGCGCCGAGGTGGAGCAGAGCGAAGATCTCGGGATCGACGAGTTTGCCGTGAAGCAGCACGAAGATCAGCTGAATCTCTGCTCTGAAATTCTGGCCGATCTGGAGACCTGGTTGGCCGACAATCCCGAGCTGGATCCTGGCGTTGAGTTTCTGTCCAAGAAGGACGATGAGGACGACAAGGGCGAGAAAGGGGAGCCTAAAGAGTCCAAAGAGTCCGGCGAGTCTGGCGACGGTAATCGCCTGCACGGCATCGGCGTCGCTATCCTCAGCGGAGATGACCTCTTCAAGATGCTTTTCGGCGATGAGGAGGAAGACGACGAATAAAATCGCAGTGATTCTGTAAAACATGGAACGACAGCCCCGGGCGAAAGCCCGGGGCTAGTTGATGGCTTGATATAGATGTAAAAAGCTTGCTAACAGGGGCAGGCTATGGTATAATTACGAAGATTATTAGCTCAGCAAGAGACTAGTTAGAAAATAATGTGCTCTTGCTTTAACCAAAGGAGTGTTCATGCGAGAATACGAACTAACCGTACTCGTTCATCCAGATTTGGAGATGAATCTTGAGGCGGCAACCGACAAAGTTAAGGCTCTGATTGAGGCTAACGGCGGCAAAATTACCAAAGAGAACAACGAAGGTAAGAAAAAGCTTGCTTATCAAATCAAAGGCCAAGACTTTGCAGTTTACTATTACTACGAATTGGAACTTCCTGCACAAGCACCTAGCAAGATTTCCTCGGTTCTCAACATTACCGATGAAGTTATCCGCTATTTGCTCGTAGCAAAAGATCCACGTCGTGAAAAGATTTTGGCTCAACGCCAAGAGCGCAAAGCGCAAGAAGAAACAGCAGCAAAAGAGGAGGAATAACATATGGCGCGCGGTTTTAGCAAAGCAATCATCATGGGCAATTTAACTCGTGATCCAGAATTACGCAGTACACCAAGTGGTGCACAGGTTTGTAGCTTTACGGTTGCAGTAAATCGTAATTACAAAGACAGTTCTGGCGCACAACAAGAGCAGGTTTCATTCATTGACTGCTCGGCGTGGGGAAAGAGCGGCGAAATCATCGCGCAATATGCTAAGAAGGGTAGCGGCATTATGGTTTCTGGTCGTCTTGATCAGCGTAGCTGGGAAGATAAGGAAGGCCAAAAACGCTCCCGTGTCGAAATTAATGTCGAAGATTTCAACTTTGTCGGCGGCGGAAACGGCGGCGAAGGTGGTTCTTATTCTGGCGGTAGCAAGGCTGCAAGTGCAGCGCAAGATGTCGCCCCTGACGATATTAGTGACGAACCAATTGATTTAAGTGAAATTCCATTCTAAGAAAGGTAAATATGAAACGTTATAAGAACGATCCAAATATGTATTTTGATTACCGTGACGTCAAGACGCTTCAGCGCTATGTTGACGCTTATGGTCGCATTGAGCCAATCGCAAAGACTGGTCTCTCTGCTAAACAACAACGCCAGTTGGCTGTCGCTGTTAAGCGTGCACGTCATCTAGCATTAATGCCATTTGTCGCATCAGCATAGAAAGTTGGGGGACAAATGTACGGACCTACAGATCTAAAGAAAAACACCCTGATTACGCTCGATGGTCAACCATACAAGGTGGTCGAGTATTCACAGAAAGTGATGGGCCGCGGTGGTAGCATCGTGAACGTCAAGGTTAAGAATTTGGTGACCGGCGCACTTTTGCCAAAGACCTTTAAGGGTCAGGAAAAGATTGAGCCAGCTGAAGTTACGAACCAGACCGCACAATATCTCTATAATGACGGTGAAAAGTTCTACTTCATGAACCCAGATACTTTCATGCAATATGAGTTACAGGCCGATATGGTTGGTGATTCGAAAGATTTCATGAAAGAAGGCGAGAATTTTGATATTCAATTCTACAATGACGCGCCAATTAACCTAGTATTACCAAAGAACGTTTGGTTGAAGGTTGAATATACCGAAAGTGTAGTGAAGGGCGACACAACATCTTCTGTTCAGAAGGATGCTAAGCTTGAAACTGGCGTTACGGTTAAAGTACCAGCCTTCATCAAGACCGGCGATGTAATATCAGTAGATACAGAAACTTACGCTTATCGTGAGCGTCAGAAATAGGATTTTTACCTTGGATAAGGCAAAAAACGCAAAGTCGTACAATAATGGCCAGGAGCAAATCCTGGTCATTATTGGACCGACGGGTAGTGGCAAGACGGGCTTAGCAATTGAAGTTGCGCGCGAGCTAGCGAAACTGCGCAGCGTAGAGATAGCTGCGGAGATTATTTCCGCTGATTCACGTGCGATTTACAAGGGTATGGATATCGGTACTGCGAAACCGATGCCGGATGAAATGCAGGGTGTACCACACTGGGGGATAGACCTAGTTGAGCCGAATGATCGATTTACGGTGGTGGATTTTCAGAGGTACGCGAAAGAAAAGATTGCAGAAATACAGGGGCGGGGGCGATTGCCGATTATTGCGGGTGGTACGGGCCTATATGTCGATGCCTTGGTGTATGACTATCATTTCACGGATGATGTGAAAAAAACTTGTTCAGACCGTTCAGAAATGTGTACAAAATATGTACTCGTTGGACTCAAATGGCCACGCGATGTGCTTAAAGCTCGATTGTTGGAAAGGTCGCATAAATTATTTGCTCAGAATATCGAAGAAGAATGTCTGCAAATGGTGGAGCAATACGGGTGGGATAGTCAGGCGATGAAGTCGGATATTTATCCAATAGTGTGGGAGATGATGCGTGGTAATATTAGTCGAGATGAGGCAATTCGTCTAAATGCGGTCGATGATTGGCATTTGGCTAAACGTCAGCTCACTTGGTTTAAACGAAACAATAATATTAATTGGCTTGAGCTAGATGAAGCCAAAGATTGGATATTAAATTATTATTCTGAAAAATAATTTATTCTTTTTGTGTTAAAATTATATCAAGATGAGCAAAGAGAATAACACAATGCCACTAGAAAAACTATTTGGCTCAAAGACTAGGGCGAAGCTCTTGGCGCTATTCTTTGATAATCCAGATAAGAATTACTACGTGCGCGAAATTACAAGAGTAATTGGTGAACAAATCAATTCGGTTCGCCGCGAGCTGACTAATTTAAGTACTCTGGGACTAGTAAAAACTGAGAACTACGAAAACAAGCTTTATTACTCAGCTAATATGAAGCATCCATTTGCGCGTCCAATGACTGAAATTTTTTCGAAAAAAATTGGTTCAGTCGAGGATGTGGAAGTGCATCGCAATGTATGGGAAGATTATATTCGCCCAGTTGCTAATTTGATTGATGCCGTAATAGTTACGAATCGACTAGTTGGTCAAGACGGGATTGATTTGCTGGTGGTCGGTAATGATGAGGCACGAAAGCTAACGCGTTGGGCAGAGGTCGTCGAAAAGCGTGAAGGTAAACCACTAAATTATGTTATTCTCAGCAAAGAAGATTATATTTATCGTAAAAGCGTGCGTGATCGATTCCTGCAAAGCGTCATGCAGTTGCAGATAAGTGAACGCTACGATCCAAATAATATATTATAGTTTTAGCTGGTGGGCAGAAGAGGAGTAGAGTATGTTTGATATTGAGTTGAAAAATTCTGATGAAATGGTGATTCGGGCTAAGGAAAAGGTCGTAAACATCAATGTCGCACAATCTAGAGTAGACGCTGATTTACAAGTTGGCGTGCTTGATGGCGCGGGCGAGTATGAGATTGGCGATATCATAATCAATGCAACTGATACTAAAGAAGGTGGCGTAATGTACCGTATTGATGTTGATGGTATCAAGATCGGCTTGGCTGGAAACGGCGTAAAGACGGAAGAGCTTGATGAATTGGGGCCAATCGATATTCTTGGTACGTCCAACGCAAAGATTGTTTCAATTGTAGAACCAAAAATCGTGATTCCTATGGGGAATATGGACTTCGCCGAAATTAAAGCGAGCGTAAAAGTTGAGAAAAAGTTGCGTATCAAGAATGCGTCTTCTTTACCGACAACACTTGAGGTCTATAAGTTAGACTAAGGCATGCTTATCTCTTGCAAAATAAGAGATTATAAGATATAATAGAGCATAGTTTTAAGAAATAACAGAGAATAATAATATGGCAGTATGTGAAATTACCGGTAAAGGCAAGATGTATGGCCACAATGTGAGCTTTTCTCAGCATAAGACTCGCAAGGTTTTTAAGCCAAACATCCAGAAGCGTACTTTCGTGGTCGATGGCCGCAAGGTTAAGTTGAACGTTTCAACTTCAGCTCTTCGCACGCTTCGCAAAAAAGGTCTGATTAAATAATCATTAAGCAGATTTTGTTATAATAAGGTAATGGATATCCCTTACCTTATTTTTGTATTTGTAATTATCGTATTTTCGATGGTACTACATGAGCTGGCGCATGGTTTTACGGCGTATAAGCTAGGAGACGATACAGCGAAAAACGATGGTCGGTTGTCTTTGAATCCGTTAAAACATATTGATCCGGTAATGACGATTATTGTGCCGCTATTCTTGGCTTTGGCGGGGATGCCGGTATTCGGTGGCGCGAAGCCGGTGCCGGTCAACTCGAACAAAGTTAAGGGTGGAGAGTGGGGCTTTGCTTTAGTGGCGTTTGCGGGGCCGTTTACGAATCTATTGTTGGCCTTCATCTTCTTCTTACTGTATTATTTTGTGGCAAGTACGGGGATTTGGGGATTGTTCTTTTCGGCTGGCGTTTCGGTTAACTTAGGTTTCTGTTTATTTAATATTCTGCCAATTCCGCCATTGGATGGTTCGAGAATTTTGTACGCTTTGGCGCCAAATCCGATAAAAGAATTAATGCGTGCAATGGAACAGTACGGTGTAATAGTTATATATATTATATTGTTGTTATGTGGTAGCCTGTTCGGCAATTATATGGGAATTGCAACGAATGGAATCTTGCATTGTTTCTATTGGATAGTTGGCGCGGCTTAACAGCATAAAATAGACTATGTTATAATAAAAGTGTCCTAAGTAAGTGCATGATTTTCCTGAATAATCATGTTTAAGGGAATTCGACGTTTTAAGGCCGTGGTCTTGAGATGAGAGAGTTTACCCACCGTGTTCTTATCACGGGAAAACGATACTTACTTAGGATTTTTTGATGTCTTGAATTGTAAGCATAAGGGGTATGCTATAATTAGAAAAGATGAAACAGCGGATTCGGGTGACGGCGATTTGCGAACGGGATGGGAAGATTCTACTTTTGAAGCGCGCGACGGGGCGCGTGGAGGGGATGAATAATTATGAGCTTCCGACCGGAAAGATTATTTTTGGCGAGCAGCCAGATGAGGCAATGGCGAGAATCGTCTATGAAAACTTGGCGGTTCAGGCGCGGGAATTGTTACTTGAAGACGTGGTGACTTTTACGGATCTTGAGTACGCCTCCGAACTGGCAAATTTGTTTATTGTTTATAGGGTAGTATTTGATGATAATGTCGAAATTAAGCTAACGAACGAGCGCCATGTGGCCTTTAATTGGATTAACATTGATGAAATGTCTGATTTGGCGCTGGACGAAGCATCTAGCATGGTGCTACAGATTACACAGAATAAACAGAATGCGCCAGTGGCGGTACGCCGTACGGTGGAGACTGCAGAAGGTAATCTGACGGCGAGCGGTGCAGTGACGATTTATACCGATGGAGGCAGTCGTGGCAATCCTGGTCCAAGTGGGCTTGGTTATTATATTGTTGACCAAGACGGTAAGGAGATTAAGCGTGGCGGTGAGTTCTTGGGCATGTCGAACAGTCGTTTGGCGGAATATTATGGTTTGAAAGAAGGTGTCGAACAGGCGATTGAAATGGGCTACAAGAAAGTTAACTTCAAGAGTGACTGCTTGATGATGGTTAACCAAATGAATGGCATTTATCAGGTAAAGAATAAGGATTTGATGCAGGTGCATTCGGATATTTTGAAATTGTTGGAGAAATTGGACTCATTCAGCTTTACACATGTGCCACGTAGCCAAAACGAAGAGGCAGACGCAGAAGTAAATAAAGTCATCGATATAAATACGCGAAGAGGAGAGTATTACTAGAGAAAGCGGTTGCGCTTTTCCGTTTATCATATTAGTATAGGACTATGAGCGAGGCAGGAGGTAGTACTCGAAGGGTGGCACAAAGGGTGCCATATTTTGATGTATTGCGGGTAGTGGCTAGTTTTGCCGTCGTAGTTATTCATGTTGCTGCTATGCACTGGAAAAATACAGATGCAAATAGTTCGGCGTGGTTAACCATGAATGCCTGGGATGCGGTTTCTAGATTTGCAGTTCCGATCTTTGTAATGATTTCTGGCGCATTATTTTTAGATCCGAAGAGGCCATTTAGTATGAAAAAGGTATTGAAGAAGAATATCTTTCGATTGGTAGTTGCTTTTGTGGTTTGGACTGTTTTCTATGCGATTTTTGACTACGTACAATATCGGAGTTCTATGGCGGATACGGTAGAGGCAATACTTAGGGGCCATTATCATATGTGGTTCTTGATAATGATTGTTTGTTTGTATCTGTTAACCCCAATGCTTCGAAAGATAACGGCGAGACGCGACTATATGGAATATTTCTTGATTGTGGGCATATTATTAACATGTTGTATTCCGGGAATAGTAGACTTTTTGAAAGGATTGACGTTAATTACCGACAGTAGAACAATTACGGCGTTTTATGACGGAATGTCGCATATTACTGATAATATTGCGAGAGGTTTTTCGATGGGCTTTGTGGTTTATTTTGTGCTGGGGTATTATCTGTCTACGATTAACATATCGAAGAAAAATAGGATTTTAATTTACATACTCGGTTTGTTGGGTGCCGTCTTTTCTATTGTTTATACCAGCACCGTAGTGACTAGGAGTGGCGTAAAATGGGCAATGTTTGACGAACTGTCTCCTGGAGTTATGGCGTGGTCGGCGGCCGTCTTCTTGTTTGCGCGCTATCGATGCAAGAGGCCGGTAGGTAAGGTTGTGGGGGAGTTATCGAAATTGAGTTTTGGGGTTTATTTAATCCATGCGGCTGTATTGGAGGTATTGGTGTACAAAGTTGGAATCTGTAGTGGAGGAGAGTACATAAATACGTGGAAAATATTAGTGCTTAGTGTGATGATTTTTGGCATATCAACGGTCATAAGTTGGATTATTTCGAAGATTCCTATCTTGAAAAAGTATATTATTTAGCACTTAGCATAGGCGGATTGCTAAATCCGCTTTTTTGTGGTATGATGTTGTCAAGCTCGTCAAAGTAGTCGCTGGCTTTTTAGCGAGAGGAAAGTCCGGGCAGCATAGGATACGATAGTTGCTAACGGCAACCGCCCGTAAGGGTAGGAACAGTGCCACAGAAACAATACCGCCAGGGTTTCGACCTTGGTAAGGGTGAAAAGAGTGGGGTAAGAGCCTACAGGCGTTGATGGTGACATTGGCGTGAGGTAAACTCTATCGGCTGCAAGGAGACCTAGATACCGTGATCCGCGGATGGTCGCTCACCGCTAGATCTCGTGAGCAATCACGAGGCTAGATAGATGACTACAGCTTTAGCTATTTTGCTAAAGTACAGAACCCGGCTTATGGGCGAGCTTATTATGAAGATAAAAAATATCTCTGCTAGTGCAGAGATATTTTTGATAGCTATTTTTGATTAAGCCTTGACGCTTTCGCAGATAGCAGTGAAAGCTTTTGGATCGTTGACGGCGAGTTCGGCGAGAACTTTGCGGTCGAGTTCGATACCTTTAGTCTTCATGCCATTGATCAAAGTGCTGTAGTTGAGACCATTCTCGTGAGCAGCATTGTTGATGCGGGTGATCCAGAGACTGCGAAGATCGCGTTTGCGATTGCGGCGGTCACGATAAGCGTAGCTAAGAGACTTGATGACACCTTGTTTCGCAAGACGGAAACTGCGGGTGCGATAATGTTGCATGCCTTTAGCGGCTTTTAGGATCTTTTTGTGCTTGGCGCGTGCGGCAACTCCTCGTTTAACTCTCATGATTAGGCTCCTAACGCGGTCTTAATGTTTTTAGCAATTTTGCCTTTAACGACAGCAGGAGTTTTCATGTTGCGTTTGCGGGCTTTAGATTTTTTGGCAAGAATGTGGTTGCCAAAGGCACGTTCGCGGACGATTTTACCGTTGTTGGTAATTCGGACGCGTTTAGCAGTGCCCTTATGGGTTTTGAGTTTTGGCATTTGATTACCTTTCCTACTTTAGTTGATAGAGTAACGCTTTGGGGTGTAGGGAACCGGTGGGCGTTAGTGCGGCCTTATTTATGGCGAACCATAAAGATAAGGTTGCGGCCGGTCATCTGCGATTTGCCATCGACGACCACTTGGTCGCCGAGTTTTTCGACGATTTTGTTCATGAGTTCGGTACCGATCTCTTTGTGAGCCATTTCGCGGCCACGATAGATAATCATTACCTTGACACGATCGCCATCTTCGAGCAATTCGAGGATTTTGCGGCATTTAATATTGAGGTCATTTTCCCCAATTTTCAAACCAAGTCTAATCTGTTTGAGCTCGCTACTTTTAGCATTCTTTTTCGCGCGGCTTTGTTCTTTCATCTTTTGGTATTGGTATTTGCCCCAATCGATGATTTTAACAACTGGCGGGTTTGCATTTGGCGAAATCTCGACCAGGTCTAAACCAGCGTCGCGTGCCATTAATTGGGCATCACGACTCGACATAATGCCAAGTTGCGCACCGTCAGCACTAATTACACGAACCTCAGGATGACGGATTTCTCCGTTAATACGAGTGTGTGCAGTATTGTTACTGATGGTTTTGCTCCTTAAAAAATTAGACTTGTTATGGCAATAATTATACTAAAAACGCTTAAAAAACACAAGGGGTAGAACAGGGGAAGTTAAAATGGCTGACGATATGACAATGCTTCGGCGATTTGGGGTTCGTCGATTTTGGGCAATTGGTCTAAATCGGCGATAGTTTGGGCGACTTTAATAAGTTTAAAGTAGGCGCGAGCTGAGAGTTGAAGCTTGTTTGCGGCCGTATCGAGTAAGGTTTTTGCGCTGGGTGTGAGTTGGAGCCGTTGGACAATCTGGCTAGAACTGAGGGCGGAGTTAAAAATAGTGTTATCGTGAAAGCGAGTATGCTGTTGCCTAATGGCGCGATGAATTTGTATTTTAGCACTAGCATCTTGCTGAGTGCTAAACGTTGTGTTTTTTAATAAAACGGATGTGTTGAGTGGATTCAACATGACTGTCATATCTATACGGTCAAGGATTGGTCCGGAAAGTTTCTTACGATAGTTTTGTATGGAGATTGGCGAACAAACGCATTCTTTAATGCCAGTGCCGAGGTAGCCGCAAGGGCACGGATTCATGGCGGCTATTAACATGAAATCGGCAGGATATGTAATTTTATTACCCAGATAACTCAAAGTAACTTGTTTTGATTCCAATGGGGTGCGAAGAGCCTCAATAGCGTGAGTGGTGAATTCAGGAAATTCATCCAAAAAGAGGATACCGCGATGGGCGAGGCTGATTTCGCCTGGAAGTAGGCTTTGATTGCCACCAATGAGATTGGAAATAGTGATGTGATGATGGGGTGTACGAAAGGGGCGCGTGGTAGCAATAATGCTTTGTGATGAGATAAGTGAATTGAGCTTAGTGATTTCAATTCGTTCATTTAGAGTAGGCGGAGGCATGAGATCGCGAGCGGCTTCGGCAAGCATGGTTTTGCCGATGCCGGGTGCGCCATAAAATAAAATATTGTGTCGTCCGGCAACGGCAATCGTGATTGCGCGCTTAGCGTGACTTTGGCCACAAATCTCGTCCAGCAAAACGTGCTTATGCTTATCTTTTTCTGTATTTTTTACAATTTGCTTAAGGGGAGAAATGTGGCTGATTGATTTGAGTTGAAGCCAGACTTCGCGGAGGTTTTTGACCGGGATGAGCTGAAAATCATTCGCAACAAGTGCGGCCTGTTTGGCGTTATCTGCGGGAATAAATAATTGTTTCAAATGATTACGCTTGGCTGTCTCGATGATGTTTATGATGCCGCGAACCGGTCTAATTTCGCCGCTGAGCGCGAGCTCGCCGACAAACGCTTTATCTTCCACATCGGACTGCAATAGTTGACTGGAGGCGACGAGAATCGACAGAGCAATCGGTAAATCAAGATGAGATCCTGTCTTTTTGATGTCGGCCGGAGCCAGGTTGACGGTTAATTTACTAGCGGGGAAAGTAAAGAGTGAGTTGTTGATAGCAGAACGAATACGCTGACGACTTTCGTCGATACTGCGACTAGGTAAACCGACGATATTCAGGGCGGGGAGGCCTCTGTTGGCGTCGCATTCAACCGCGACGAGATGACCGTCGAAACCGAAAGGGATTGCTGAGTATATTTTTGCGGTAGACATAGGGCCACTATAAGGGGTGGCGGATTGAATTAAAAGCGTGAGTATGATAAAATTACATCAGTTGGGGCCGACAAAGCTTAGACGGATTATTAACAACATGTATGCGAGTCGATTTGTACCGTAAGTACAGTTCATAAATGCAGAAAAAACTGCTAGTAAGCACGTGGCTTATATGCCAGCTTACGCTTTGGCCTAATCTAGTTAGACCTGTCTTTGCTCTCGAGATACCATAGCGAGTAGAGGTATCATACACATGGTATTAAGGCGGCTTCTGCGACAAGAGGCTGCACGAAAATTCTGTCATGGCTTCAGACCAGTTTTGTCTTTTCCAGCTGATTTGTCTCTGCCAAGATGAAAGAATAGACTATGCTCGTAGATTACATGATTGGAGATTTTTCGGACCCGGAGGCAGTATCCGGCGGCTCCACCACTGTTTGATTATTTTTTACAACAAAGCTTATGCTAAAAAAGACGGCCAATTGGCCGATTTTTTTGTGCCGCGATGTTTTGCTGGTAGTGAGTCCCGTAGGGCAGAGAGAGTGATTGCAAAATTTCGGGGTATAGAAAAAGATCCGGTAACTGCGAGGAAAACCGGATCTTTAGTGTGGAGTGTGGAGTTATATTTTGGAATCGATGTTTGTTTTTGGCTTTTGTATAAGATTTTTATTCAAAAGCTAATTTAATAATAATTGGTGAAAATGCTTGTGTCAATAGAATTTTGTTGTATTATTTACAACGATTTTTCTCTCTGTAAAACAGATTAGGCCAAAAATGCGTTTTGGCGAAATTTTTTGAAAATTGCGATTTTTTAGGGGTAATTTTTGTGTTTTTGCCTATGTTGTGATTTCTACAACACTATTTTTGCATGATAAAACAGGGGGAATGCCGCGCTTTGTTGTAAAAAACACTACGGATTATTGAACAACTATATTATTGACTTTTTGAGCTTGGTTTGATATAGTCAGATTGTGCATTGATAAAAACAAAAAAGCACAAAACAAAAACAAAAAGTGGAGAACAAAATGAGTAAAACCTAGAAGATACGTAAGATTTGGCGTAGTCATAGCTTATTTCTAGCCATAAATTACAAACTCTAGGAGTAAGCTAAGCTCCGCCAAATGATTGCAGAGATGCAATGAGCGTAGAGCGCGTATTCGATCAGAGTCAACTTGTACATTAGATACCCAAAACAGAGAAGACCAGAACGAATGCAAGGATGTGCCTCTCTATATGAGAGGCGGTCAATAAAGCTCAAGTAGAGGATTAAAGCTTGTGGCACATAGTAATGTTATTTTAGCCAGATAAGCCCCCTCTACTTTGAGCCCAGGTTATGATAATTTATTTGGCCTGGATTTTTGTTTCTTGTAGGGGGACTTCGAACCTTGTACATTTTTTCGGTGAGCGTCGGATTAGTAGGTTGGAGCAGAACATCGCAGTTAGATCGCTGTATTCATAGACTACCGAAACGGTTAGTGGAGTTTCTGTTTTGATGGTTTAGGGAGTAGGGGATGCGAAATAAAGCGCATGGTGGCGATTGTGCTTAAGCTTGCATGCTATAATATCTGCATGGAAAGAGCTTGGGACAAAATTTTGTTAGCCTGTGATGCCGTAGCCGGAGTTCTTTTGCTGGGAATGATGTTCTTTACGTCGCCAAGTGGAGTAGGGCCACTGGGGATTTTGATTTTTCTATTAGCATCATATGTGCTATTTCTTGGGCTTGCAGTATTTTGCTGCAGGCTATTTTTTCGCTTCCGGGCATACTTAAATAAGGTGCACGAGGGTGGCATCGAAAAGAAGAGCTATTACTATGGAGCGGCGGTTGCAATTGCGCCGATTTTATTGATGGTATGTTCTTCGTTGGGTGGGATTAATTTAATAGAAATTGGCCTAGTTTTGGTGGTGGAATTTATCCTTTGTTTCCTAATTGCGCACGATATACTGTGATATAATAATGCTTATGGATAACTCCGGCGCAGCTAAAGGGGAGAGTTCGTATGAAAATGCGGCTGCAGCCAATCCTTTTGAGGGTGGCGTAGTTGATAATTTTGGCGCCTTTAACGGCGGCGAACAGATGCTTCCGAAGACTGAACAAATGGAAACGCCGATAATGGGGGCGGAAGTTTCGACTAGTGCCGAAAAAAATGAGGCAATGAGCGAGATGATGCCGACGATGGCACCAGCGCCAGCACCAGTACCGCAGCCGAAGAAAGATGAAAAAACCATTGAACCAGCCAATACTGAATTGCAGGCTTTGATTGATACGCCAGTGCCGCGTGACGCAGAGCAGTTGCCGAAGGCTTATATGGACAATGTCGTACGTATTATCAACAAGAACAAGAAGAATCCGCATCAATTAGTAGCAGATTTGGATGTTGCAAGGTGGGATTTGATGAAGAAGGCATTTGATCGAAATCGGGGTGACGGTAAGTAATTATGGAAGCGACGTCGATTGTTGAATTGATCTGTATGTTGGCGGTAGTCCTCGTCTTCTTTGTTTTTGCTTGGAAGATTTTTGCGGGTGCTAAACGCGACAGGAAGAATTATGAGCGCTCATTAAAGATGGTGCCGATGTTGATTCATTTGCCACCAAGCACGGACGATATTCAGGGTGGCGGACGCGATGAGCGTGACGTAACAGATGAGCAATTGTCGGAAGCGCAGGTGATGTATAGCATTATTTCTTCGACGCTAACAAAAGGCTTGAAGAGTAGATTATATGGTCAACGTCATATCAGCTTTGAAATTGTAGCGAATGACGGTTTTATTAAATACTATGTCGTGGCGCCGGCTGTGTTGACCGATACGGTACAACAGGCAATTACGGCAGCCTATCCGACTGCACGTATTGAAGAGGTGGCAGATCCGAATTTCTTTAGCGAAAGAGGTGGCATTGATGCAGTTGCCGGCGGTGAGCTGAAGCTGAAAGAAGATTATTGCTATCCGATTGCGACTTATCAGGATTCAAAACGTGATGCGAGCCTCGGTTTGATTAATGCGTTGTCGGTTGCGAAAAAAGGCGACGGTGTTGGTATTCAAATTATGTTCCGACCGACTGACGGTGGTTGGGTACAAAAATCATTGCAGCGAGTACAAAATATACGCGATGGCAAAAAGACGCGCATAGCGGCGGGTAATTTTTTGGGTAAGGCCATTTATGGCGCGGGTAATTTAGTTGGCGACATTGCGCAGGCTTTATGGCAGCCGCCGGAAGAGCACGAAGCGTATAAAAATAATGAAAAGATTTTAACGAACCTCGAACAGGAAGAAATTCAGAAGATTGAGGAGAAGACGAAGTATCCTGGCTTTGAAGTAATAATACGAGTCTGTGCAAGTTCAGATTCAAGGCAGCGCTCTGAAGGTTTACTGCAGAATGTTGTTTCGATTTTCTCGCAATTTGATTTGCAGAATTATAACGGTTTCCGATACGATGCGCTGAAAAATAGTGAATCGTTGGCGCGTGAATATATATTACGGTCATTCCCGCAAACGCAGCGTGATATGATTTTGAACAGCGTCGAAATGGCGAGCTTGTTCCATTTGCCTGCACAGAATGCGATTCCAACTTCGCAGGTTGAACGTCAGGCTACTAAACAAGTTGATGGTCCGGCGAAACTAGCGGAAGACGGTATCATCTTGGGCGTGAACGAGTTCCGTGGCGAAAAGAAAATAA
The DNA here is from genome assembly GCA_946532885.1 of uncultured Candidatus Saccharibacteria bacterium. Lineage (GTDB taxonomy): Bacteria > Patescibacteriota > Saccharimonadia > Saccharimonadales > Saccharimonadaceae > UBA2834. The sequence continues at coordinate 19,540 of CAMNBP010000009.1, forward strand.
TTCGTCTGCGTGATAATGACCGTCGTCGCCATACTTACGTAATTGGTTCTACGGGTTCTGGTAAGTCCGTATTGCTCGAAAACTTGGCCTTCCAGGATATGTGCGATGGTCGTGGTTTCTGCTTTATTGATCCGCACGGCGATGCGGTTGAATGGTTGTTGAGTCGCGTTCCACCAGAACGTATGGATGATGTGATTTTGTTTGAGCCGGGCAATTTAACAAATCCGGTCGGTATGAACATGTTCGAATTCCAGAGTGAAGACCAGAAGGACTTCATTGTTCAGGAAAGTTTGAACATGATGATTAGCCTGTATGACCCAAATAACCAGGGTATCTTTGGTCCACGCGCACAGCACATGTTCCGCAATGCGGCGCTATTATTGATGAGTGATCCAGAAGGTGGCACATTTATTGATATTCCGCGCTGTTTTATCGATGGAGAATTCGTTAAATCCAAGTTGAAATATGTTACCGACAAAACAGTATATGATTATTGGACGAAAGAGTTTCCGGCTTCACAAAAATCGAGCGAAGCGGGTGAGGTGACTAGCTGGTTCGTTTCGAAATGGGGTCCATTCTTGTCGAATAAAATGATGCGTAATATTTTGGGCCAACCAAAATCTGGCTTTAATATTCGCGAAATTATGGACAACAAGAAAATCTTGTTGGTGAACTTGTCGAAGGGTAAGACGGGCGAATTGAACGCGAAGTTGCTAGGTATGATTTTCGTGATGAAATTCCAGGCTGCAGCTATGAGCCGTGCTGATATACCGGAAAGCGAACGTAAAGATTTCTGTCTATTCGTAGACGAGTTCCAGAACTTTGCAACCGAGAGCTTCGAATCGATTCTGTCTGAAGCCCGTAAATACCGCTTGAATCTCGTGCTGGCCAACCAGTTCATGACGCAGTTGACGGACAAGATTCGTGAGGCGGTGCTTGGTAACGTTGGTACGATTATGTCTGGTCGTCTGGGCGTGACGGATGCGGAGTTGATGGAAAAAGCATTCTCACCAGTATTTAACGCAGAAGATTTACATAAGCAACCAAACTATAACTGGATTGCGACGGTGATGATGTTTGATATGCCAACATCGCCATTCACAATGAAATCTTTGCCACCTATGGGTGAGGACAATGATGAATTAATGCAGCGCATGCGTGAATACGCATTGTCTAAATATGGTAGACCACGTGCAGAAGTTGAAGCAGAAATTGAGGCTAGATTGGCCGCCTCGGAGCCGAAGCCGACTGAGGCGCCAGCCTCGACTGCGCGGGCCGCTGATGGTGGGGCGGTTGCGGTGCCAACAGAAGTGGCAGCGGCAGATTTGAATAAGCCAAAAGAAAGCTTTTTGGATTCTTGGCTGCGCAAGAAAGCAGAACTTGATGAAAAGGCAAAGCAAGAAGCGCGCGAGGCGATGTCGCATAAGGCTGTAGAAGTGCCGGCGCCGGTTGCAGAAACGCCGACTAGCCCGCAGATTTCTAATGTACATTCAGGGCGACAAATGCCGACTCCGGCTGACGCAAATCAGCCTGCTTTGCAAACTGTGATTCCGAATAAGGAAATACCAAAACCAACGCAACCAATTAAAAAGAATATTGAACCACTGAAGCCGGAATTAGATTTTGAGGGGACGTCGACGAAGATTGAGGCGGTAGATGAACTCTTGCAACGTAATGATGGTACGAGTTGGGTAGCGACGGCAACGCAAAATGCAGCGACTATGTCACTCGAATCGAATAAGCTAGCAGAAGATGCAAAGAATGTGGACGAATCGTTGGCGCCAACGCAAGGTTTGAAGATTCATCATGAAGAACATGTTCTAAAATTAGAGCATAAGAAACCGGTCGTCGCGCCGGCAGCACAGGTTACGCCAGTACAACAATCTCCAGTCGCAAAACCGGCTGAGCCAGTAAAGAAAGATGGTGTAACGGTTTCGCAGGGCGACGATGGAACGATTGTACGATGGCGTTAAAAAGCGCGTTGTTTATATAAAAGACGGGGTCGAACCCGTCTTTTTGTTTTGAAGGGCCTTACAGCGCGAATTAAGGGGCTTATACTTGATTTTTAGATAAGAAGCGGGTAATATTATATATGTATTAAATATCAAAGTTGAGGTAAGTATTATATGGCTGCAACGCAAAAAGCCGGTAGTGGGGCCGGTGAGGAATATAATGCGTCCGAGATTCAGGTTCTCGAAGGGCTTGAGCCGGTTCGCAAACGTCCAGGCATGTACATTGGTTCAACTGGGTATGAAGGCTTACATCATTTAATTAAGGAAATCGCCGATAACTCGATTGATGAAGCAATCGCGGGTTTTGCGACACATGTCAAAGTGACATTGTTGGCGGATGGCGGCTGCCGCGTAGATGATGATGGTCGTGGTATTCCAGTTGATATTCATCCAAAAACAAAAATGTCTGCACTCGAAACCGTATTAACCGTTCTCCACGCTGGTGGTAAGTTCGGCGGTGGTGGATATAAAGTATCATCGGGTTTGCACGGCGTAGGCTCGTCGGTCGTGAACGCATTGTCGACTCACATGATCGCTGAAGTATATAAAGACGGTAAAGTTCATCATGTCGAATTTGAGGTTGGCAAAACTTCAGTACCATTTGGTGTGACTGGTAAGACAGATAAACACGGTACGAGCATTACTTTCTATCCAGATCCAGCAATCTTTAAAGAAACAGTAGAGTTTGATTATGACTGGGTTGTCAATTATTTGCGTCATCAAGCATATCTAACAAAGGGCATTTTGACTTCCGTATTTGATGAGCGCACTGGGAAACACGAATCATTCTACTTTGAGGGCGGTATTAAAAGTTATGTTCGCCGTATGAACGAAGGCAAGGAAGTCTTAACGGAAGATATCTTCTATGTTGAGAAACAAATTGAAGATAGCGTCGTTGAAATTGCCGTGCAATATAATGATACGTTCTCGGAAACTTTGCGCCCATTCGCAAACAACGTGTTAACGCCTGATGGCGGTATGCATGTGGTTGGTTTCCGTACCGCATTGAATCGCTGCATTAATGATTACGCGCGCAAGAATGGTCTTTTGAAAGAAAAAGAAGACAACTTGACGGGCGATGACATTAAGGAAGGTTTGACGGCGGTTGTTTTGGTGAAGATTCCAGATCCGCAATTTGAAGGTCAGACCAAGAACAAGCTTGGTAACCCGGAAGTGCGTGGCTATGTCGACAAAGTCATGAACGAATACTTCTCGTACTATTTGGAAGAGCATCCAGATATTGCGAAGAAGATTGTGACGAAAGCAACTTTGGCGGCACGCGCACGTAAAGCTGCACGCGCTGCACGCGATAATGTAATTCGTAAGGGCGCATTTGAAGGTTTGAATTTGCCGTCAAAGCTCGCCGATTGTTCTTCGCGCGATCGCACCGAATGCGAACTCTTCATCGTAGAGGGTAACTCTGCAGCAGGTTCCGCAAAGGAAGGTCGTGATTCAAAGATTCAGGCCATTTTGCCACTACGTGGTAAGGTGCTTAATACTGAACGCGCACGTCTCGATAAGATGTTTGCAAATGCCGAGATCGTGTCGT
>CAMNBP010000010.1 GCA_946532885.1 uncultured Candidatus Saccharibacteria bacterium
TCTTATGCTCCCGAAAATCCCCTGCACCTTAAAAGGAGGTTAGCTTATGGTGTATCTTATTGTAATTTGCATCACGATCCTCGCACTCATCTATGTCACACACAATTTCTTCGCGCTCCGTAGGATGAAAGAAGGAACGGAAGAGATGGTCGAGATTGCCGGCATCATTCGCAAAGGCGCCAAAACCTTTATGCGAGCCGAGTATCGAATCATCATTCCGGTCATTATCGTGGTTGCCGCCATCTTTTCGTGTTTCATCGAAAAAACTAGCGGCATCACATTTATTGTCGGAGCAACCATGAGTAGTTTAGCCTGCATAATCGGAATGCGAAGCGCAACCTACGCCAATGTGCGTACCGCAAATACCGCACTTCGCACAAAGAAAATCGGGCCAACCACTCAAACCGCCCTACGAGGAGGAAGCATTAGCGGCCTATGTGTTCCCGCATTCGGCTTACTGGGACTAATGCTAATTTTCATCGTAGCCGGCGGAGTAAAAATTGGGGCTACAGGTGGAGGACTATTAGTATCCTTCTCATGTAACCCATCCATCATGCGATTTACCACGTACTCACTTGGCTGTTCGCTTGTTGCGATGTTTAACCGTATCGCAGGAGGCAACTACACAAAAGCGGCCGACATCTCGGCAGACATCGTCGCAAAAATTAGACACGACATGCCTGAAGATGACAGCCGTATGCCGAACACTATCGCGGACTTCATCGGCGATAATGTCAACGACATTGCTGGCAACTGTTCCGACTTGCTCGAGAGTTTTGTCGCAACCGTGGTTGCGTGCATTCTTATCGCCGGCACAATGGTAAACGAGAATACTGGTCAGGCGCTCTTTAAGGCCACTAGTATCTTCCCGATTTTAATTGCCGGATTCGGGCTAGCTGGAAGTCTTGTCGGAATCATGTATGCTCTGCATCACAGAGCAAGCGACAATCCGTCGCACGAGCTTGATATGGCTACAAATATTTCAGCATTGATTGTTATCGTAGCAAGCTTCTTTACGTCGAGATTCATTTTCGGCGGCATCGAGCTGTACGATAGTTTCTTGCTGGGCTGGATCTCGCCTTGGATTGCGAGTGTTCTTGGTATTGTTAGCGGTGTCGCCATCGGTAAGATTACTGAACACTACACAGGCACAGACTATGGACCCGTCAAGAAATTGGCCCAAATGGCCACTGAAGGCGAAGCTTTTGTGGTAACCAAAGGAGATGCAATCGGTTCTCGCTCTTGCTTGTTACCGATCGGCACAATTTGTCTGGCATTGATTGTCTCAGGTATTTTGTGTGGCATCTATGGCATCGCAATTGCGGCGCTTGGCATGCTGAGCTTTGTAGGCACGACAGTCTCAATCGACGCTTTCGGACCTATCGCCGATAACGCAGGCGGTATTGCTGAAAGTTGTCACCTTCCCGCCGATACTCGCGTCATTACCGATAAATTAGACGCTGTCGGAAACACGACGGCTGCTATCGGTAAAGGTTTCGCTATCGGTTCTGCGGCTTTCGCCACAGTTTCGCTCATCTTTGCATATGTAGGCAGTTATTCGTCCGGCACTCCGGATTTGAATATCGCCAACTTTATTGTTATTGCTGGAGCGATTTTGGGCGGAGCGTTCATCGAGTATTTCTGCGCATTACTGACTGATCACACAATCGAATCCGCACATCTTATGGCGGACGAAGGCGATCGTCAGCTTTCCATCCCAGGTGTCATTGAGGGCACGGTAAAACCAGATTACGATAAGTGTATCGACATGGCAGCGCGTCAGGCGCTTCGCAAGATGTTGATACCGTCATTATTATCGTTGCTTATTCCTGCCATCGGCGGAATTCTGCTTGGCGTAGAATTCGTCGGAGGTATTCTGGTTGGCGCTACCATTGTAGCCATTCCGCGCGCAATCTTTATGGGCAACTCTGGTGGTGCTTTTGATAATGCTAAAAAGTATGTCGAATCTGGCATGCTTGAAGGACACGGTAAAGGGTCCGCAGCACACAAGGCCACTGTTGTCGGCGACACCGTAGGTGACACGAGAAAAGACGTTGTCGGCGTAGCGCTTGATATCTGCATTAAGCTGATGTCAACGGTTGCAAACACGCTTGCGCCTCTTTTCGCATCGATTCACCTTTTTTAATTTTTTCTCTAGGACCATTCGGCCCAAAGCACCTTATAAATTTATGAGGAAATCCATTTAGCTTCTGCTACATGCAGGTTTCCGTAGACCCACACTGTGGGAGGACCCCGGTAGCTCAGCTATTCTGTATGAGACCGGGGTTTTTCTTGGTTTATACTAATGATATATGTTCAAGAAATACCGACCATTCCTCAAACCGTTCTTATTTATTCTCACTATCTACTGCGTTAGTATGCTAGCAATTTGGCGCTCCGGCGTCTCTTTTATCGACGACAACGGCCGCGCCTCCACCGGCAAAGGTTGGACCTCAGATTTCAATCGTTACTCTTCATCAATCCTGTCTTTCTTTCTAATTCAACTAAACACCAGCCTTGTCGATATTTCGCCATGGTCGCAAATCATCGCGATGGCATTTTTGACCGCCGCCAGCCTCTTGATGGTTCACTACTTCGGCGACATTCGCAAGAAAACCCACCTCGTTTTATCGACACTAGTCGGACTTACGCCATTTACGTTGGTTTGCTGGCTCTATAAATTCGACGCACCCTGCATGGCGATGGCATTGCTCGCCAGCACGGCTCCATTCATCTTCATCAAAGAAAGCAGTACCAAGAAAGACCTCCTCAAATTCACCGCCACATCCGCAATCTGTCTTTTCATTACGCTAACCTCATACCAAGCCTTTAGTGGCGTTTATCTACTTATCGCGCTCGCTTTTATACTCAAATGTTTCCTTGATGACAAAAAACTACTGCCATTATTCAAATACCTCGGTTGCGGCTTACTTGGCTTTTTAATCGCCGGCATCGCTTTTAAACTACTTCCGACCGCCTCCGGCTATCGCCCAATTGAAACGCTTAGCTTTAGTAACTTCATCCCCGGTATTTTCCATAATATCGCCAGCGTTTTCGCACAAATTCTCGCCAGCTTCGCACCAAGCTGGATCATATTTACGACACTCAGCGTTCTTTGCGCGAGCATCGCAATTTTCATCAACACAAAGAGCAAGACTCGTCGCAAAATCATCAATCTCGCAGCCTTCATCGCCTTCTTTTTCCTCGCCATTCCGGTTTCTTATGGCATTTATTTATTCCTCGCCGACGCGCCGACCAACCCGCGCTCACTTATCGGCATCGGCAGCGTGTTAGCAATCTCTTCAATCATCGCCATCAATAAATTCAGCAAAAAACAAAACATTTACACCAAAGCCATCCTTACAGCTCCAGCCATCATCCTGGTCTATCTATTCTTCATTTACAGCTTTGCCATCGGCAACGCCTTATCCGACCAATACGAGTACAGTAGCAGCATCAACGCTGCCGTCGCAGACAGCCTCACTCAAACTTACAGCAGAGAAGAGCTCGCCACTAAGAAACTCAAAATTCGTGGCGACATCGGCCTGGCGCCAAACGTTCAGCACGTAAACGATCTCTATCCAATCACCGCGCAAATTATCGACGAATTCCAAACCGGTCTCTCGCAAACTGCCTGGGGCTCATGGCGACTACGCTTCAATTACGGTCTCGAATACAATCACCACGAACTGCTCGATCAAGACATAAGCTGCGAAAACGGCGAAACCAAATACGACGGCTACTACAATTCCGTCATCGAGCAGGGCGGCAACGTCTGTATCGAGATTAAATAAGGCAAGAAAAAAACGCCCAAACGGGCAGCTTTTATCTAAAATTGGTGATCCCGAAGGGAGTCGAACCCTTGATTTTCTGGATGAGAACCAGACGTCCTGGACCACTAGACGACGGGACCAATCACCTTCATATATTAACAGAAAATCGAAACCCTGTAAACCGGCCGACCAAATTACAACATATTTTTGACTTTTTTAAACATTAACAGATTGAGCAGTGTATACTGAAGGTATGATAAGGCTAAAACATTATTGGCGCATCGTGTTTCCAATTGCGATCGCCCTCATAATATGGTTCTTTTCTACTGCCAACGGGGCAACATCCGAAAGTCAATCAATGGGAGTCGCCAACTGGCTCGGTTGGTCAAATGAAATCACCCGCAAAGTCGCACATATTGTCTTGTATCTAGCTTTTGGCGTGAGCCTCGCTTATTACAGCAAAGGCCGTTATCCGCAGACCTACCCGCGCTATGAAGCGCTTATTTTTAACATGATTGTCGTTGTTGCCTATGGCGCCATCGACGAAGTTCACCAACTACTTATCGCCGGTCGTAATGGCACTTTTTCGGACGTCGTACTCGATAGTTTTGCTGGCCTCTGCGGCATCTTACTCTATATAGCTTTCTACTGCCTAATTTGGCAAAAAATCGAAAAACGGCTCAAGAGCCGCCGCAAAATCAAGAATTACTAACTATCTTTCTATTATATCACACTTGCGACATTTTGTCAATTTTGCTAAAATAAGGGTATGAAATTACCAGTTGTCGCAATTATCGGCCAAACTAACGCCGGCAAATCTAGCATTTTTAATCGCCTCGTTCGCAAGTCGCAGGCTATTGTTGCACGCGAAGCTGGTACTACCCGCGATAACGTCGTCGGCAACGTAGAAGGGCAATACGTCCTCATTGATACTGCCGGCCTCAAAGACCCAAACGACGAATTTGAAGCCCACATCCAAGATCAAATCGACGACGCAGTTAATTCCGCCGACCTAATTTTGATTGCCATGGATAGCACTAAATATCCAAATCACGACGATAAACTAATCGCTAAAAAAGCTCTCAAATCTGGAAAACCAACTCTCTTACTTTTAAATAAATCCGACCTCGGCGAAGCCTTACCATTCGAAGAATTCTATAGCCTTGGCATCCAGGATCCAATTCGCAGCTCCGCCACCACCGGCCTCGGCCTTAATGAGCTTCGCGGTCGCATCCTAAAGGAACTCCAAGACGCCGGCTTCAATACCCATCAAAAAGCCGAGAAAACCAAATCTCTCAAACTCGCCCTAATTGGTCGCCCAAATGTCGGCAAGTCCAGCCTCTTCAACTCGCTCGCCAAAAAACAACAGGCCATCGTCGCCAATCTTTCTGGCACCACCCGCGACATCAATCGCACTGAAATTCGCTACAAGGGCCAAACTATCGAATTGCTCGACACTGCCGGTCTTCGCAAGCCAGGCAAACGCGAAGTTGGCATCGAAAAATTCTCCGCACTCCGCAGTCTCGCCGCCATCGAAGAAGCTGACGTTTGCTGCCTATTAGTAGACGCTACTGAACCGCATTCCAAACTCGATCAAAGTCTCGCCGGCCAAATCGTTGACGCCGGTAAGGGTATCATTATTGTCGTCACAAAAACCGACTTAGAGCACAAGGACACCGATGAAATTCTCGACAATCTCGAATATGACTTCAACTTTGTGCCATATGCGCCAGTCGTCATGACCTCCAGCGTTACTGGCAAAAACGTGACTAAGATTTTTGAACTTGCTCAACAAATCGATCAGGCTCGCCACGCCGAGCTAAAAACCTCCGACCTCAATAAATTACTCGAAGACGCTGTCCGCTCACACGCGCCAGCCGGTCTCAAAAATACCCATCCAAAACTTCGTTATATGGTCCAGACCGATACTTGTCCGCCTTGGTTTGTAGTGTATGGCAGCAATCTCAGTCTTTTACACTGGAGCTACAAGCGCTATCTCGAACGCCGCCTGCGCGAAGCTTACGATTTTACCGGCACGCCAATTTGTTTTAGTTTCCGCAACCGCGACTAAATCTGTTATTATAGAGACACAGGATGGGCTTAAGTATATTCCAACTTAAGCCTATTTTGATAGCGCTCTTTAATAGCATGCACGCCAAAAAAGGAGGAGGGTAATTATGGCTAAAAGAAGAGATTTCCATCCTATACTTGTGCCCGCCCTAGACGCACTAATAGGGAACCCGGACATACTGGCTCCAGACGCAGAGACAAAGCTTAAGGCTGAGACGCTCTACATTCCGATGCAATACATCGATCGCCTGCGCGAATTTCGTCATGAACAGAGCAGCCGTGGAGAAGCTGCAACCAAGTTGCTTGGTCTCTTTTCGCGTATTCTGGAAACCACGCACTACGATGATCATGGTAGCAAAGAATTCTGCTGCAAAAACGGCATGAAGATTCAGTTTGTCGCACCAAAAGACATCAGTAGCGTATCAACCAACGGTCGCACTGGCGCAAATACTCACGCGCTAGCTACCGCCAAGTGGGCCCAGAACGAACTGCACGATCCGGGTAAGGTCGCAATCTTAACCGGCGACAACTATATGTCCAGCAAGGCTCTCGCTCAAGATATCGATGTTGCGCGCATTAATCCGGATGTTTACACCGGCCGCCGCAAGCTCAAGCTCCCCGATGATCTTTACGAAAGTTGGTTCAAGGGCCGCTGCATTACAGCCGATCAGCTCATGGCGCACTTTGCCAACGAGGAACCTCTGCGCCTGAATGAATTTGTCGAATTCGAAGTCGACCCTATCATGGCCAGCACCTACGGAGTCCACAACCTGAGCAATCCGGCAATACTCATCGGCCGCTACGAGCCACAGAAGGGTGAAGAGACTGGCATTTTGCGCCAGCTTCACTACATCGATGATCTACCGCGATGTATCCAGCCGCGCTCGGCCGGCCAAGCAATGTTCGCCGAGGCACTGATGGCACCCGCGGAAGAAATCCCGATCGTAATCTGTCCGGCTGTTTTCGGAACCGGTAAGACCTACCTGGCAACGTCCATCGGTCTCCATTTCGTTACAGACAAAGACTCGCATTATGAGCGTATTTTCGTGGTACCGCGCGACGCTGAACTCGGTAAAGAAATTGGCTTCCTGCCTGGCGACGAGCGCGAAAAGACGCTCGCCAAGGCTATGCCGATTGTCGACAATGTCCGCGAGTACATCAAATGTAAGGGCGACCGCAAGAAGGGCAACGCCGAACTGTCCGCGCAAGACATCAGCAAGAAAGTCGAGTTCACGATCGAGCAGAACTTCGAGTTCGTATCCATCATCAACATGGGTGGACGTTCTATCTCGGACAGCTGGATCATCTACGACGAAGCCCAGGACATGGAGCGTTTCCAGATTAACCAGCTGATGAAGCGTATCGGCGACGGATCCAAGATGATCATCACCGGCGACCCGAACCAGGTCTTCAACAAGCATATGGACTACCATAGCAACGGACTGATGTACGCCGCCACCAAGATGGCCGGCAGCCCGTATGTCGCAGTCGTGTCAATGAACGAGTCTGAAATCACCAGATCCGAGGCAGCCCGCGAGATCGCACGTCTTCTTGACCATTAAGGCACAAGTGCAAGAACCTTACCGCTAACAGCGGACCAGACGGATTAGCATTCCTGTTGCATATCAGTGATCCATTCGCTGACGGGTGAAAGGAGTTAGTCAAGTCGGAAGGCTGGCCAACTTTGGCCAGCCTTTTTCGTGCTAAAATTAAGGTTATGAAAGTAATCGCCGCACTTGGCAACCCAGGCACTCAGTACAACTTCACGCGCCATAATTTTGGTTTTTTGACGCTTGATTTCTATGCCAAAGTTCACGGTTTCGATTGGAAAGACGACAAAAAGTTCAACATCAAATATTTCAAAGATGGAGACAAGCTCTTCGTTAAGCCGCTCACGTTCTATAACGAAGTCGGCCAAAGCTTCGAGTCGATCCGTTCATATTACAAGCTAACACCACAAGATTTTCTCATTGTTTGCGACGATTTTAACCTCGAATTCGGCAAACTTCGTTTTCGCGAACGGGGTAGCGCAGGCGGCAATAATGGCCTCAAGTCTACTATTACGCATTTTAATACTGATGATTTCCCACGCCTTCGCCTCGGTAGCGCCAACGACAACCTCCGCAAACGCATTGGCGACACCGATTTCGTTCTATCCAAATTTACCGACGCCGAACGTGGCCAATTGCCTAGCATCCTAAAGGAAGCTTGCGAGTTTCTGAAAAACTATTAATTAAACTTGATTTTTTTCGTATTTGAGCACTTTTTGCGCCAAAAATGCCATTTTTATAACACATTTTTTCAATTTAACAATAAGCAGTTTCACCCCTGTTATATGAGGTAAAAATCCACAAAAATCGTCATTTTTCCTATTGAAAATGCAAAAAAAGGTGCAAAAAGTATTGACTTAAAATCAAATGTGTAGTATAATTCAGATAGTTTTGATTGCGAAAGCCGTCAAAAAACCGCACCTAAATAAAATGTTTAACTTTGCTAAACCTAGTTTAGCAATTGTTGCGTGCTTTAGAAACACTTTCGGCCTTCAAATTTCTTTTTAGTTTGAAGTGAAAAGTATTACCTCCACTTAGAAAGCTACTTTCTAAAGCTAGCAATCCCTATAACCGGCGGACCCCATGTGTGAGGTGGGTCACGCTTCCGGATCTACCGGATACCTGCGGAGGTGTGTTGTAGGGTCAAATAGCCCCAGGTGATGCCCACCCTTACCTGGGGCTTTTTGATGGTTTATTTTTTAATTAATTTACCGACCACTCAAATTCGTAGCCATTAATATCATTAATTATGAGATAGTTCTTAAAGAACCTAATCCTATGACCACTCACGCCATCTTTTATCTTCCAAGTAACTACCTGTTCAGCTGATTCGCCTGGTTCCAACTCTTCATTGCTGGTCATATGAGTACCGTCCTTCATGAACGGCATATCTTGATCCTGCGCCTCGCCTTGTCCATTCAGCATGATGAAATTGTTATTAGTATAAGAAGCCGTCTCATCACCAACGTTCTTCACTTTTATTGTAGCGTTAAGGTGGGAATAACCTTCTTCGAGCCCGTCTTCTTTAGATTTATCTAACTTCACAAGACTATACTGTAAACCGTCTACTGTTTTCGCATCGCCCAGCGAGCTATCGCTTAAGGAATCGCCTTTTAATCCAGACATCATCGCTATAACGAGCAAAATTGCTACAATGACACCAATAATCTTGCCCCAGGGGCTCTTTTTTTGTTGATTATTCTTGGCCTCTGACTGCGTTTCCTGTTTAGTTTCTTGTTTAACTTCTTGTTCGTTTTCCGCCATCTTAAACTCCCTTATTATTTGCTCGTTAGCTCTTCCAAATAAGTCTTACCAGTCGTGTAATTTATCGCCTCAACATGCGGCATTGATTTAAGCAGAGCAACCACCGCATCGTCAGTCGTATTAGTTTCCATCGATTTAGCGTTCTTATTTTTGTGCGATTCAACCCTTAATTGACGATAAACAATTCGCGTAATTCCAGCCTGTAAGACATGCTTCAAGCAATCTACGCATGGCGCATATTCAACATATAGCGTACAGCCGGTTAAATCGGTTTTAGCAAACAGAATCGCGTTCATCTCCGAATGAATCACTTCGTAATATTTCAGCGGCCGTTCACTTAGAGTTAACTCTGCTTCATTCGCTCCCTGAATTAAACCATTGTACCCAAAAGAAACCGGTCGACGATGTGCGTCTACAATCACAGCGCCGACCTTCGTCGAAGGATCCTTAGAACGCTTTGCTACGGTTTTGGCAATATCTAGAAAGTATTCATCCCAGTCCATCACTCACTCCTTATACTACTTCTATCATATCATCGCGATCAACCTCGTCGCGTGCCACATTCCTCAGTAGTAGGCCGCAATTGTCGCCATCCATCGCAACGTCGAGCGTTTTTCGGAATGCTTCAATTCCGCCCAGCACCGTCTTAATTCTGCGACCGTCTTTCGTTGTAATTAAAATCGTATCATTTATGTGAATAGTGCCTTTAACTTTGCCAGTCACCACCGTGCCGCGCCCCGCAATCGAGAAAACGTCCTCGATTTTCATGGAGCCTTTGCTGGATGGATCCACCCCATCCGAAGACGGCTCGACATGAATCGGCTCTTTTATCATGTCGTCCTTTTTCTTGAATAAAAAGTCGAATATCATGCCTTTATTATAAGGCATTATTTATTTTGCTGTTTTGCTGAGCAATTTCTCGTATAGTTTACGCGATGCTTCTTCATTAAGCGTATTAATTGTAAAGCGCTCTGGATTAATCGTTTGAATTTTATTAATTAAATCTCGGCCATCTACTGCCTGCACGACATGCTCGATTACGTTTTCTTGATTAATAATTGCAATCGTATACTTTATGCGCTTCGCATCGTAAATCATTCGAGTTAATAGGGCAGAGATTTTTCGATCCGCATCATGAATCACTTCGTCAAAATCTTCATACGTCGACTCTTCAATGGTATTGCCGAACTCCACCGGCATAGCAAGCGCTGTCGCAAGATCCTGCGTAAAAGTTTTCGCCTCATTCTCATCGCGCAAGAAGACCTCACAATATGCACCATAATCTAGATATATTCCGCCCAACGTCAGCATATAGCCTTTCGCTTTTAGGCGTTTCGCAATAACACCAATATTTGCGACTGAGTGGTAAGATCTTTTATAAAAATCTTCGCCATATATCTTCCGAATGTCGCATTCTTCGTCATGACTATAGTAAAAGCCAAACAAATTAAATCCTGGCTTAAAAGCTTTTTCAGGATGCTCTTCAATCCAACTCTTGGCAAGCCTCAGGCTCTCAGCAGCATTAGATTGAATCATCTCGTTAATCTCTGATTCATTGTTAATGCGCTCAATAGCGTCATTATCATTTGATGCCGCAGTTGTACCAAAAATATCGACGACACTTACTTTGAATAGTTTCGCCAAATCCTCGACCGCAGACATACTGGGCTCGCTTGTGCCATTCTCCCAGTTCTTTATCGTACCCACGCTGACGCGTAGGGCATCAGCCAATTTCTCTTGGGTTAGATCTTTCTGCTCTCGGAGCATTTTAATTTTTTGGGCAGGTGTAATTGTTTGCATATTTTTCTCCTATCTTATTTCCAAGCTTAAGATAAGATTTGCTCGCTACATTTTGAAGACAATTTCTTGCCACAAATTGCAGCTATTATTTTGTCTATCCAATTATGCAATACATTTTTAATTTTGTCAATATAAAGGCCCTCTGTAACACCTTACGCAAATTAGACTTATGCTTTTTTGATTTTTTAGTTATGATATTATATAGCACATGAGCAAGAACTTAGTTATCGTCGAGTCGCCTGCCAAGGCTCACACTATCGAGAAATATCTCGGTAAAGATTTTACAGTTTTGGCTTCCGTCGGACACATTCGCAAAGATACTAAGGTCGACAAGAACACTTTTGACGTCACTTATGAAATTGACCCTGGGCACAAAAGTATTATTGCCGATCTTAAAAAAGCCGCCAAAGACGCCGACAAAATCTGGCTCGCAACGGATGAAGACCGCGAAGGAGAAGCTATTTCTTGGCATCTTTGCCAGGTTTTGAAGTTACCAAAAGATACTGCTCGTATTACCTTTCACGAAATTACTAAGACTGCCCTCGAAAACGCCATTAAGAATCCGCGCACTGTCGATATGGACATGGTTTCTAGCCAACAGGCGCGTCAAACCCTCGATATGCTCGTTGGTTTTGACCTATCTGGCATCGTCCGCAAAAAAGTTCCAGGCGCCATCTCTGCCGGTCGCGTCCAAAGTCCAGCCCTTCGCCTAATCGTCGAGCGCGAACAGCAAATCGAAAAATTCGCCAGTAAATATACTTATAAAGTCAAAGGCGATTTTGGTTTCGACGCCAAGCTTGATCATGATTTTGAAACCGAAGACGAAGCTCGCGCTTTCCTTGAAAAGCTCATTGGCGCAAATTTCCAGGTCAACGCCGTAGAGACTACGCCGGGCATCCGTAAGCCAGCTCCACCATTTACGACCGCATCGATGCAAATCGAAGCCAACAGCAAACTTGGCTATACGACTCGTACAACTATGACGGCCGCGCAATCACTTTATCAAGCTGGTCTCATTACTTATCATCGTACCGATAGTCTAAATCTCAGCAAACAAGCTATCGCTATGATGGCCAGCTATATCGAAAATACCTATGGTAAGAATTACGTCAAAACTCGCAATTTCCACACCAAGAGCGCCGGCGCACAGGAGGCACACGAAGCAATTCGCCCAACCGACATCAATCGCGAAACTGCCGGCAAAAACGAGTACGAGCGTAAACTCTATGCCTTAATTCGCGGCCGCGCTTTGGCTACTCAGATGGCTGACGCTAAAGTCGAGAACACTGTTGTAAAAATCACAACACCTACGCCATATATTTTCGAAGGGAAGGGCGAAGTTGTAACTTTTGATGGTTTTCTAAAAGTTTACGGCCGCGTCAAAGAAAGTGAATTACCACCACTCAAAGTCGGTGATAATATACGGGCGAACTCAATTGTCGCACATCAAAGCTACAGCAAACCAGCCGCTCGCTATACCGAAGGCTCACTCGTTAAAAAACTTGAAGAACTCGGCATTGGCCGTCCGAGCACCTACGCTAGCATTATGACCGCCATCCAATCACGTGGTTACGTCGTAAAAGGGGAGAGCGAAGGCGAAGAACGCGAAGTATATGAGCTCAAGCTCGAAAATGATCAAATCACTAAAGAAAGCGTCAAAGAAAAATTTGGCGCCAATAAAGGCAAACTTCTACCGACTCCAATCGGTGAGCTGATTGCTGGCTTCCTGGTAGACAACTTCAAAAACATCGTCGATTACAAGTTTACCGCCAATATAGAAAAGGACCTCGACCTCATTGCCGAGCACAAACTCGAACGCGTCAAGATGTTGCACGATTTCTATGGCCCATTCAACGATAGCGTACTCGCTGCAGAGGGCATCGAACGCTATAATAATGCACGCCTACTCGGCCACGACCCAAAAACAGGCAAGGCTATTTATGCCAAAGTTGGCAAAAATGGTGGCTTTATCCAGCTTGGCGACAACGAAAAATCATCCGGCGAAAAGCCAGTCTTTGCACCATTGCCAAAACGCAAAAGCGTCAAAACCGTCACGCTCGAACAGGCGCTCAAACAGCTCGCATTACCGCAACTTCCACGTACGCTCGGAAAAGCTGCCGATGGCGCCGAAATTATTGCTGCATCTGGACCATTTGGTCCATATCTTAAAGGTGGCAAATATAATATTCCGCTCGGCAAAGAGTTCGACCCATATACTATTACGCTCGAAGAAGCGGAGCCACTCTATATTAAAAAGCGCGATTCTTACATTGCCGATTGGGGCGAAATACAGATTATCGAAGGCGCCTATGGCCCATACGTAAAAGGTCCAGGTCGCCGCAATTTCGTTCGCATTCCAAAAGACGTCGATCCAAAAACCGTTACAAAAGAGCAGGCCGAAGAATACCTCGCCAATAAGCCAAAGAAGACACGTCGTCCCGCCAAACGTAAGTCGGTCGGCCGCAAAGAAAAGTAGCAAGAAGGCCTAATTTCATCTATAATAAAGCTATAGCTTATTATGGATAATCGCGACAAATACGAGAAACAACGCAGAGTACTGCTTGGCTTAATTACACTTTGTGTTGGGGTTATTGTGATTGGCTCAATCCATATCTTTTTTATGCTCAATCCAAAAGCAATCGTGCTTTTGGGGTCTCCAGAAATTATTATTGATGAGCATGACCACATTGCTGATTCCGGTCAACCAGAAGGTGGCGGCGAAGAAACCGAACCACACACTGAGCCAGCCGATCCGGACAATACCAACACCCCGACCGATCCTACAACTCCAACGACCCCAACCACGCCAACTACTCCGACCACTCCTACCACCCCAACCACACCTACAACTCCAACTACTCCGACCACTCCTACCACCCCAACCACGCCTACGACTCCGACGACCCCTACAACCCCAACTACTCCAACTACACCTACAACCCCAACTACACCGACCACGCCTACAACTCCAACTACTCCAACCACCCCTACGACTCCAACTGAACCAACTACGCCACCAACCCAAGAAGAACAGAACGACGTCTATCGTCAGGTTATTCAAAATAAATATCGTCTGACGATTAAATACGCCGACGAAAACGGCGATTATGCGCCAATTCCACAATATGTTCCAGTAAAACTTTACGATGCCGACATAATCCATCATTATTTATTAGTTATCGACTCCGTCATGGCAACTTATCCAGAGGGCTTTTTCCAAGAAATGATAGATGCCGGCATGAAACTAAATATTTATCTCGTCAAAACTATCGGCGGACGCATTTCTGGGCTCACCGAAACTTGGTCTAACGGCTACGTCACGATAATGTTGCAAAGCGATGATGGTCGATATTTTTCCGAAACCATGCATCATGAACTCATGCATTACATTGATGGCTACATGAAGATCGCAAAAGGTGATTCAAGTGCCGAAGCAAAAATGAATGCCCTTAATCCTTCTGGTTACACTTATGGCGACGTCTCGAACACTAGCTATGTCTGGCTAGGCAATAATGCTGCTGGTGCCTATTTTATGAGTAGCTACGGTAAAACTAACTTTATGGAAGACCGTGCTACGATTTTCTCCGATATGATGACTCGCGGTTCTTGCCCAGCGTATTATACGAAGGGGTATCCACTGAACGAAAAAGCTCGTTCTATTTCGGAGCAAATTGACGCCAACTTCAATACCGTAAATTCCAATACAACAGAGTATTGGGAGCGTTGCGTTGCCTTTTAATTAGCGCAAAATAAACATAACAACTATGCCACAAAATGCCTAATATAAAAGTCTTAGGCAAATGATTGTTGTGCATGTCAAAAATATGATAAAATATAGAAAGGATGACATGTAAAATGCGTGTTGACATACTACGCTAATCATGTTAATATATAGAAAATTAAGATAGTAAACCTAAGAAGACGGAGCAGTAAGGACGACAGCAGCATGAACAATGCGGAAACAATTACCAAAGCAATTTCAAGTAGCCTCAACATCATCGAGCAGGAACGTGAAAGAGAAATCATATCTCGTCGCTTTGGTCTAAACGGAAACAAAGAAACACTTGAACAAATCGGTGAAATGTTATCCATCACGCGCGAACGCGTGCGCCAACTAGAGAAGGCGATTCTTATCCGTCTCAGAATCGCAGCCGAAGAAGGACGCATCACCGATCTCGCACCAGCCGAAAAACTCATCATCCGCAATCTTACTGAAATGGGTCGCATCGCCCGCACCAATAGTCTCGCTAAGAAAATTCTTGGTCACGAACCAAATGCTGTCGACAAAGCTAACTTCAATTTCCTAGGTGAAATCTCTCCAGCCTTAACTATCGTAACCGAAAACGACAAATACTACGGCGCTATCGGCATCGCTGAATATGGCGACGAAAAGACCATTCGTGGCCGTATCGACGAAATCGTTTCGCTCGTCAAATCCAATAAATCACCAATGAACATTGAAGAGTTGGATGCCAAGTTGGACTACGAGCACCCAAGCCACATTGAGGCTATTGCGATGCTCAGTAAAAATCTCTCGACGCTCAATTCGCAATGGGGTCTTACTAAATGGCCAACCGTTAACCCAAAGAACATTCGCGACAAGATTTACGTAGTCCTAGAAGAAAAGCACGAGCCAATGCATTTCTCCGATATCGCAAAAGCCATCAGCTCTTCCGACTTCCGTCGCAAGAATGTCACTGTACAAGCAATCCATAATGAGCTAATCAAGGATTCACGCTTCGTGCTAATCGGTCGCGGCATCTATGCTTTGAATAGCTGGGGCTACGAAAAAGGCACCGTCAGCGATATTATCACTAAGATTCTCAGCAAAGCTGGCAATGATGGTCTTTCCCGCAAGGAAATCGTTAAGCAGGTTCTCAAAGAACGCAAAGTCAAGGAAACTACCGTTCTTCTAAACCTCCAAAACAAGACCCTCTTTACAAAAGTCGGCAAAGACAATTACAAATTAACTAAATAAATCTAAAAAATATCCGGACAGTCAGCCGGATATTTTTTAGAGGTTTTTCTCGCAATCTATTACTTGCTGCAAGCTCTCAAACAATTGACAATGATTGTTCGACAACTCTTCATCGCTCGGCCATTTGCGCTTCGATTGGTCGAGTGGAGATTTTACGCAATATGCTCGATAATTTTGCATATCCTCAAAACCGATAATATCATCGCGCTCATCGCCAATATGAACTGCCTGTCGCGCCTGAACATCGTCAAGCCCATACAAACCATCAATTTTAAATCCACCACCACGTATTTCATGCTCCTGAAAGAAGCGCGCCTTACGCCGATCCGGCGTAGCAAGATATCTTGGGCGAATTTGTAATTTTCTGAATAACGGCGCAAGCACGGCCGCAAACTTAGCATCCTGAAAAGCATGTTCGCCATAAGTTAAAATCGCCAATTCGGCATCTTCACGTTCGTCTATATAGCGTAAAATATCTTCCGCACCCGGCAAAAGGTACTCTTCGTATTTATTGTTTTCCTGTAGCTGCTCAGCCATCGAACTATACACGTCCGCCGCCGTGGCGCTACTTAAACGCTTCGATAAAATGCGATTTAAAGCCGTTGTTGGGTCGAAGGTGGCGTTTTTACCTGCCAAACGCATCTTTACGTAATCATTGTCGCTATTTAAATCTAGTGCCTGAAAATCCGTGTCGCGCGCAATTAAATAGTTTTGATAGTCGCGCGAAAGTTCATCGCCTAAATGGTCCTGGAATTTATTCGCGGCCTCGCATAAACAGCGAAAGAGCATACTAGTGCGAATTAGAGTACGATCCATATCAAGCACATACAAGGTGTCAACTTGTTTAATGTTTTCGGAATGCTCGCCGAAGCCACCCAAAATATATTGCGCCAAACGCTCGCTATCATGGCGAATTAATGCACGTTGACTTGCTAATGGGTCTTTTTTCGACTGATTGCGCCAAATTGAACGCGAAAGCAAATCGACGCCACGCAATTTATAGTGTCGTGCATTATTTTCTGCTGGCATCAAAACCGGTTCTTCACCCTCAAGCGCATAGCGTTCCAATAGCTCCTTGTCTGGCACGCAAGTGTTATAAATCACCTCATCAATAAATTCCGCGCCCGCTAAACGCTCCAGTTCGTCAGCATAGTCTAATACCGAAAAGTTCGCCGTATGCTTCGCTTGATTCATTAAATTGCAGATGTATATTTTTTTAGCCTTCGAACTAGCCAAAGCTGCGCCCATGCCAGGGATCACCAAAGAAGCCCCGAGACTCTCATAGAGACCACCCGGCGCAATCACAATTAAATCTGCTTCTGCAATCGCATTTAGCGCAGCCGAATTTGGATCAGGATTCGGCTCGAGTCTAACTTCCGGACGTTGTTTTGCAAATGTGGTTTCGCGTATTTCACGTTCGTGCCAAATCTCTTTCTCGCCGTCATTCACAATTAGGGTAACTTTATCTAGAGTTGTCGGAATGACACGGTGTCCATTAATATCTAGAACCTGCCCAGCCGTGTCTATTGCCTCCGCAAAACTGCCGGTCATTTTTTCGAGCGCCGTCAAAAACAGATTACCAAACGAATGTCCGCTCAAGCCACCTTCTTCAAAGCGATAATTAAACAACTCACGAACTTTTGGCGACTCAGACAATGCCACCAAACATTGGCGCACATCTCCAGGTGGCAATGCTCCAAGCTCGTCGCGTAGTTGTCCAGAAGAGCCACCATCGTCAGCCATACTCACAAGGGCAGTGATGCTTTTTATATAATTCTTCAAACCCGTCAGCACAGTGAAACTGCCCGTACCGCCGCCAATCACCACCGCCTTAATGTCTTGCCTTGTATCTTTTTTCATCTCAATAGTTATAGTTTAGCATTTATGCTAAAATAAAGGGCATGGATCTTCTTGGTTTATTGTTGTCGCCAATTGTCTGGATTCCGGTAGTCGGCATCCTAGCTTACGCAACCTATCAGAATTATAAAAAACGCAATCGTCTACAAGTTTTAAACGTCGATAGCGTGCTTTTGATGCTCGAAATTCCAAAAGATAACGAGAAAAAAGAGCTTTCCGCAGAGCAATTATTCGCCTCTCTGCACGGTATTTTGCGCGACGCAAATGACCTAAAAAATTCCGGCGGCGTCCAAGAACATCTCTCTTTTGAAATCGCATCGGTCGGCAACCAAATTCGTTTCTTCGTTTGGGTACCAAAAGTCTTGCAATCATTTGTCGAAGGCCAGATTTACGCCCAATATCCAAGTGTCCAAATTTACCGCATTAAAGAAGACTACGTCGACCGTCGCCTCAACTATCCAGTCTCTATGAGCACCGAAATCGTCTTAACGGAGGACGAGGCCTTACCAATCAAAACTTTTGATACTTTCGAGGTAGATCCGCTCGCCGGTATTACTGGTACTCTCGCCAAACTTAATCCAAACGGCGGAGAAGAGCTCTGGATTCAAATTCTAACTCGTCCAATTGCTGACGATTGGCACAAAAAGAGCGAACGATGGATCAAGGCCGTCAAGGACGGCACACTCGGCGGCTTTGCTTTCGACTGGCGCTATTTTGTTCAGATCATTGCTGCGCTTTGGCGTCCACCAGAAGGCACCGAAGTCGACAACAAAAAAGAATTATCTGACCGCGACAAAACTCGCATCTCTAAGGCAGAAGAAAAGGCCACTAAGCTCGGTTATCAAGTTAAAATTCGCATTGCCTATGTTGGCCAAAACGAAATCGACGCCAAGCTAAACATGCAAGCGCTTGTCGGTACTTTCAAGCAATTCAACTCAACCAACCTAAACGGCTTTAAGTCTCTCGGTTTTTCAAATGACCCTCGCGCACTTGATGCCTATAAATTGCGTCAATTTACGGACGAAGGCTTCATTTTGAATATCTCCGAGCTAGCATCCGTCTATCATTTACCACACGCAAGCGTCGAGACACCAAATATCGTTTGGGCATCCAGCAAAACTGCCGAACCGCCAGCCAAATTACCAATGCTAACAGGCAACAATTCGTACGATGAAAACATTTCCGCCTTTGGCCTAACAGACTTCCGCGGCATCAAGCATCAGTTCGGCATGTATCGCCGCGACCGTTCTCGTCACGTTTATATCATCGGTCAGACTGGTTCTGGTAAGTCCGGCCTTTTGACGCTCTTCGCACTTAGCGATATTTATCATAATCAAGGCTACTGCATCATCGATCCGCATGGCGACCTTGCTACTGACAACCTGGCCTTCGTGCCAGAATCCCGCATTAAGGATGTCGTTTATTTCAACCCAGCCGACACTCAATACCCAATGGCATTCAATCCACTCGAAATCGACGATCCAGCCCGCAAGCCAAACATTTCGTCAGAGGTTATTGGCGTATTAAAGCGTATGTTCGGCGACTCATGGGGTCCACGTCTTGAGCATATTTTGCGCTATACATTACTAGCTCTACTCGATCGCCCAGAAGCAACTTTGCTCGATATTTCCCGCATGCTTACCGACAAAGAGTTCCGCAAAGAAACCCTCGACTATTGTAAAGACGTAACCGTTCTGCAATTCTGGAAACAAGAATTCGGCTCTTGGAGCGAAAAGCAGGTTACTGAATCGGTTGCACCAGTTCTTAACAAGGTCGGCGCCTTTACTGCTAACCCAATCATTCGCAACATCATCGGACAGCCGAAATCTAGCTTTAATATCCGAAAAATCATGGACGAAGGCAAAATCCTCGTTGTCAATCTTTCGAAGGGTCTTATCGGCGAAGATAACGCCGGTATCCTCGGTGCCTTCTTAGTGACGAAGGTCCAGCTTGCCGCCATGTCGCGTTCAGATATTGCTCGCGTCGAAGATCGTCGCCCATTCTATCTCTATGTCGATGAGTTTCAAAACTTCGCTACCGATTCTTTCGCTGTCATTCTTTCTGAGGCCCGCAAATATGGCCTCAACCTTACGGTCGCCAACCAATACACTTCTCAGATGACCGAATCTGTGCGTGATGCCGTCTTCGGCAACGTTGGTACTACTATCAGTTTCCGCGTCTCGGCCGACGACGCACCAATCCTTTCAAAGCAATTTGAACCAGTTTTTGAAGCACAGGACTTGCTAAATCTCAACAACCGCCACTTCGTAGTTTCGATGATTATTAACGGCGAGAAAACTCCAGCCTTCTCGGCTACCACTTTGAGTATTCCAAAACCACCGAACGATTTAACGCCACAGATTATTCGCAATTCACGCATCAATTACGCTCGTCCGCGCGAAGAAGTTGAGCAAGAAATTCGCGACAATATCAACGCTGCAGACAAATGGAAAAAGGCTCTTTCCGACTCTGGTCGCGCAGCAGGGGAGCGCGGTAGCCAAATGCAACAAGCCGCTAATGAGAGTAAGAGCAGCAGGCCAATCTTCCAATATCAACCAACCCCACAGGAAGAATTCCGTAAGCAAAAGATTTCACCAAATGCCGCTCAAGGCGAAAGTAGTTCTGCTGGCAATGGTCTAAAAGACCTCGGTAAATTACTTGGCGAAAAGGCTAATGAGCTCAGCAAAGAGACGCAATCTCAGGCCAAACCAAAGAAGCAAGAAATCAAGAGCCCAAACATTAAATCAGCCGCCGAAGAGGAGAGCAACTCGCTCGAGGCTAACATCAAAATCGATAATTCAGTCGAAGAAGAGATTATGGCAAATCGTCAGGCCATCACTTCGGGCAACCAGAACGGCTCAGGCGGCAGCAAGAAGAAAAAACGTAAACATAACCACAATAATAACAATAAGCAATCCTAGCACGTTCTAGGGGCCCCAGAAGGGCAATTAAAAAAATACCAGCACATCAGCTGGTATTTTTTATTTATTCTTCTACTCCCCCACAAAGAAGTGCAATACGATATAAACTATCGCCGACGCCACCAAAACAATCAATAGCTCCGGTAAAATTAACTTGCCGAACCTCTTCTGGTAATCATCCAACTTTTGCCTCTTGCGTAAGCCGTCCACTTTATCGCCAATCAATACCTCGGCCGTAGAAGAGTAGTCCTCCATATCATCACGATACATAGACTGATGCGTCCTTTTATTATACCCATCATACCTCTGCCTACCGACAATTGAATGATAGAGTGGCTCTACCATCTTTGCGGCAATCAGAATCCCCACCGTCGCACCAAGTACCAATGAAACCAGGAAGAAGATACCCGGAATTTGCCCGTAAAATGCCCTAAATTGCGGCACCGCAAAGCCAACACAGGCCAATAGCATACCCGGAATTAAACCGGCGCCAAGCCCTATTTTCGCAATCACAATCGGCTGATTCGTCATTACATCAGTCATCTTATCTGGCGCCTCGGCAATTGTTTGCTGAATCTTATATATAATCTGATTAACTGCCGCCGCAT
>CAMNBP010000011.1 GCA_946532885.1 uncultured Candidatus Saccharibacteria bacterium
AACTCGGCAGCGACATCACGGACTATGGCCGCGACTCAGTCATCTAAATCAAAAAACCGCAGATTGGTAGTTTCTTCTTCTGAAGCGCGACTTATGGTCGAGCGAGTGATATTTCGTAACAAAAAAGCCGTAGGTTGATAGTTTCTTCGAACGACTCACGACTCATAATCGAAAAATATTTGCAAGAAAAAATCGCTCAGATTGGTAGTTTCTTCGAACGACGCGCAACTAAATAATTTGAAATCAAAAAACCGCAGATTGGTAGTTTCTTCTTCTGAAGCGCGACTTATGGTCGAGCGAAGAAGAAAAACTGCCGATATGCGGCTTTTTGGTTCAAATTATGGTATGCCCGATACGATTCGAACGTACGACCTTTAGCTCCGCAAGCTAACGCTCTATCCAACTGAGCTACGGGCACATATGTGGACTAAAGAGCAGCAGGAGCTGCTTTTTATTCCACCGTTCAAAGATTAAACGTGCATCGCGCTCGCGCGTGATAAGCCACATTATAGCACATTTTCCCCTGAGGTGCTATACTATTTTTATATATGGCAGAAAACACGAAGAAATCCGGACTCAAACCAACACTTCAAAAAGCCAAGGCGAAGTTTTTCGCCACTTATTACAGCAATCCAGCCAAAGACCTCAAAATCATCGTCGTCACCGGCAATGAGGGCCGCGATATTGTTGCACATTACCTGCAAAACGTGCTCAAAAACAAAGACGAGCATGCCGGCATCATTATCGATCCATCCACCACTTCCGACTTATACAAACAAATGTTCGAAGTTTGGAAGAGCGGAGCAGACCACGTCGTTGTCGCCGTTCACGCTTCCAAGCTAGCCGACCATTTCTTCTATGGTTTACCAATCCATGTTGCCGTTCTAACAGATAATACAGAAGATACTAATACTATCACCAACACTACCGGCACCGAGGAAGAGGGTAAGGCTATTCTTTTCAATACCAAACCAGATTTCAGCATCATCAATCACGACAATGTAAATTACGAACTTTTTGCTCAATATCCAACCACGACCGCCACTTTCAGTTATGGCCGCGACCGTTCTTCCGATCTTCGCATCAATCGCAGCAAGCTCTACAAGCTTGGCGCCGAAGCCAACCTAACCTATGGCAACGAAAACTTCGATGTCGCCACTTATGTCACCAGTGAAGCTGCTATCTATTTCATGGCTGCTGCCGCTTTGGCCGCTTTTGCACTTGGCTTTAATTCCGATCAAATCATCGACGCCATTGCCGACTACGAACCAGAAAACACTAAACTATAAGGATTTTTATGATTAATCAAAAACTGCTCGTTTCGGGCGCAGACTATTTTTCCGACGAATTCGAAATTAATCCATATTACACATCGAACAAAATTAATGTCGAAAAAGCTATCGCTGAACACAAAACTATTGTTGATTGTTTCAAAAAAGCGGGCATCGAAGTCATAAAAGTTGATCCACCAAAAGGCTGTCAGGACGGCGTTTACACTGCCAACTGGGCGCTTGTTCACAATGGTGTCGCTGTAATGGCTCGCCTGCCAGAAGCTCGCAAAGCAGAGGAGAGCTACGCCCGCGAACAACTCGAGAAACTTGGCATCAAAACTCTTCTCGCCCCAGGCGATCATCTCTATTCCGGCCAAGGCGATTCACTAATTTGCGGAAAATATTTGTTCGGCGGTCGCGGCTATCGTTCTGATCCAGAATCTCAGCAATTCGCTGCCGAAACCTTTGGTCTCAAATTGGTCCAGGTTCACGCTAAGCCTCAGCTCAATCCTGACGGCACCGAACACATCAATCCGTTCACCAATCATGCCGACAGTTTCTGGTATGACCTCGACCTCGCAATCTCCGTCATCGACGAACATACTATTGCCTATTGTCCAGATGCACTCGACGAAGAATCCAACCAAAAAATCGACGCTATCACCGATCTCGACAAAATCAAAGTCGATTTCGACGAATGCACAAAAGGCTTTGCTGATAACCTCGTTAGCACCGGTAAATATGTCATTATGTCAAATAAAGCCCCAAAGCTCCAAGCTGAACTCGAAAAGCGCGGCCTTATTTGCCTTACGCCAGACGTCACCGAGCTCAAAGAAGGTGGTGGCTACATTCGTTGCGTCAGCCTTTGGCTTAGCTAATCGAATCCGGCTCCGGCCGGATTTTTTGTTATTATGAACTCATGGAATATAACATAACCATTTCAATTGCGAGCATTCTTTATCTCGTAATCTTTATTGCACAAGTAGTCTTTCTTACCGACTTCAGCAAACAGCGTAACATTAAATCGTGGTCCAGTTTTCTCGGCACCACCATTGGCACATACATCCTAAGTCTCGGCCTTTACGTTATCCTCGCCATACATTCCACCGACCTTGGCACCGCCATTGGCAGTATTATGCTCAGCGGCTTTGCAGGTTTCGTTAATACTATTATGTTAGTTATCGGTCTCTGCATGCGCGCCTCCAAAAAGCACCCTATGCCAAAAGGGCAGACAAAACTCACTAATCATTTTCATCTTTACGGTCTCGCCGTAGCGCTTGGTGGCATCGCTTTATTCTTTCTCATCCCATCCATTAGCATGAATGCTACTACCTATCGCGGCAATGAATCAGTGATTAATTATTTAAATACTCGCTACGGTTCACAGGGTTTCAAAGTTGAAAGCGTCGCCGAATCATACAGCCATAATGGCATGTGGGATAAAACCGCAGATGGTTTTGTTTATACCGTATCTAGTAATGTCACCACGCAAGATTTCCATGTCCTTACCAACCAAGAATTCAACTCTTTTGCCGATTATTTCTTACCAGTCTATTTCTCCAATCAAAAAGGTTTCGAAGTTAGCACCTATCTCGGTGCATACAACTATCCGTCTTATTCATATAGCGAGCTAGAAACTTATGTTGATCAGCGCCTCGTCGAAGAGTACTCATTGCCTCAAAATACATTCGGTACATATTACAAAGACTCTATCATTC
The DNA here is from genome assembly GCA_946532885.1 of uncultured Candidatus Saccharibacteria bacterium. Taxonomy (GTDB): domain Bacteria; phylum Patescibacteriota; class Saccharimonadia; order Saccharimonadales; family Saccharimonadaceae; genus UBA2834. The sequence goes on from CAMNBP010000011.1 coordinate 2,990, forward strand.
CAGACGATTACGGCAGACTACCTGACCTCGACGAATTTATCGAGCTTCTCGCCAAATATTATGCCGAAAACGGCACCAATTCCAATTAGCTACATTTTCACGAAGCTCAACAGTATCATCGCCCACAACACTAATCGTTGTATAAAATACAACACTATTGCCATGATTACCGCTAAGCCAATGCCGGTCACATATTCTGCGCCATATAATCCAAATGACCAAATCGCCGCCAAAATAGCATAGACTAAATCCGCCGCATAATAAAAGTAAATTAACCCCGACACGAATTTCATTGCGATAATCGTGAAGATCAAAGTCGTAATAACCCAAACAACAATCGCCCCTACGCTAAACGGAAACAGCGCAGGAAAGAGCATTGGCATCAACAAGAAATCAACCACATATTTACCCACAAACACCCCCAACAACGCCAAGAAACTCCCTAGCGTACAGCCCCAAACCTTTTCCGGCTTTCTATTTGGGTCTCGCGGTTTTGGCCGGTATTTCTCCGGCGGCACATAGGTTTCACTCTTCATTCAACAAAATCTTCTCAACTTCACGCCAACCAGTGCGCCATTCACGACCCGCTCGAATCACACCTTTTTCGCGCAACTCCTCATCGCTTACGTCTTTATTGTGGTAAGACGGGAATAGAATCTTCATTTTGACATCATTATCAAAATTATTCATTCGATCATCAATCTGAATATCCGCCTTAAACAAATTTTTCACTGAAGTGAAAATGAAATGCTCTGGATTCAAAAACGGCAAATATTTAATCAAAAAATTATATTTATTTGCAAACATCCGCCCCGACCCTGCGATATTTAATCCGTTCACGCAAGCAGAGCAGATATAAATTTCGTACTTCCGATTCAGTCGCTCAATTACCTCAATTGCATCTGGCAAAATATCTGGATTTTCGTAAAAATTCCGACCGTCCATAAACGCCCGCCACTCATCCAATCTTTCTTTTGGAATCAGCAACCGGTCAACATAATAATCATCGATATCATCAATCTGGTAATTCGTTCCCAAAAATTCATTCGCAGCCGGCAAAAATCCAGAAAACGTGATTACCTCATCGACATCGAGCAAAATACTCTGTTTCATTATTTTTTCGTAACTTTTTTCAGCGCCTTAACAATCTCATCCAACTCGTAATACGGCTCTGGTCCGCCAGCACGCTCAATCGTCTTTTCGTTACCTTTACCCAAGAAGAGTACCGTATCGCCTTTCTTCGCCATCTTACAGCACTCCAAAATTGCTTCTGGGCGGTTCACAATCATAAACAAATCTTTGTCATCTTTCTTGCCACTTGCACGCGCGCCTTTTGCGATCATTTCCAAAATTTCCATCGACGGCGTATCGCGGTCATCCTCTTCAGTCAGCACCACGATATCCGCGTACTTACCAGCAATTTTACCCATCGGCTCGCGCTTCGAAGGATCACGACGACCACCAGCTGAACCAAACATTACAATTAGGCGACCTTTTGTCGCTTTTTTCATGTCAGGCAAAAGCTTCTCAAAGGCATCCGGCGTATGCGCATAATCCATAATCGCCGTAAAATCCTGACCCTTATCGATCTTCACCATGCGTCCCTCAACTTCAGTCAGGGCATAGATGCCATCGTGAATTTCCTTATCCGTCAAACCCAATCGACGGCCAACCGCCACGCATGCCAACGAATTCGATACATTAAATTTGCCGGCTATCCGCGTCTCGATTTTTAGATTATTCTCACTCGGAATCACATATTCAACGCCATCTGGCATCAATTTCACCTTATCCGCGCGCAAATCACCATATTCAATACCGTAAGATACTCGTTCTTTCACGTCATTCTCGAAGTATTCTGCTGATGGGTCATCTGCATTAATTACGCCGTATTTTGCCTTCTTAAATAATTTGCGTTTTGCGTCACGATAACGCTCAAACGTTTTGTGATAATCCAGATGTTCATGCGTCACATTCGTCATCACCGCTACATCAATTGGCACGCCCAAATCACGGTGTTGTGCCAATGCATGGCTCGTCAGCTCTAGCACTAAATACTCAGCGCCCGCTTCTTGAATTGCTTTAATTCTTTCGTTCAGCAACTTTGAATCAACCGTTGTCATGTGTTCCATCTGTTCATGAATCTCATCAACACCCCAACCAACGGTCGTCATTACGCCAGCACGGCGTCCAGCCTCGTTCAGCATCTTCCAGATCATAAACGAAGTTGTCGTTTTACCATTCGTGCCAGTCACGCCAATCACGATTAGCTTCTTTGCGGGAAACCCATAACGCATCCCCCACATAACTGCTTTTCCGATATGGTACGGAATTACTAAACTATCATAAAATGGAATTTTCTCTTTAATGCTCATATCCCCATGATACCATTCCCAAAAAACAAAAACCAAAAGAAAGCCTCCAGCGGGACGATAATCCATCTATGCCGGGGGTTACTGCGACGTTTTTACTTGATATTCTTTGCCAAAACATTGTCTGCCTATTGACTTTTTTAAGCGCTTATGCTAAAATAGAATCATAGTCCTTCTTCGGAAGCCACTAAGTACATTCAAAGGATTTACTCCATGAATGTTGTCTAGACTCGAGCTAGCGTTTAGCCCCCGAAGATATCTTCGTACGGAGGCCAAACGCTGGCCCGAGTTAATCCCATTACTCCGGTACGGCACACTACAACCCGCCGCCCAGGGAAAAGGGCAGAAAGACACCTCCATGAAGAAGCTTGTAATGAAGAACATCGACGGCGTCATCCACTACCTGGATTCCTCCAGCCTCCTGGAGGAGACATGGTGGTCCCCCTCTGAATACAAGGGGCGGGACGGCCGCAACCATCTGGGCAAGAACTACATCGTACTGCCGAAGAACCGGCTGTGCGAAAAGGTTCTGATTCCCGCAAGGGACTGGCTCGAAGACCAGATCTATGAACACGGCATCCGCTTCTTCGGCATCATTCTGCTGATGAGCATCGCTCTGACCGCGATCTGCGGCTACGGCAGCTACCAGATGATCGCCGAGAAATGGAGTCACGACTGGGTATTTTGGGTCGTGCACAGCCTTACGGCCGTATCCACAATCGAGACCGTCATCCTCAGCATCATGTTCGGGATGGCCGTCAAAGACCGCATCGATGAGATCCGTTTCGAGCAGCAGGAACGCGAGCGCGAGCTTGCGGAACCCGGCGAGTAAATCCGCATTAAACCCCCCGGAAAGACAGGTTTCTACCTGGCCCCTCCGGGGGCTTTCCTTTTTTCTAATAAAAATGCCATGATTTAGCACTCGACGCTTGACAGTGCTAAACAATCGTCCTAAACTGTTAGTATATCAACTCATAGGAGGAAACAATGTCCATCAAACCACTCGCTGATCGAGTTGTCGCCAAGAAAGACGCCGCCGTCGATAAGACCGCTTCCGGCATCCTCTTAGGCACTTCAGAAGAGAAGTCTAACACCGCTATAATCGAGTCTGTTGGCCCAGACGTCAAAAATCTCAAAGCTGGCGACCACATTATTTACCGTGAATATACCGCCACCGAAGTCAAAGTTAACAGTGAAGAATTCCTCATCGTCAAAGAAGAGGATGTCCTCGCAATTATCAAATAGGAGAATCTACAGATATGGCAAAGAAAGTTTTTTATGATGCCGACGCCCGCGAACGTATTCTCGGTGGTGCCAAGGCTCTTTATGATGCAGTCAAAGTTACCTTCGGCCCAAAGGGTCGCAATGTCGTTATTGAAAAAGGCTATGGCGCCCCAACTATCACTCATGATGGCGTCACTGTCGCTGAGGCTGTCGATCTCGGCAAAGAAGACGACGAAACTCTCGGTTATCAGATTGGCGCAAAACTCATCAAAGGTGCTGCCCAAAAACTCAATAAAGTTGCCGGCGATGGTACTACCACTGTAACTGTTCTTACTTACAACATTATCGCCGAAGCTAACAAGCTCATCGCCGCTGGCCACAATCCAATGGAGCTCCGCAAGGGTATCGAAAAAGCTGGCGCCGAAGTTATTAAAGCTATCGACAAAATGGCCGAAAAAATTGAGGGCGATAGTCAAAAAGTCGCCGAAGTCGCCACCATTTCTGCTGGTGATGCCGAAATCGGTAAACTCATTGCTGATGTCATCACTAAAATCGGCAAAGACGGCGTCGTCACGGTCGAGCAGGGTCAGGGCATCGAAATGCAATCCGAAATCACCGAAGGCTTCACCTACGATAAAGGTTACAGCTCACCATTCTTTGTCACTGATAACCAGCGCCAAGAAGCTGTCTTTGAAAAACCAACCATCCTTATCACCGACAAAAAGCTTTCTTCTGCCAATGACATTGTGCCATTCCTCGAAAAGCTTGCTCAAACTGGCTGCAAGGATCTCGTTATTATCGCCGAAGAGGTTGAAGGCGAAGCTCTCTCAATTCTCGTCCTCAACAAACTCAAAGGCGTCTTCAACAGCCTCGTGCTCAAGGCTCCGTCATTTGGCGATCGCCGCAAAGAAATTATGGAAGATATTGCCATCCTTACCGGCGCAACTGTAGTTTCCAGCGATAAGGGCATGACACTCGAAAACGTTGGCCTCGATGTTCTCGGTTCTGCTCGCAAGATTATCGCTACTAAAGACGAAACTACCATCATCAAGGGTAATGGTGACGCCAAAGCCATCAAAGCTCGCATCGCTCAAATCCGCGCTCAAGCCGAAATGTCTACTTCCGACTACGAAACTGGCGAACTCAATAAACGTGCCGCTGCGCTCGATGGTCACGTTGCCGTAATTAAGGTTGGTGGTGCCACCGAAACCGAGATTGACGAAAAGAAATATCGCGTCGATGACGCCGTAGCTGCTACTAAAGCTGCTCTTGATGAAGGTATCGTTCCTGGCGGCGGTGTTACGCTTGTTAACCTCGCCAAGACCCTCAAAGACGACAATGCTGGCAGTACAATCCTCAAAAACGCCCTCAAGGCTCCATTCATCCACATTACAGAAAACGCCGGCCTTAATAGCTCCGCTTTGCTCGACAAAGTCGAAAACGCCAAAGATGGACAGGGTATCAATGTCATGGCTCCAGACAAGGGTCTTGTTGATATGAAGAAATCCGGCATCATTGACCCAGCCCGCGTAACCCGCGAAGCTGTTCAAAACGCCGTCAGTATTGCCGCTACGGCCATTACTATGGGCGCTCTCATCGTTGATCTTCCAGAAAAAGATAACGGTTCCGACGCCTCCATGGGCGGTATGTACTAGAGCAGTGCAGACCACCAAAAAATATCCCCGCAAGGGGATATTTTTTATAAGACTTGATTAGATTATTGAAGCATGTCGCTTTCTTTTGGCATTGGGATACCGAGCTTATCGATAAATTCCACCACATAGACCAAGGATTCTGCGCGTTTTACATCGTCCTGAATTTGCTTAGCAGCATTATAAGCTGGCTCAATGCAGGCCTTATCGTCGGTCAATTCAATGATATCCTTGTAGATCATGAATTTCTTCTCTGGAGCAATATCAATCTTCTCGAGAATAGGGCGAAGATCACTAAGTGCCATTGATTTTACACGATCCAAATCTGGATCACCATACATAGCGCGTTCGGCACCGCCCATCATACCACCATTTGCTGGAGGCATAGCTGGGGTTTCTGGCACAACTGGAGCTGCTGGAGCACCAAGTCCATCTGCTACTTTATTAGTTACCTGAGAAACGACATCATTGGCGCCACCTGCGGCACCACCTTGATTCGTAATACTGTTAATTGCAGCCTGCAATTCGTCTTGATTTTGGTCCATTATTGCCCACCTTATTTTTTAATCTAATCTTTACCTAAAATAATAACACGCTTATGCTAAACTGGCAAACTAAATTCGCAGCCAGCGCACTAGTTGATCCAATAAATCGCTCTTTACTGGTTCCATTGGCAAACGCGCGCCAAACATATCTACAATCTGTTCACCCTCTGACTCAGGGAAGAAAACCGTCACACGCATACCAAAGCGCTTTTTTGGCACCAATACAAGCGAATAATGACTCTTGCCGTCGTCTACAATACCGAAAGATTTAAACTGGTCAAAAGTATACAAATTATTTCCCTCAGATAAGCCATCTTTCGAAAGAGAGTAGTGCAAAGTTCTTGGTTTACGGGTAATATGCAAAACTAATGCAACCGCCGCCAGAACAATCACCGCGAGGAATAAATATTGTTTCATTAAAATTGCGACTGCACCTAGGGCAATCACTACTAATACGAAACCGATCCACCAACCAGTATTGCGCTCGCGAACAATATACTCTCTGGCTTCCCAGTTAACCAAATCTTTCTTTGCCATAAGCAAATTATAGCATTTTTATAGAAAAAGAAAAAAGCGTCCATTTCTGAACGCCTTTTTCTGGCGGAGGGTGAGAGATTCGAACTCTCGCACCAGCTTTCGCCAGTCTAACGATTTAGCAAACCGTCCCCTTCAGCCACTTGGGTAACCCTCCAGCTAAACCCTATTCTATCATATTTTTTTCATCTATACCAGCCGTCACAAGATTTGCCAAATCCTAAAATACTATGTATAATAGGGCTAATTTAAGGATAAAATAAATCAGAAATATGAAAAAATTTATCTCAAAAGCTGGCCAAGTTCTTACCGGAGCTGCCGCCGCTATCACTATCTTCGCTGGACGCGTCATGGCATTAGACATTTCTAACATCGATAATCCAGCTGCTGCCGGTGCAGAAGTAGCCCGAGCCAACGGTATGCCAGCCGAGCTCGTCGGCGTCAACGGTGTTTTCACAAAAATCACCAACACTATTCTCTATGCAGTTGGTATCATTTCCGTCATTATGTTAATTTATGGCGGTCTTCGTTATGTTATCTCTGGTGGCGATAGCAAAAAAGTCACAGACGCAAAAAACACCATCATGTATGCGATTATCGGTCTCATCATCGCAATCCTTTCTTACGCAATCGTCAACTTCGTCATCAACGCCATTGGTGGCACCAACGCTTAATTAGCAGTTTTCGCAATTACAGCTATTGATATCCTTTTTGCGCCAGCCGCTTTGAGAACAGTGTAGGCAGCCATCATGCTACTACCAGTTGTTCATACATCGTCTAGTAATAAATATTCATTTTCTGGTTTAATTGTCGCCGCTATAGCATATGCCATAGCGGCTTGTTTTTTACGCCTGTCTGCTGACGCGCCAACTTGGACTGTATTATTAACACGTTTGAGCACTTTTTCGACTTTCCAGCCCGTTTTTTGCGCTAATAACGCCATATGGTCAAAACCACGCTCCCTAATATGTTTACCGATCGTCGGCAACGGCACAATCATGCCATTATAATCGCCCACCGTGCGCCTTAATTTCTCCGCCAACACCAAACTGACTGCCCGCACGCTCTCGTATTTATAAACATTAATCAAATTCTTCAGCATTCCAGTCCGTAGACCAGTGCAATATTGTTCAATTCCGTTCAATTCACATGTCTCACATGTATGATTTTTAAGAGGCCTATCACATTTCAAACAACTATCTCATTTTGTAGTAAATAGGTATTTTTTACAACAGTCGCACAGAATTCCACCGGCTTTTCCACACTTTATACAGTAATGCGGAGCAAATAAATCGCCAATTTGACTCAATATTGTATTTTTCACAACAATCTACCTCGTTTTCTTGATTTTATAGATAAGCCCTCATATAATAAAGCTTAAGAGTGTAATAGTGGAGGAAAAATTATATTATGGCTCGCAAACAAGACGAAATGAGCATCGACGATGAGCTCACTGCCGCCTTCTTGGAGGGCGATTCAGCTGATATGGCAGTAGACGAGGAACCGGTGGAACCTACTGTAGACACTCCAGAATCAGAAGAACCAATTCAAGAAGACGTCGCAGAAGATACCGATTGGGAAGATGACCCAAATGATCTTCCAGGCCAGCTTGCTGTCGATGTTTATGAAACTGCGGATAAACTTATCATCAAGGCTCGTACTGCCGGTATTGAACGCAAAGATCTCGATGTATCAATTTCCGATGGTATTCTCACCATCTCAGGCGTCCTAAACGGCGGCGAAGACGACAAAGCTACTCAATGGCACATTCAAGAATGCTACTGGGGCGAATTTAGCCGCACTATCGCATTGCCTGTCGAAGTTCGCGAAGATGGTGTCGAAGCTATCCTCAAAGACGGCGTTCTGACCATTTCATTCGAGAAGGTTCGCCCAACCGCACCAACTCGCATCATGGTGAATTAATTCAGTCTAAAAACCAAATATCCCCGCAAGGGGATATTTTTTAGGTCTACAAAATACCTCCGGTTATTTGCCGGAGGTATAATTTGTTTTACTGCAAAGCGTCTAAGACAAATTGGACAATCGCGAAGGCGAGCAGTGCGACGATTAAGCCGATGATACCGTAAAGAATAGTATCCTTAGCTTTCTTAACCTTACCAGGATCGCCCTGAGATAGCGTGTAATTTACGCCACCAATAATAATTACGATTACAGCTAAAATACCAACAACTACGAATACGGAGCTAAGAATAGTCTTAATAGTACCCGTTAAGTCGGTCGTGTTACCGCTATTAATAGAATTCATACCACTCTGTGCGCGTGATACACCATCTGCTGGATCATCAGCATAAGCAGGCAGAGCAGTGAAAGCAAACATTGCACCAAAGGCAAGCACTAATGCTGCACTTAGGATTCTTGTCATTTTTTTCATTTTATTATTTTTTCTCCTTACTTATCTACAATCATACCATATTATATACAACGCATCAAAAAAGCCCCCGAAGGGGCTTTTTCATTTTTTAGCTATTACCAATTGCTGAGAGGACGAATTGGACAATCGCGAAGGCAAGCAATGCAACTACCAAGCCGATGATACCGTAAAGAATAGTATCCTTAGCTTTCTTGACCTTGCCAGGATCACCCTGAGATAGTGCGTAGTTAATACCGCCGATGATAATCATCACGACAGCAAGCATACCAACGATAAAGATAACGGTATTAATAATACCCTGAACAGTCGCGGTTAAATCGGTGTTGTTACACCAACCATCTGGGTTTGCTGAAATGGCGCCGAGCTGAGCACAGGCAGTTGTAGATTTACCGTAAACAGTGTAGCGGTTATTGTTGATTGTCAACTTTTGGTTACATTTTGTCTGATAGTCACCGGTCGCACTGTTGCTGACTTTCAAATCAGGGTAGTTATCAGTTAAATTGCCTGCCGTACAACCAGCAGCAAAGACAGGAGAAATCATCATGACTGCAAAGAACGCAGCAAGCACCCCTCCTTTTAACATCTTTGAGATTTTATTCATTTATATTTCTCCTTTTTTATAAATCGAAAGATTTCGTTTAGTTTAATTTTACCATATGCTATTTTTTTTCAACAGCATTTTATCTAATCAATCATCTATAATGCATTAATCACAAACTGTGTAATTGCAAATGCCAACAATACTACAATTAAGCCAATAATACCGTAAAGAATTGTATCCTTAGCTTTCTTAACTTTACTAGGATCACCCTGAGATAGTGTATAGTTCACACCGCCAACCACGATAAAAATCACCGCAATAATACCGACCAACAGATATACGCCATTCAAGATATTTCCGATTGATGTCTCAAGCGATATATTGCCACCAGTCATCGACGAAGATTGATTCTTTAAAGCGTCCGTACCTTCATCGGCGAAAATTTTCAAAATATCCATTCGTTAAGCTCCTTTTAATGCGTTTAATACGAATTGCGTAATTGCAAAAGCCAGTAGTGCAACTACTAAGCCAATAATTGCATACATAATCGTGCTTTTCGCTTTCGCAATTTTGCCAGGATCTCCCTGTGAAGTCGTATAATTCACGCCACCAATAATAATGAATACTACCGCAAGGATGCCAAGCCAGAAGTACACCGCATTCAAAACGCGACCAACCACGGCAATCAAATCATTTTCGCCTTTTTTGTCACAAAAGCCAGGAGGTGTTGAACCGCCAGGCAAGACATTATTACAAGCATCGTACCCTTCTTCTGGAGTGCCATCTGGATCACCGCCATCATCCGGATCCGTGTCTGGGTCAGCTGGCGTCACGCCAAAGAATTCCGTTGCCGGAAGAGCAGCTGTTTCGGCTACTGGTAATACTAACCCCATCCCTAAACTAGCAACTAATATTGCAGATAATAATAACTTTTTGCGCATATATTATAGGGCTCCTAACACCGTGTTAACTATTGCTGCGGCTACAATTGTAATTATCAAGCCAATTACCGAATACAAAATAGTATTTTTCGCCTTAACGACCTTACCAGCGTCACCATTACTAGATACATAGAAAATGCCACCCACAACAATCATTACTACCGCAATAATACCCGCCCACATAATCGCTGTATTTGCAATCGTTACGAAGAAATCTGTTCCGCTTTCGCGCGCCGCAACCACAATCTCATTAATTGCACCCGCAATCGTCGAAGCCAGCGCACATAACACGATGCCGATTATTGCATTCGTAATCGTCTTTTTACCGGCAGCAGCTCTACCTGGATCACCCTGTGAGAGCATATATAGATAACCACCATAAATCACGAAGAGCACAGCAAGATAACCGGCAACACCAAAGATAATACTCGCAACGTTTAGCGCTACCGTCCAAACATACTGTTTCATTTGATCCTGATCTTCAGGGTTCTTAATCGAACAGCCGCCATCGTCATTTTCCTCACCAGGCAAACCATCATACCAAGCTGGTAGATTCATGAAGTGATCAGTTGAACAAGCCGCCGCATAACTATTTTGCGTCGCAAAGCTAAATACCCCCAAACACGCAACCAGCAGACCAGCCAAGAATAATTTAATATTTTTCATTTTATTCCCTCCAGTTTGCTCCACCTAATAGTAGGTTAATAATCGCGTCAATCATAATAAAGATAATCATACCAATCACGACTTCGACTAAACGCTTTTTTGCTCTTGCGACCTGCGCTTCGTTATCGCGAGCTGTAAGCCACATCACTGCACACACTACGATACCAACCGCACCAGCAATCACAACGCCAGCCGCCAATAAATTAATCGCGAACTTAAATAGTGCAATCAATGCTTGACCGTTATCTCCATCTGGCGGACAAAAGGCTTTCAAAATCGTTGCACAGTCAGAGTTAGTCGGATCGTCCGGATCATATGCATATACCGCCATTGGTGATAACCCACCCAAGAACATTACGACAATCGCGCTAAAGCCATAGAAAAATCGCTTAATTTTTAAGAAATTTGTTTTTATAATATCTTTCATCTCAAATCCATTATAAACTATATAAATACTATTAAAATTCAGTTATTCCTGGAAAAATTATAACATAATGCGCCTAAGCTTAAAAACCACTGTTAATATACTTGACTAAAAAGCTTATGTGTGATATAATTATATAGCTATGAGAAGGTGTGTAAAATCCATAGTCCTATCTATCATTGCGGCTCTCTTTGGGGTATTTATGCTCAGCGGGCCAGTTTTTGCCGACCCAGACCCAAACACACCAGATCAAGACACTTCTCAAGACATCACCGTCGACGATGGCGAACAGCCAACCTGTTATGACGAAGTTGGCGGCGTCGGCTGGCTCATCTGTCCAGGTACTAGCTTCCTCGCCAATATTATCGATGGAGCTTACAATATCATCGAACAACTCATCAGAGTAGAGCCACTTCCGTCAGATTCCGAATCGCCTATCTATGTCGTCTGGTCTTATGTTAAAAACATCACGAACCTCTTGTTCGTGGCTTTCTTGTTAATAGTGATATATTCACAACTCACCGGTTACGGTATTAATAATTATGGCATCAAACGCGTCTTGCCACGTTTTATCGTCGCCGCAATCGCTGTCAACCTTAGTTATATTATCTGTACACTTGCCGTAGATATTAGCAATATTATCGGTGGGTCAGTCCTCGGTTTGTTCGACGGCATCCTAAATGACGCTCTTGCTAATAGTCAAATCAGCGACGTTGCCGCATCAACTTCAGTTGCCTCTATTGTTGCCACTATCCTTGGCATCGGTACTGTTGGTACGGTTGTCGCGTTAACTTTCGCTGGCGGTGTAACTGGCGTACTTTGGGCACTTATCCCAATCATTCTTTCTGGCGCTTTAGCAGTTATTTCCGCAGTTATTACTATGGCCGCCCGTCAAGCCCTAATCATCCTTCTTGCCATGGTCTCACCATTGGCTATCGTCTGCTGCCTCTTACCAAATACCGAAAAATGGTATCAAAAATGGAAGCAAATTTTCTTCAGCATGATTATTTTCTATCCAATGTTCAGTATTCTATACGGTGCATCTCGCCTTGCCGGCCTTATCGTAATTACCTCTGCTAATAGCTGGCTATCCGTTGTCCTCGGTATTGCTATTGAAGTTTTGCCATTATTCTTCTCGATTCCGCTACTTCGTATGTCGGGCACTATGCTTGGTCGCATCGACGGCATGGTTCACCGTGTTGGCGCACCTGCAGTTGGTATGGCCGCCCGCGCCAGCACCGAACGCCAGGCAATCGCCCGTCAACGTCAGCTCAGTGGTACCGGCCGTTTTGCCGCTATGCCGCACAACCGCCTTGCTCGCTATCTTGAACAACGTCGCATGAACCGCGAAGTCGACCTCAAAGAAGCCGCCATCAGTAATGACGATCGCTATCGCACACGCGCTATGGGCCGCGAATACTTCAATAGTAACGGTCGCATTAATCGCCGTGGTGCCGACCATTACGAAAGAGAAGAGCGTCGCCTTGAAAACAACGCCGAACGCACTTCATATGCCGCTCTCTTTGATAAGGGCTTCAAGACCGATGGTACTGATAGTCGCGTCGGACGCATGCAGGCTGGTCGCATTGCACGCATCAATGAAAGCTACAGTAGAGCAATTGTTAATGACAGTATCGCAAACGCCTACTCTAACGCTGTTAAATTCGAAAACATGGAAAGCCGCGCTCAGACCATCCAGGATGGCATGAAGAATCAAAACAGCCAAATCTACTCTCAGGTCATGAGTACTTTCAGTGCTACCGACACTGCTTCTCGCCAACGCGCTGTCAGTGCAGTATTATCTGATGCTATTACCGCTAAAGCCCGCGTCGATCGTGAAGCAAAAGACAACTACGCAACCTACTTCAACAGTATCGAGCCAGGTGATGAACTCACTCGCATCCTCGAAAACTCTATCGACAACAAAGACTACAACGCTATGGTCTCCGCCTTGCAAACAATGGCCGTTCGCGGTGATCACGATAAGATTGGTGCCGTCCTACGCGCTAAATCTAGTGTTATTTACGGTGATACCGCCACAGATAAGATTATGCAAAAAGAGCTCCGCGATTCCTTAATCCGCATGAAAGCTGACGATGCAAACCTCTGGGCATGGGCAAAAGCCAATATGATTCGCTCCGCTATGCATGGTAGTGGCGTCGGAATTGCTAGCTACATCGATTACGCAACCTTCATGAAGGGCGCTACTATCGAGGGTGATACCTCCGATAGTGCAATCGCGAAGGTTAACTCTGACGCTATTATCCAAGGTATTACCGACTCCAGTATTGCTAAAGGCCAAGATCGTACCGTCTTTAACGACATTCTCGATATGCAACGCAATAACGTCATTGTTGCTAATGATGCTGGCAAACTTTCTACAAAATTCTCCATCAAACAGCTCCGCAGTGCCGCTACTTCCGGTGCTATGGATGGCGATCAGCTCGATGCTCTTAACAACTTGCTCACTGGTGGCATTAAGAAACATGGTGCTCACGATGCTTGGATTCAAGCTAATAGAAATTCAATTATTAGCAATATCACTGAGTTCCTCAGTGGCATGTCTGCCAGCCAGCTCGCATCAGCTAAAACTGCAACGATTACTTCATTAAATGACGCCCTCATGCAACTCGAGCCAGCCGATATTCGCGAAATTAATGGTCATCAAATCAGTGGTCTACTTGCTGACGCGCTCAGAGAACAATCCGCATCTCTCTGCCGTCCAAATGCCGTAACCGATCGCAACAAGATGAACGCTGCTGTCCGCGAGATGCTCGGTATCACCGAAATCAATCCAAATGGTCCAAATGTCCGACCAGGTGGCACCCAGGACGCTGTTCGCATCTAAAAACATATGCATTATCAGCACTGCGCCATGTTATAATTAAAACAGTATGGCGCAGTATAAGGTGCCTCAAGACGTTGAGGCAGATGATAAGCTTATCGGCCCATTTAGTTTTCGCCAGTTTGTATACTTAATGATTACGGCGGGTCTTGGTGGGCTAGCGTTTTTGCTGTTTAATATCTTCCCGCTACTGGTTATCATCCCGATTCCATTCATGCTATTCTTTATTATTTTGGCTTTGCCACTCAAAAAGGATCAGCCAATGGAAACTTATCTTTCGGCTATCGTATCTTTCTATATGAAACCACGCACCCGCTTATGGGAACCAGGGCAGGGCGAAACTACCATCGTTATCACTGCACCAAAACATGATGATGAAGTCCGCACAAAAGGCCTTAGCGAAGAGGAGGCAGTCCATCGTCTTTCCTTCCTCGCCGACATCGTCGATACTGAAGGTTACGCTATTAAAGGTGACACCACCAATAATATGCACAGTGATTTCTATAGCGAAGCTTCTCAGACGAAAGATATTTTTGAAACCGCCCAGCAAAATGCTAACTACCAGAATCTCACTAGTGTTGCTCAAGAACGCCACAACGAATTAGTTAATCAAATGCGTAATGCAATCGACAACAACAATTCCTTCAATGCGAACAACACTACCATTAACCACATTGGCGGCAATCAAATTCAGGCAGTCACTCAATCACCAGCTCCGACTCCAGCTAGTCCAAATACCCAAAGCACACCTTATTCAACGCCGCTTCAGGCCCCAAATCTTCCAACACCTCCAAGTATCCCATCTTTCGAAACACAGCCGTTAACTCAGCCAATCGCTTCACAGCAAAAACCTAATTCCGTTATTCCTACCAATCCATTCGACGCAAAAGACGGTATCGAGAGTTCGGTTATTATTCAGCCAGACGACACTATCTTCGATTCCGCCCCTCAATCATCTCCAACACCTCAGCCAACCCCGACTCCAGCCCCTCAGCCAGTACCAACTCCTGAGCCTAAACCTGAACCAGCTGCACCTACACAAGAAGTTATCAACTTAGCAAACAATAATGATTTATCCGTCGAGGCCTTGGCAAGACAAGCTAAACGTATCGAAGAAAAACAGAATAACGGGGAAGTGTATATTTCATTACATTAAGGAGTTAACGTGCAACCAAATAATCCATTTCAGACTATGAATCAACCACAAGCTCAGCCACAAATGGGCGGCTTTGCGCCACAACAAATGCAACCAGCCGCAGCGCCGATCGCGTCACAAGCACCAATGCAACCAGCTGCCGCTCCAACTCCGCGTCAGGAAGACCCATCGACTACCCAGTCAACTATTCTTATTTCTGAGCTCCGCGATTCGATGGTTATTATGAAAGACGGTTCCTTCCGCGCCGTTGTTGCCTGTAAGTCTATCAACTTCGACCTCATGTCCGAGCAAGAGCGTGAAGGTGTCGAATTTGCTTACCAAAACTTCCTCAACTCCCTAAACTTCACAACTCAAATTCTCATTCGTTCACAACGCATCGATATTGCTCCTTACATTGATCGCCTCGTCGAACTCCGCCGTAATAACGATAATATGCTTCTTGGCAAATTAATGGATAACTATATCGACTTCATCGATATCCTATCGCAAGAGGCAAATATTATGGATAAGTCATTCTTCGTTATCATCCCTTATTACACCTCTAAGGATGCCGAAAAAGCCATGGAAGAATCCAAGAACTTCTTCAAAACTTTCAGTAAAAACAAAGCTCCTACCGTCACCCGTATCGACCGCGCCACTTACGATAAAGCCGTTACTGAAATCAATAACCGTGTCGAAGCTGTTATTTCTGGTCTCTTTCAACTCGGCATTCATTCTGTTCGTCTTAACACTAAAGAACTCGCTCAACTTTATTACAACTTCAATAACCCAGACACCGCCGTTCGTGAACCGCTCGGCGACTTCAATAAAGTTGCACACTTATATGTAAAGAAGGGCGAGAAGGGAGAGGAGCTCTAATATGGCAAAGCAACAACCACAACTCAGCGCTGCAGATATCGCAGCTCAATCTCAGCTTCAAGAAGAAGTTGAAGTCCAGAAGGCTTTCGAAGCCGGTATCACCACACTCCGCGACCTCATCTCTCCATCCAGCATCGAGATTCACTCGGATTATTTCCGTCTTGGCACAAAATACGGCCGTACTCTCTATGTTTATGGCTACCCACGTTCATTAATTACCGGTTGGCTCAGCTCAATTATTAATATCGACGAAGTTTTGGATATTTCTATGTATATTTATCCAGTCGATACGACCGTTATTATGAAGAACCTCACCAAGAAGGTGACCCAGCTCGAAGCTAGTATGAGCATTAACCAGGAGAAGGGTAAAGTTCGTGACCCAGAGCTCGAAGCAGCTATATCCGATGCTGAGGAACTTCGTGATCAACTTCAGGTCGGTGCCGAAAAGTTCTTCCGCTACGGCCTATATATTACCGTCTACGCCGATTCTCTCGACGAACTCCAATTCGTCCAACACAAAATCGAAAACATTTTTGGCCAGCAAATGGTCTTCAGTAAAGTTGCCTCCTCTCAGCAAGAGCAGGGCATGAATAGCACAATGCCACAATGCTCTGATCAGCTTCAGATTCGCCGCAACATGAATACTGGCGCAATCTCCACCAGTTTCCCATTCACATCGGCCGACCTTACCCAGGAAAAAGGTATCCTTTATGGTATCAATATGCATAATAACGGTCTCGTTATTTTCGACCGCTTCACACTAGAAAACGCCAATATGGTCGTCTTCGCTAAATCTGGTGCAGGTAAATCCTTTACCGTAAAGCTTGAAGCGCTTCGCTCTATGATGATTGGCACCGAAATCCTCATCGTTGACCCAGAAAACGAATATCAGAAACTTTGCGACGCCGTCGGTGGTGCCTATATTCGCCTCAGTCTCAACTCAGATGTTCGTATTAATCCATTCGATTTGCCAAAGATTCTTGACCCAGAAGATGCTAATGACGCGCTTCGCACAAACCTAACCACATTACATGGTCTATTTCGTCTCATGCTAGGCGGTGGTATTCTATCACCAAACGAAGACGCTACCCTCGATCAGGCTCTACTCGATACCTACGCTCGTGCCGGTATTACAAGCGATCCTTTGACTCATAATTCGACGCCACCAACCATGATGAACTTGTTCGATACATTGCTTCACATGGGTGACGCTGGTCCATCTCTCGCGCAACGTCTACGCAAATATACCACCGGTACTTTCGCTGGCATTTTCTCACAACAGTCAAACATCGACATCAATAACCAGATGGTTGTTTTCAATATCCGCGATCTCGAAG
>CAMNBP010000012.1 GCA_946532885.1 uncultured Candidatus Saccharibacteria bacterium
TCGTTTTGGTCATGGGCTGGTGTAATTTTTACAACACCAGTGCCGTATTCCATGTCGGCATGTTCGTCGGCGATGATAGGGATGAGACGGTCGGTAAGAGGAAGTTTGACCTTTTTACCGACAAGGTTTTTATAGCGTTCGTCTTTTGGATTAACTGCGACAGCAGTATCGCCAAAGAGGGTCTCTGGACGTGTAGTTGAAACAATTAATTCGGAGATTTCGTCGGTAGGTTCTTCGAGCGGATAGGCGATGCGCCAGAGTTTGCCCTGCTCGTCTTTGTGAGTGACTTCGATGTCAGCAAAAGCAGTTTGATGTTTGGTACAGAAGTTTACTAGTTTTTCGCCGCGATAGACGAGACCGTCATCCCACATTTTCTTGAAGGTACTATAGACGGTGTTAACGACTTTATTGTCGAGAGTAAAAGTAAGGCTGTCCCAGTCGCAAGATGCGCCAAGGCTACGGAGTTGAAGCTCCATATTGCCGCGCTGTTCGTGTACGAAGTTCCAAACTTGATCATAAAGCTCGTCGCGGGAGTAATCGAAACGAGTTTTGCCCTGACTTTCTAGGAAGCGTTCGTAAACCACCCAAGTTTCAAAACCGGCGTGATCGGCGCCTGGAATATACCAAGTGTCATCACCTTTTAAGCGGTGATAGCGGGTAAGAATATCTTCTAGTGCGATAGTTAAGCCGTGTCCAATATGAAGATTGCCATTGGCATTTGGTGGCGGCATAACGATGGTGTATTCTGGGCCTTTTTTGGTGTCATTTGGTTTAAAAGCGCCGGATTTTTCCCAGAGAGCGTAGATATCTGGCTCAAACTGGTTCGGCTCATAGGCTTTACTGAACTTCATTGAATTATTTACTCCCGATTTTTATGTTGCACTCCCCTGTTATGGTGTGCATTTTTAATCTGTAAAAATTATAGCATGTTTTTGGGGTGATTTTAAGTGGATATGCTTTTCGTATACACAAAAAATTCACGTGAAAAATTAACGCTATATCGCAAAAATTTCACGTGAAACATTGATTTTTCCGTGGATTATTGTGTAATACGGGGATTACCTGCATTTCACACCAAATTTTGATACCCAAACCGCGATCTCACCGGGTTTGTAGTTTTAGTTTAGCACGAGCGGGATGCTAATGTCAAAGGTGGCTAATATAAGGATAAGCACAATAGAGAAATCGGTGAAACTGTGGAAATATGGCGTGGATTATTTGTGGATTTTGCGTGGTAGAATGGTGGTAATGGCGTTTATTCGGAAATTCAAAACCTTAAGCGGGGCGACGGGGGTTCAGGTTTGCTGGAAGCAGAATGGGGAAGTGGTAAAAACCGTTCATGTCGGTTCGGCAAATTCCGAAATTGGTTTGAAAAAATTGTTGAAAAAAGCGCAAAAAATTAAGGATGAGGGGAAGCGCTCGTTATTTGATTTATCGGATTACGATAGCTGATTTTTGCAAAAAAATTTTTTGCGCTGCGCGCAACTTTAAGTGCATCAAAAAACCGCCCAGGGTAGGGCGGAATTATCATTTTTTGATTTTGCGACGTAGTTTGTTGATTGGGCGGAGCATTTTGTAGGCGTTATATTTGAGGGGATTTGTTACGAGGTCCCAGGTGCCAGCATAGGTGACGAGTTCGCCGCCGAAGGATTTTTTGAATTTAGTGAAGCCGTACCAAGGATGTGAAGGGTCCTCAGATGTGGTTACGCCCCAAAAATCGAATTTTTTGCGGCCGTTGTGTTTGGCGTCAATGATCATTTTAACGAGCAATACGATGCCGGCGTTAAGTTTGCGATGTTCGTAATCGGCGCCGGTGTGTGCGTAGTAGCAAGTGTCTTCGGTGTCATACATAAGCGCGGCGGCGATTGGGGTGTCCTCGAAATCGACGATGTAGAGGGTAGCGAAATCGTGCTTGAGCTGGTTTTCGAGGTATTTTTCGTCAAAAGTTTGGAAATTATCGTTTTCGGATACTTCAGAGAGCAATTTGAAGAGAATTTTCATATCTTTCGGGTCGTGGCTGGTGCGAATGGTCATGCCTTTTTTCTCGTAGTTTCGGTAGTAGCGGACTTTACGAGATTCCATGCCAGCTAAAATATCCTCTTCGCTTTGAGTGAGATCGAGAACCCAGGTATGTTGCGGTTCGATATGGTGGGATTTTTTGAGGCCGTTTTTGGTCATTTCTTCGGCAGTGAAGGGGAGAGTTGGCTCAATTCTGATAAAAATGGCTTTTTGCGCGGCGGCAAGTTTCTTAAGAGATTCTAGAGCTGGCTTGAGAGCTTTTTTGTCTTTGAGGGCTGGGCCATAAGGGACAAAAAGGTAATTTCCGAGCTTTGTATGGCGCAAAATGGCCATGTATTCGAAATTTTCAGATTTTTCGCGAAAAACTTTGCGACCTTCATCTTCCTGGAATTTCTGCCAGGCAGGGGTCTGTAAAAAATGCATCTCCATAACTGTATTTATTGTAGCATGGAGATTTTATAGTGTTTATGCGTTGGATGATATATTTTTGTTAAAAACTTTTATGCTTTTGGTGATATATTATTGTTTTCCACAGAGGTAGGATTTTTTTCCACAGGTTTATCCACAGGCGTCAATAGAGAAACGATGCGATGGATTTGGCTGGCGGGTAAGTCAGTCGGTAAGCAAAGAACGCGCGGTGAAAAAGATTCAGCGATTGGGCATTCTTCTGGTTTGTAGTAGTAGAGTTGATAGAATTTTGGTCCAGGGTAGAGGAGTGGCATATACCAACGGCGTACGAAGAATCCGGCATTCGTGAGTAGATCGTAGGCGTAGTTTGCAAAAGTGGTGCTTTCAAAAACGATAGGGTAGGCAAGAAGTGGCTCATCCTCGGTGCTTTGTGGAATGACGGTGAATTTCTTGGATTTCAGATGTTCGCGATAATATTTTACGTTAACGCGACGATGGTCATAATTATTTTTGAGACTTGGTAGGGCTTTGAGAATGGTGTTATTGACGAATTCATTGGTCGTTCGTGGACTAGCCTGACGTCCTTCTTGCTCGTATTCATATACCGCAGGTTCAAGGAGTTTAGTCTTGATGGCAAGATTCCGAATTGGGTTTTTGAGTGGCTGTGGCATATGTTGGATAACGGCATTATTAAAGCGATAAGTGCGAATACGAAAACTGAGAGCGGATTCTGGCTGTTTCAAGGTAATGAGATAGCTACAAATTTTGTCATAGAGTTCTGGTTGTTTTTCTTTGAGTTGAGGGTTGACGTAGATAGCGCCACCAAATTTGGTGCTTTGGAGAATTTTTTCGACACCAAAAGAGTGCGCAGAGATATCTGCGAGTGGCTGATCGTCGGTGCCGCGCGCCATACGTAAGAGACAGTGAGCAGAGTCTTCTATGAGAATTAGATGATGTTTTTTGGCGATATTATAAAGATTGTTCTTATTGTCGATGATGCCGAGCGTATGTTGCATGACAATGGCACGGGTGTCTGGGGTAATTTTGTCGGCAGGAATGTCGCTAGTGGAGAGAAGGGTAGGATCGATGTCAATGTAATGCGGTTCGAGTCCGCCGGCTAAGATAGGATTGATGGCAGTAATACAAGTGTATGGGGTAGTGAGCACGTTACCGGAGCCGAGAACTTCTTTAATTGCGGTAAAAACAATTTCTAGGCCAAAACGAGCTTTAAGACAAAGAAACCAATCGTCAGAATTGGTATCCGTCATCTTGGCAATACTGCGGCGGAGCTTCAGGCTACTCTCGACATAACTCATGGTTATATTATACATAAAAAGAATTTATGCATAAAAGCGAGTAAAAAAGAGAGCGTGGTAGAATAAAAATATGAAATTTGTGGAGTTGAGTGAAGCGGATTACCGGAAATTTGAACAAAAAAATCCGTATGGAAATTTGTACCAAATGGCGGAGAGGGCAGCTTTGCGTCGACGAATGGGCTGGCATGCTAACCTGTTGGGCGTAAGAGAGGATAATAAAATTATTGCAGGCTGTTTGGTGCTAGAAAAAAATGGCATGATGATGGTGCCAATGGGCGGGGTTTTGGATTGGAACAATACAGAATTGCTCGATTTTTGGTTAAAAAATCTACTCGACTATGCAAAAGAGCATAATGCGGTGACACTAGAAGTTTTCCCACCATTGGTTCTGACGGTACGCGATGTGAAGGGTGAAGTCCTGGAAAGCAAAAATTGGGATGCGGTGTTTAAGTGTTTTGATGAAAACAACTTCGATTATGAAGGGAAGACGACGGCGATTGAAAATAAGGCAAATCGTTGGGTGACCGTGAAGGACTTAAGTGGCTTTAAGACGATTGATGAGGTGCGTGCATCCTACAAAAAGAATGTACGTAACAAATTACGGAAGTGTTCACCGGAACTAGAGATTCTAGAAGTGACCGATAAGGCCGATTTGGCGGACGTGGCATTTGCGATTGAGGGGAGCAATACGAAAAACGGCGTGAAGAGTCGTAACAATTCGTATTATGAAGACATTCAAGAAGTTTTCGGCGACCAGGTGCACTTTATGCTAGCGCGTAATAAAGAGAATGGTGATGCGGTAGCGGGTCGAGTAATATTTGATCATCCAAATGAAACGGTGAGCTTTATTTCCGGAACGGTGCAGAAATATCGTCGAATGAATGCGATGACTGTACTGCAAGATGATTTGCTAACAAAATGTTTCGAAAAAGGCATTAAGCGCGTGAACTTCTATGGCATGGAGGGTGACTTTTCGGAGAATAACCACTTACTAGAGTTTAAGAGTGGTTTTGGCGTAAAAGTCGAAGAGTTGATTGGTGGATTTAGGATCGTGATAAATCCAAGTGCGTATCGCAAACAAGAAGCGATAAGAATCGTACGCGGGGCAGGGGGTAGAATTAAGCGATTTGTGAAAAACGTTGTAAAAACCACAACAGATAGGCGCACAAAAGTCACACGTAAAGTAATTGCCGAAGACGAAAAGGCTAAGAAATAATCGAACGAGGAGAAATGTCCAGCGAGTAGGGGTCGCTGGCTTTTTCGCCAGCCTTAATAGAATAATAGGCGGCAGAAGCGACCATGGCGCCGTTATCGGTGCTGAATTTTGGTTCGGGGAAAAAGACCTGATGTGTGTGGTGAAATGATTGAGTTAGTTTTTCGCGGAGAAGTTGGTTAGCGGAAACGCCACCGGCGAAGACGATAGATTTTGCTTGCGGATATTGACGAGCGGCGGCTTTAAGTTTTAGTGTTGTGATTTTTACAACAGTTGCCTGGAAACTAGCGGCAAAATCGGCGATTTGTTGGGCGCTGAGATGCGTTTTGAGTTCATGGGACGGCGTAGTAATAGGCAAACCTAATTCTTTCTGAACGGCGCGCAAAACAGCGGTTTTAAGGCCGCTAAATGAGAAATCTAGACCGTCGACTTGCGGGATTGGTAGTTGATACTTGTTTGGATCGCCATTGAGGGCAGATTGAGCAATGGAGGGGCCACCCGGATAAGGTAGGCCGAGAATTTTGGCGACTTTATCGAAAACTTCGCCAATGGCATCGTCGCGCGTAGTGCCGATAATATGAAAATCATCATGACGTTCCATGTAGATAATCTGAGTGTGGCCGCCAGAAATGACCATGGCAAGGAGTGGAAATTCTGGCTCGTAACCACTGAGCCAGTTGGCATAAATATGTGATTTGAGGTGATGGGTAGGGTAGAACGGGATATTATTGAGGACTGCGATGGTGCGAGCGGCGAGAGTACCGATTAATAATGAGCCGACGAGGCCGGGCGTATGAGTTACGGCGATAGCATCGATGTCTTTAATGTTGAGTTCTGCGTCACGAAGGGCCTGATTAATGACGGGATTGATGGCCTCGATATGGCTGCGAGCAGCGACTTCTGGAATAACGCCACCGTAGGCAGAATGAATGTCAATTTGGGACACGACGACGTTGGACAAAATATGACTGCCGTTTTCAACGACGGCGGCAGCGGTTTCGTCGCAAGAACTTTCGATACCCAAAATACGCATATGTATCTGTTATTATACCATGTTTTTAAGATATTGCACGGAGAGCAAAGTTGAAATGTTTATGCTATTATTAGCATAAGGGAAAATATAAGAAATGAGGTGTTTCTATGTTTAATCAGGGCGAGCTGCAGGCTTTTGTGTCTGAGCTTCTGAAAGAAAAAAATTATGAAAGCTTTTCCGAAAGCGAACTAAATGATGCGAAAGCAGATTTAATGGAAAGGTTAGTCGCGCAACTTGAGATTGCGTTGATAAGCAAGCTAGATGACGACAAGGCTAATGAATTAGCGGATAGGCTAGAAAGTGAAGATTTATCCGATGATGAGATCGGCCAATTTATGCGCGAGAATGGCGTGAATATAGAAGAAATCACCTCAAAAACAAAAGAAGATTTTAAAAAATTCTTTTTAGAAAAAGATAGCGATGCCGAAAATGGCGCTGAAGGAGAAAATTAAGATGAACGAGAGAGTACCGATTCCTGGCGAGTCTGCTGAAAAACGCGCCGAACGTGAACGAGCGGCAGCAGAAAGTCGCGATGCTGCAAAGCGAATGAAAAATCCTGAAATCCCTACGAAGCATCTAAAAAATGGCGGAGAACAAACGCTTATTAGCCGTCAGCGCTATCATGAATGGATCGATCAAAATGCGCGGAATTTTGACGAGATGGATAGTTCTGACCATAAGGCAATTATGGATATTGATGAAGGGATCCAATTCTTCAATGGCCAGTCAGAAGAGAAACGTAAGCGCTTCTTGGAAACGGCGGACCCGAGTGTTTTTATAGAGGATTCGATGGATGACGAGATTAAAGAGGGTATTCGCAAATCGATGACTTATCTTGTTTCGGAGGGTGTTTTCATGAAACGAAAAGATGAGTCTGGTAAAGAAATAGGTGGTTGGATGGTTGACCCAGATTTTGCCTCCGAGACTATGAAGGGAGAAACTGCGCAGAGTACCATCGTTGCGGATTTGCATAAAGAATTTTTGGGCCTCAGTGAAACGGATAAGATTGAAAAATTATTTGCTGGAGCAGGCGATGAGGCGAAGTTGTTGTTATTGCCAAGTGAGCTTGACGAGTACAGAACCAATCCAGATAAAATAATTGCCGCAGCAAAAAAGCGTTGGTACGAGGGGCTACCAAAAGAAAAACGCGAAGAGTATGAGAAGAAAGCATATGAGCCATATACGGAGGCGATTAGTAAATGGAATTCGATTCCGGAAGAGCAGCGACAGGCTTATTTGATGACTGGCGAATTGGGTGCTTTGGCCGGAGCGGAGCCGAGTGAAAGTTTTGATGCCGGATCAGAAGAAGGCCAAGTATTAACTGGGACTTTGGCTAGATTGGAGACTCTTAAATTAATACAATTTGATGCGCCACATACGAGTGAATCTGCAGATGAGGCGGATGCCTGGATTAAGAAACATGCTGAAGCGCATGATAAACGTGTCGCAAAAGAAGATAAAGACCGAGAAGATGAAAAATTAGAATCTCGTAAAAGAAGATATGACTCTATTCGCGATGAAGTACAGACGGAATTTAGAGATAAAATTGCGAAACTTGAAGCTGACGGCGTGAGCCATGAAGAGGCAGTTAGTAAGATTGATGCTGAATTGAGCAATGAAGTCAAGGAAGCAAGGGATAGATTTATTAAACGTCAAATGCTTGAAGGTAAAAGTCAATCCGATGCTGAGGCGGCATATGATGCACGTTATGCTGGGCTTGATGTTAAGACTGAAGCTGAACGTTTGGCGGCAGATCGTCTAATTAAGAAAGAGACTGCTGAGGCTCGACGACAAAGAATGCAAGAGTTGCAAGATAAGTCTACTGGTGCACAGACAGAGAGAAGTGACGCCGTTAAAAAAGAGATCCAAGATTTGACGCTGATGTACCCAGACTTAAGCGAGGAAGAAGCCTCGCATTTAGTGGGGCTGACGGAAGAAGAACGCGCCGTCAAGTTAAAATTACTTCGTATGTCGGAACGCGAATCGCGTGGCAAAACAGCGGAAACGAATTTTGAGGGTGAAATGGCTGGCGATAAGTACTTGCTCTATGAAAAAGCCACTCAAACTCGTTGGGATTTCATCTCTAAAGAAAAAATGGAGGAGTTTGCGCGGAAAAAAGGTATAGACTTGAGCGACGCGGAACATTACCAGGTATTAAAGATTGAAGAGAGCGAAAAAGACTTCAAGGAAATGACCAGAGAAGAACGCATTGCCGAAACAAAGAAATGGGTAATACGTAAAAATGGTGAGCCTCTAGAAGAATACGAAGCAAGAATAGGCAGCCTAGTTGACGCATCTGAACTGAGAATAGCCCAAGATATGCGTGATGAGATAGTGAGTCGGGCGCGCGAAGATGCAGAGTTTAGGAAATTCGTTTTAGCGAGCGGTAAGAGCCTGATGGTTATGAATGAGGGCGAATTACGTGCTTTGATGGATGATTACACCAAGACGCCTGAGGGCGCCGCAGCTAAGTTAAAGCAAATTGAAGAACGTATTGCAGGAGATGCTGAATTTGCTGACTTTATTAAGCGAAACGGTATTGAACCTGGCTTAAAGAGTATGAATTTCGCTAAACTGGAAATGCTCGAAGAAGACTTTAAGCTAATGCAAGAAAATCGCGCAAAAATTGAGGAGATGCGCGGTTCGATGAGCGAACTGAAGCAGTTAATGGGTGTTAATTTCGAGATTCCGGCAGATATCAAAGGCATGCGCGATGAAGAGGTGGTTGATTTCCTCGATGAGATTGAAGATATGCGTGAAGTGCGCGACAACTTTATGCGCCTATTTGATAGCGATGAGGGCTTCAAAAAATTCGTACAAGACAAATATGGCAGTTTTGCTGATAAAGAAGCGCAGAAGACAATGTTGGGCAAAATGGCCGATAAGATTATCGGTGAATGGGAGTCGTCTACTGGCGAGATTGTATTAGCAAATATCGATATGACACGCGATAACGACCGTTCTATTGATGAATTGGTCGACATGATGATGGAACAACATATGGACGGTGGCTTTAAGTTTGTGAAGCGAATCTTTGCAAGCCGTACACGTGAACGTTATGAAGAAAAAGCTGCACGTTTGATGGACACCGGTGATGCGAGTGGCCGTTTCTGGAAGAAGTTCGATGGTGTCGATGCGTTCTTAGCTGAACATAGGAAACCATACGCTAAAGGGGCAAAAGCCTTATTTGAGGCGATTTACGATAATCCTGAAGGTATGGAATTGGCTAAAGGCGAAGGTGCAACTGCTTATCGGGTTAGAAAAGAAGGCGATAAGTTTATTGTCATGCGAAAGAATGGCAGTAAGTTTGAAGACGTGAAAGCCGATGGTCCGGACGCTGAAATTTCGAAAGCCGTGTTGAGCTTACATGACATTGCGCGCGAGTATGTGGGTAGCGATCATGGTGAAGATGCAAAGAAGAAAGTTGACGAAAGATTAAAAGAAATCACAGAGAGTTTATCGGAAGATGCTCGAAGCGGCCTACGTTTCGATAACTTTGCAGAAATGATTAAGAAAGCTGGCGATTACGTAGATTATGGCCTAAGCGTAGATCGCGTAACGGATGCACTTGTATTTGTGAATGCTGAACTTAGTCTCGGGGCTGGACGTCTGAAATTGGTTGAAAAGTGTAGAGCGCGTCGTGAAGAGAAAAAATATGATCTACTTGATGCAATGGAGCATGGGGCTGGCGAAGAATTGGCTGACTTGAAACTGATTCCATTTGGGACTGTTGAGACTAGTATTCGCTCCGCTATGGAAGAGTTGAAAAAGAATAAAAACGGCTCGGCAAACATCAGAGCGCGCGAGAGGTTGATTAAATTAGTCGGACTCTATGTTGATTTTGCAAGCAGTCATGGTCTTGTCGACTACGGCGAAATGGACCGTGATGCTGGCGAGGCCGCTTCGGACAAGCTCTACGAGGAAGCTATGGACTTATTAGTAGCGGATGGAGTGAGAAAGATGCGACCAGTTGAGGCTGATGGCGCTCCAATAAGTCCGGAAATATTGGCTGGGCTATCCGATAGGCAGCAAGAGCAGATTGAATCTGAATTTGATAAAAGCTTAAAGGAATATACGGCCGCTCTAGAGGAAAAGATTAGTGATATGGATTTCGATATTCGAGTATCCGATCGTCGATTGAACCAATTGAGTGGCAATAATGCAATTGTTCTTAGGAATGCAGTAAGAGCATGGAATGAAGAGAGTGCCACGAGGCGTTTCGAAGCAATGATTGGTTATGGCGTAATGCCGGATAGTGGTTTCATATTGATGGCAGCGGGCTTAATAACGCCAAAAGTGGGTGCGGAAAAAATTCTTTATAAGGGCGGAGCGAATCACGGCGAAATACTTAGTGCACCAAAGACGGATAAAGATTTTGAGGGTGTTACATATACTTCCCCAATTACGACGCTCAACTTTGAAAAACCTGGCGTAATGATTAGTGATGCGATGGGTGAAGCTAGAGGCGACGCAGAGGCATATACGCGAGAGCAAATTGAGGCTGCAATGGCGACTTGGAATGGGGCGACAGAAATGGAGCGCCGTCTCTATCTATTGAGGCACGGCGCGGCCGCATTTGTGCGTGATACACATAAGGTATTACCTGAACAGTTCAAGATCCGTAAAGAATTTAGTGACGCAGCGGAAATACTGGATAATCTTGAATTCATTAATCGTAACTCGACTTATGGCTTAGGTATTATCGATGTTGATAAGATGAAGAGTAAATTCGCTGAGCTGTCGGGTGATTCGGAAAAGCTGAACACATTGGTTGATGCGATTAAATTATGGCGTACACTCGATAGAACAACGCGTTATCGCTGTATAAAACATGAATTCGCTGCACGAACAGACAGAGACGGCAACGAATTGCCGGCAATTGGCGATGATGTCAAGGCTGCATACGAGTCGATCTTCGAAGCAGGTATTTTGCCAGAGGTTCCAGATTATATGAAGCCAAAAGATTAAAGATCTGGGATAAAAAATATATCGCCTTTCGGCGATATATTTTTATGGCTTAGCGATAATATTTTAGCGATGTAATAGGATCTTTAAGGGCGGCTTTGGCGGCAGGGTAGACACCAAAGAGAATACCAATAATTAAAGTTACACCGCCAGTAATGCCAAGAATCTCCCACGAAATATATGGCGCAAATGGTGTGACGAGCGAGATGAGAAAAGCAAAGATATAGCCAAGCGCGAAGCCAAAGATACCACCAAGAATGCTCAGGATGATTGATTCAAAAAGGAATTGCAATAAGATATTACCGGCAGATGCGCCGACTGCTTTGCGAATGCCAATTTCGCGGGTGCGCTCAGAGACGGAGACGAGCATGATATTCATGATGCCAACACCGCCAACGATGAGTGAGATTGAGGCGATTACGGTAAGCATGCCGGAAATAATCGATAAGAGAGAGCCGGTTGGCTGTAAGTTGTTATTGCCACTAATTAAAGTAAAGCTGTTGCTACCATTTTTAGCTTTGCCGAGTTCGCTAGTGATTTTTTCACTAACTTCAGCGATAGCATCGGAGTTGCTAGTGCGTACGTTGATTTGTTGGATCTGAATAGAAGATTCAAAAGTACTGGCGTAATTAATATTAATGATAATTGAGTTGTCTAGGTCGATGTTGTTGTAGTTGATTGGGTCATCAATTTCTTCGAGAACGCCAACAATCATAAAATGCTGTCCATTATATGTGAAAGTTTTCGTGAGGGCATCGGTGGTGCCAAAAATAGACATAGCGGCCTTGTAGCCAACGACAGCAACATTGTCTTGGAGGCTCGATTCAAGGAATTGACCATTCTTGAGGTTGAGGCCGGAAGATCTAGCAAAATTTGTGCTAGTTGCGAGAATGCTGATAGGTTGAGTGGTCTTGTCGCCAATTCGAATGTTGGCGGTGGAGATTGCTAACGGTGTGGCAGTTTCGACGCCCTTGATGGCTTTGATGGTATCAACGTCTTCTAGGGTTAGGTCGGACTTTGAATATTGATTGCTTGAAGTTAGTTCGCTAATGATATTTTCGGCGATATCTTTGCCATTACTTGGACGCACCAAGATAAGATTAGCATTATTCTTGTCGGAGGCTGTGCTTACGAGGCGATTAATGCCGCCGGTTAACGATAGAATTAAAACGATAGACGAAACGCCAATGGCAATACCAAGAGCGGACAGAAAAGTGCGACCGCGGTTTTTGCGTAGGCTTTCAATGGCGAGTTGAAAATGTGTGCTAAGTAAAAGTGACATGGCTATTTTTTCTCCTCATCGCGTTTTTCTACTTTAATGGTTTTCTTTTTGTCGTCAGATTTCTTGGTCTTAGCGGATTTTTTCTCGGTTTTCTTGGACTCTTCTGGTTGTGCGGCGATGACATTTTTGCCGGTTACAACGACATTAGTTTGCGCATCGACGGCGATTTCGATTTGATTATCTTTCTTCGGAAGGATGCGAACGGAAATCTTTTCTGGATCGCCTGGGCGAGGAAGGTCGCGATCGTCGACGGTTTTAATGTCGGTATCAATTTCGCCATCAAGCATATGAATAACGCGAGTGGCGTAGGTGGTGAGAGCTGGGTTATGAGTAACCATAATGATAGTGTTGCCAAGTGCGTGAATATCGCGAAGTTCTTCCATGACAATATGAGAAGCACGGCTATCTAGATTACCAGTTGGTTCGTCGGCGAGGATAATTGATGGATTCGAAATTAAGCTGCGAGCAATCGCAACGCGCTGTTGTTGGCCGCCGGAAAGTTGATGCGGCATATAATATTCGCGTTCTCGGAGATGAAAACGCTCGAGAATGGTGTCAGCCATTTTGAGACGACGTGTTTTGCGGATACCAGAATAAAGAAGAGGAAGGCAAACGTTGTCGATAACGGTTAAATTCGGAATAAGATTGAAGTTTTGGAAGATGAAACCGATTTCTTTGGCACGGAAACGGGCTTTCTTGCGGGCAGAAATGCGCGCAACGGATTTGCCTTGAAGTTGATAGTCGCCAGAGGTTGGTTTATCCAACAAACCAATGACATTTAGTAGGGTAGTTTTGCCGCAGCCAGATGGCCCCATGATCATAATGAATTCACCACGCTTGACGGTAAGGTCAAAGTTGTGGAGAGCAAATGATTCGGCATCGCCAAAACCATAACGCTTAGTAATGGATTTAAGTTTAATGATTGTTTCGGTTTCTTTCGCTGCCATTTTAATTGTAAAAGTTAAATCTTTAAAAATGGCGGAGAGAACAGGATTCGAACCTGCGAGCCCCTTGCGAGGCTACACGCTTTCCAAGCGTGCTCCTTCAACCACTCGGACACCTCTCCGTCTTGGGATTATTCTAGCATATTTTACCTCTCTTCGCCATAGGTGAAAGGTATGATAAAATATAGACATAAGTTTTTTCGATATTTTGGGGTGAGGAGGAAAATGAATCCGCAAAATAATTTTAATCAGCAGAATCAATTTGGCGGGAATCCGAATATTCAGTACACTCAGCCGGAGCCAGCTCAACCTGCGCCACAGCAAATGCCTGAAGGGGCGGTGCCGATGAATGTAATTAATGCCGTGAATGCAAACGGTATAGTGACTGGCGATAAAGTCGTCAGCTATATTTGGAAGCGCGTAGGAATCTGCGCAATGATTATTGCGGCGGCCTGTTTAATTGGCGTAGGCATCTCGGCTTTGATTATGAACAACGTAAACCAAGAAAAGAATAAAATGGAATTGGCGAAGTTGGAGGCAGACAATAACCTTGCGGCGATTTATGAGAGTCTTGGTGCGGAAGAACAATCAACGGCAATTACGCGCATCAATGACGTTGAAACATTAAATGGCGGCGACATTAGTGAAATTAACGACTTACTAACTGAACGTTTTGGTTCGGATTATGTATTGGATATTGCAGATCAAAATGTGAACTTCGTGCGAAAGAGCGGGGCATATAAGATCGTAAGTCTTGGCATTCGTCGAAACAGCGGCTCAGTACGCGCAATTATGTACGAGCGAATTGCGGACGGTAACTGGATTATGAGTAGCTTCGATAGCACAAACCTTGAAGATCCATGTGCCGACTCGCCGAAAGAAGAAAAAATTGCCATTAGTGGTCTTGATGTTTGTCCAGTAAATTCGAAGGAAGAATAGATGCTTGAGAGTCTCGTTGGTCTGCTGATGCAGACGGAAATTATGAATGCGCAAATTGAAGTGCAGGAGAAGGTGGACTCTTATTATGTGGAGCAGGCCGGTTATGAAAAAGGTCACGTGATTGAAGTGACTTATGACGTGTCGTCGCGCGGCGAAATAAATGGTGATGTAGAAGAGTTTCGTGAGGTTGTTGCGGAAACTTTATCGGATGCAAGAGGATGGGTGCGCGCGAATTTGAAATTTACGGAAGTCGAAAACGGTGGACGTTTGCACATGGTACTTGCCTCGCCGTCAGAAGTTAAGGCAGCAAGCCCAAGTGGATGCTCGGAGAAGCTAAGTTGCACGGTAAAACCATATGTCTATATTAATGACGATCGTTGGCTGGGTGGTTCAGATAGCTACAACGAATTAGGGGTGACGCTTCAGAATTACCGAAGAATGGTAATTAACCATGAAGTGGGGCATTTCTTAGGGCATGGCCATATTCAAGAATGCGAAACGGAGACTGGCCTTGCGCCAATTATGCTTCAGCAGTCAACTGGCTTGTTAGGATGTCAGCCAACTTGGTGGCCACTATCTAGTGAGTTGTGGGTGAAAGGATTATAGGATGAAGCATTTGAAGAGTGACAAGCCGAAAGAGCCGATTTCGAAAGTAAAATTAACGATAATATGCGTCGTATGCGCATTGTTGGCTTTTGGTGCAACGCTGACTGTTTTGTTGGTGACGCGTGGTAATTTGGGCTACGAAGAAGCACGTAATTATGCGGACGAAATTCTAAAAACGAAAGATGCTGTTGAGAGTTTTTTGGATGCTGATTTAAGCACACTAGAATTAAGCGAAGAAGAGAAAACGAAAGCAGATAATTTTGCGAAAGCGGCAGATAAAGTCGGTCAATATATGGAAAGCCTGAGTGCGAGCTCCGCATTGAAAAATGATAGTGTAGCCGAGAAGTACAATAAGGCGAAAAGTGATTTTGCAAAACTTAAAGAAGTGTCAGAAGTCGAAAAGTCGCTGTTTAGTTTGCTAGGCGAAGAGGGGGTTGACGATAGTAAGCTGGAAGATTTCAAGAGTAGCGATAACGAATTTTTGAAGAAATTTGCGAAAGAAATAATCGATTACAAGAAAGAAGCTGAGGAATTTGTCGAAAAATATCAAGATATATCAAATATCGATGAAGATGCAATGATCGAAGATTATGGCAATTTCCAAATCAAGGGCGAACAGATTCTCGACAATTACAACGATATGAGCTTCAGGGATATCTTTGGATATTCGAAAGACGATGTGCTAGGTTTTTATGCTAGCATAGAAGAGTTAGTTTCGATTTTGAACGAGAAAATATGAAAAGATTAATCCTGGTTTACAATAGACGAAGTTCAAATTTTTGGCGAGTAGAAAAAGAAGTTTTGCCAAAAGTGCGAAATCTAAAGGGTTGGGCTTTGGGCAAATTTGAAGTTGCCGATACAGATGTGGATGATAACTCGGTAAGGTTATCGAAGATTCTGGCCGATGATGATTTGGTGATTTCGGCGGGTGGCGACGCAACGGCAACGATTGCGATTAATGGCATTATGCTATCAAAGGCAAAAAATGTCAGAGTAGGCGTGCTTGGCTATGGAAATTTCAATGATACGGCGCGATGTTTTGGGAACTTGAAGATTGAAGAGATTTTGAAGGGCGACGCGCACGAGGTGTGGCCACTCGAATGTAGTGTGAATGGTGCGCATTGGCGTTATGGTATGTGCTATTTCACGATTGGCATGTTTGCAGAAGCTTGTGCGGTGTTTGATCATCCAAAAACACGTAAACATTTACAGAAAAAACGCAAAAAACATATGGCATTTAGCCTGGCGGTGTTGGCACAATGGTGGGTACGCCAAAAACATCGTCACTTCTTGCCGGCTTATAATCTGGGAAATTCGACGGACGAATATGTCGAAAGTAAGGGCGAATCTGATTACATGGCAGTAAATGGCATATCGGTTGCAAAGATGATGAAGGGCGGTAAGTGGTTTTTGCAAGATACGTATTTCTGGAGTACGACGCGTAAGTTAACAAAGTTTTTCCGCCTAGTTGGATTCATGTTGCGAAGCATATTGAGAAGAATTCCGGGTACGGAAAGTGATTTAGATAGAATTATTTTCAAAAAACCAGCAAAAGTAATGTTGCAAGCTGAGGGGGAATACAAAAAAATGGAAAATGTTGAATTGGTTGAAATCCAAAAAGCGAAGAAGCCGATCTTGGCAGTTATGAAATAGTTTTACTTTTTGCTGATTTATTATATAATATAGTTAATGACGGTAGTAGGAAGAGCGGAGTACAAACTTGAGGCGGCGCTAAAAGCGTTCGCGATTGATTTGCGTGGCAAGACAGTTTTGGATATTGGTTCTTCGACAGGTGGTTTTACGGAAATGGCTTTGCGTGCTGGAGCCGAGAAAGTCATTGCGGTAGAGAAGGGGACGCGCCAAATGAAAGCGCCACTTTGTTTTGATCCACGGGTTGAATTGCATGAGAAAACAGACATTTTTGAGTTTGTGCCCGAAGTGATTCCAGATGTGATTTTGGCAGATGTGAGCTTTGTGAGCTTGGCCGACGTTTTGTATTATGCGAAAAAGAATTTGGCGCGTCGAAAGACGGAGTTTGTAGTAATGTTGAAGCCGCAGTTTGAAGCGAAACCATGGCAATTGAAGAATGGGGTGCTAAAGAATAATAAGATGCGTCGAGAGATTATTGTGAATTTCGAAGCTTGGCTGAAACGTAATGGTTTTGTGATTATTGGCAAGAAAGACAACGAATTGGCGGGGCGCTTTGGGAACGTAGAAAGATTTTATTATTTGAAAATTTCAAAGTAAAAAGACAGGCTGCGAAGGCCTGACTTTTTGATGTGTAATTCTTTTATTATAGCACAAGCGGAATAAAAAGTCAAGAAGGGGCGATTTTTGGGGGTGGTTCATGGTAAAATAATGGATATGGCAGAGGAGGTTAAACTTACACCAGCAGATTATGTACATCTGCATAATCATACACACTATTCACTTTTGGATGGTTTGACGAAGATTGATGAGTTGGTGAATTTTGTGAAAGAAAGCGGCATGCAGGCGGTGGCCGTGACGGACCACGGCACGATGTCGGGTTTAATCGAACTCTATAAATGTTGCAATGATGCTGGCATTAAACCAGTGCTTGGCCTAGAGGCCTATGTGGCGGCGCGCGGGATGGAAGATCGCGATCCGGCCTACGATAAGGAGCGTTTCCATATTACATTGCTGGCGATGAACGAGAAGGGTTTTGAGAATCTTTGCCGTTTGATGACTGAGGCGGAAGTGCGGGGAAAGTACTACAAACCGCGTATTGACCATGAAATCATGGAAAAGTACAACGAAGGTATCATTTGCTTGTCGGGCTGTATGGGTTCGGAGATTTCGACGGCGATTCGACACGATGATATGGACCGAGCGCGCAAGTTGATTGACTGGTATTCGAAGGTCTATGACGGGCGATTTTATTTGGAGATGCAGGATCATGGTCATCCAGATTCGCCGACGCATAATCCGGAGCAGATGAAGATTAATAACGCCTTGATGGAGCTGTCGAAGGAAACGGGTCTGGACTTGGTGGTAACTTGTGATGCGCACTATTTGAAGAAGGAAGACCAGGATGCGCATGAGGTTTTGCTGTGCGTCGGTACGGGTAGCAATATTTCTGATGAAAAACGCATGTCGCTGAAAGATTTTGATTTGCATGTGATTCCGCCAGATGAGTTGATTGAGCGTTGGGGAAAAACTTGTCCGGATGCAATTCGCAATACGAAAAAGATTGCGGATCGCTGTAATGTGAAGATCGATCTTGGTAGGATTTTGATTCCGAAGTTTCCAATTGAGACTGGCGAGACAGAAAAACAATATCTAGATAATATGGTTTTCCGAGGCCTTGCCGAGCGCTTTGGTTATTTGTCGAAAGAAGAAGCACAAACGAAGACCGTAGAAGAAATTCGGCCGCTGCTGTCGAAGGAAATTCTTGATCGTATTGATTATGAGCTAGAAACCGTCGATAAGATGGGCTATAACGGCTACTTCTTGATTGTGCAGGACTTTATTAACTGGGGTAAAGGGCAGGGGATTATTTATGGCCCAGGGCGTGGTTCGGCGGCGGGTTCGTTGCTGGCGTATGCGATTCACATTACGGATTTGAATCCACTAGAATATGATCTTCTCTTTGAGCGTTTCTTGAACCCGGATCGTATTTCGATGCCGGATATTGATACGGATATTCAGGATAACCGGCGCGACGAGGTGATTGAGTATTGTACGCAGAAGTATGGCAAAGGTCGCGTGAGTAACATTGTGACATTCGGCAAGATGATGGCAAAGAACGCGGTGCGCGATGTAGCACGTGTACTAGAAGTGCCATACGCGGAAGCGGATAGGATTGCGAAGTTGGTGCCAGATCCAGTGATGGGCCATCACGTGAAGTTGAAAGACGCGATTGTGAACGAGCCGGATTTGAAGAAAGAGTACGAGACGAACCCAACTGCGAAGGAAGTAATCGACTTTGCGATGAAACTGGAGGGGACAATTCGTTCGCATGGCGTGCATGCTTGTGGTGTGGTGATTGCGCCAGATGATCTCGTGAAGTTCATGCCGCTGGAAGTTTCGGCAAAAGGTCCGCTAGCGACGCAGTATCCTGGTCCACAGGTTGAGGAGCTTGGTCTTCTTAAGATGGACTTTTTGGGCCTATCGAACTTGTCGGTGATTCAGCAGGCTCTCCGTATTATTAAGAAGGTGCACGGCAAACAGATTGATATGAGTAAGTTGCCGCTGGATGATGATAAAGTCTATGAGTTGTTCCGCAGAGGTGATACGACGGGTGTATTCCAGTTTGAATCGGCGGGTATGAAGCGGTATTTGCGCGAGCTTCAGCCGACGGCATTTGATGATTTGATCG